>CALMKH010000133.1 GCA_937867025.1 uncultured Bacteroidota bacterium | reverse complement strand
ACGCGTTTCACCCGTTGCGAAATCGAGGTAAGCACTTCGTAGGGAATGGTTCCGAGCCGCTCAGCCACATCCTGGATCGGTGAATTCTTCCCGAACAGAACCGCTTCATCACCTTCACGGCATTGAAGACCTGTCACATCCACCATGCACATGTCCATGCAAATATTGCCAACAATCGGTGCGTGATGTCCGTTGATCTCAAAGCTCCCTTTACCGTTGCTTAACGCCCTGTTGAGACCATCGGCATAACCAAGTGCCAGTATGGCGATCTGTCGTGGATGATCTGAGATGGCTTTTCGTGAGTAACCGACGCTTTCATTCGCAGCAATGGTCTTGATCTGTGAAATGCTCGTCTTTAATGTGAAAACAGGCTCGAGAAGTCCTTCAAACGTATTGGTGGGGTCTATCCCGTATAGCCCGATACCGAGGCGCACCATATCAAGACCGTCCTGCCTGAACCTGAGTGTGGCAGCGGTATTGCTGATGTGTTTAAGGAAAGAATATCCCAGCAATTCTTCCATTCGTGCAGCTGCATTTTTAAACCTGCTGAACTGCAAGGCTGTAAAATCATCATGTTCCGGTTCATCGCTCGCCGATAAATGTGAGAAGACTGAACTTACATGTATCCTCGGAACGGCTTTCAGATAGTCGCACAGCCCGGTAACATCCTCCTCATTAAAACCCAGCCTGTGCATGCCTGTATCAATTTCAATATGCACTCTGAGGTGGTGAAGCTCCAACTGTGAAGTGATCATTTTCAGCTGGTTCATGCTGAAGACAACCGGCTCAAGCTGATGGCGGATAAGCTGTTCCAATGCATCTTCATCAGCATTCATCACCATGATGGGTATCCTTATGCCATTTTGCCTGAGTGCCACCCCCTCATCGGTGTAGGCAACTGCAAGATAATCCACCTTGTGCTCTATCAGCCTGGCCATTTCATAACTGCCGCTTCCGTAAGCGAATGCTTTGACCATGGCCATGACTTTTATTCCTGGTTCAAGCCTGTTTTTAATGGTGTCAAGGTTGCGCGAGGCAGCGCTGAGGTTGATCTCCAGTACTGTTCCATGGGTTAATTGTTCCAGCCTGCCGGTTATACGTTCAAAATGGTAGGACCTGGCGCCCTTTATCAGTATGGTCTCATTATGAAAGCTCACCTGATAAAAACTCTCCAGGAAATCTTTTGTATCCTTAAAGAATAAGGTGTCAAAACCGTAAACCTTATCCTGCTTCGCAAACTGTGAAAACCCCGGACCAATAGCAATTAGCCTGCTGACATGCTTCTCTTCCAGCATACGCTGCACCTGTTTCCATAGTTCCTCAATGCGGAGCCCGCTTTGTTCTATATCCGACAGAATAACCGTCGTTCTTTCATGGATATTCTGTTGTTGAAGAAAAGACAGGGCAGAACTAAGGGCGTGCAGGTCGTTGCTGTAACTGTCGTTAATGAGCAGGCAATTGTTTATGCCTTTTTTCAGCTCAAGGCGCATGCTGACGGGATGCAACTCTTTGAAAGCAGGTGCATCAAAACCGTCCAGGTATAACGTGCACAGGCAGCACAGGCAGGCATTTTCAATGGACGCATCATCGGTAAACGGAATGTCGAAATACAGTTCCCTGTTTTTGTATTCAGCAGTGAAAGTTGTACCTGAAGCGCTGGTTTCCCTCCTGACAATATTCATGTCTGCCCCTGAATCATTAAAACCAAAGCTCATGACATGGCCCTGTATCTGCCTGGATATCGCAGGATCATGCTTCATGATCACCACCTTGCAATTCCTGAAAAGCTTAAGTTTTTCGGAAATTTTTTGTTCAAAGTTTGTAAAACCTTCGTTATGCGCAGGCCCGAGATGGGTCAGAACGCCGATCGAAGGCTGGATGACAGCTTCGAGGGCTTCCATTTCACCGGTCGTTGAAATACCTGCCTCGAAAATGCCGAGTTCGTGAGATGCATTCAGTTGCCACACGCTTAACGGAACACCTATCTGGCTGTTATAGCTTTTGGGGCTGAAGCACACCTTTTTTTTAGGCTCCAGGAGTTGCACCAGCCATTCCTTGACAATGGTCTTGCCATTACTTCCAGTAATCCCTATCACAGGGATATCGAAATGTTCCCTATGCTTTGCAACCAGTTGCTGCATGGCATTCCTCACGTCTTTCGCAAACAGGAAATTGCAGTCGGGGTAAGATGAGGTGCGGAAACCTTCATTAACTACGAATGTCCTGACACCCTTTTCAACGAGTTCCGCGATGTAATGGTGTCCGTCATTGAATTTTGTTTTCAATGCAAAAAAAATACTGGTATCAGGATCCGTTATGGTCCGGCTGTCGATCAGCAATTGCCAATCTTTTTCTTCAGAACCGTCGCCCTGCAGTTTAGTACCCGCAAATTCCGATATCCTCGCCAGTGAATACATTGAACCGCAAACCTACATTTTTTTCAGCGGCAATCAAATTCCGTAAGTGGTGTATTTAAATAAATCAGTCCGTATGTCACGCATGTCGTTTTTTTTATTTAGGTTCGAAAAATTATTTATGTCAGACGGGTTAAAACAACAGCTGGGACTATTTTCTGCTGTCATGGTGGTTATAAGCGCCATGATCGGCAGCGGGGTTTTCAAGAAAATTTCGACGATGAGTCATGAACTGCAACACAGCGGGTGGGTGATTGCTGCCTGGGCTGCGGCTGGTCTGATAACCCTGATGGGATCCCTGAGCAATGCTGAAGTTGCCGGCATGATAGCCAAGCCGGGTGGACAATATGTATATTTCCAGGCCATGTATGGAAAACTGTTCGCCTTTCTGTTCGGATGGGCCTCTTTTTCAGTTATACAAACGGCAACAGCAGCTTCGGTGGCTTATGTGTTCGCCGAATCCATAAATAACCTGGTTACCTTGCCGCAATTATCGCCTGAGCTTGCCGACTGGACTATTTTCTCCATTAAGGATTTTCATTTCCAGCCTTTTAACAATTTCGGTGTCAAGCTTACGGCATGCACGCTTGTGGTGCTGTTGTCGTCTATTAATTACCGCGGTATCGCCTACGGAGAAAAAATAGGGAACATTCTTGGAGGAGCTGTGGTCCTGGGCATTATTTTTATTATCATCCTTTCGCTCAGCGCCGGCAGCGAACCTTCCATCATTAGCGAGAGCGCCGCCGGGACCAGTCTGACATTTTCAAGTTTTTTTGCCGCCATGCTGGCTGCTTTCTGGGCCTATGAGGGCTGGAATAATGTGGGATTTCTCGGCGGAGAGATCATTAATCCCAAGCGGAATATTCCCATTGCCCTCGCATTGGGTACATTGATAGTCATGATATTGTACGTGAGCGTCAACGCATCTTATTTCAAGTCCGGAAATGTCGAGTTCTTCATGGGGGTCTACGAGAAGAAGAATGCGATCGCTGCAGTGGAAGCCATTAACCAGGTCTGGATATATGGCGGTTTATTCATTTCAATCCTTATCCTTGTCAGCACATTCAACAGCACCAATAACAGTCTCATGTCAGCGCCAAGGATTTATTACACCATGGCGCATGACGGCCTGTTCCTGAAAAGCGCCGGTAAATCGCATCCGCGTTTCCTGACGCCCCACAGGTCCATTCTTTATCAAATGGTGTGGTGCATTGTCCTTATATTGAGTGGCAGCTTTGACATGCTGACGGAAATGCTGGTGTTTGTCGCGTTTATTTTCTATGGATGCGGAGCGTTAGGGGTCATTGTGCTCCGATACAAGATGCCACTGGAGCCAAGACCGTTCAAAGTGCCGCTTTATCCGGTAATACCCATAGTCTTTACCTTATTCAGTGCATTCCTGGTCTGTTATTCCATAATGGATTCACCCGGAAACGCAGTGGTGGGACTCATACTGATAAGTCTTGGGTTCCCGGCTTATATGCTGTTGAATAAGCGCTGATTATTTTACCGTCCTGCTTTTTTCTCAACCCTTTCCTCGTATTCAAGAAATGCAGCTATGATAAGCTGGGAATAATTCTGTGAAGCGGATTGGAACCTGCCGGCATTTGTATTCCAGAGTTGCTTGATAAGTTCGATATCGTTTCCCGGTTGTGGTATGGCATTCAGAGCCATTCTCACATTACCGGCACCGGCGTTATAGATATGCATGACAAACAGCTTGAACCACAATTCTTCATGGTTGGTGCTGATGCCTCTTGCCTGAAGCATTTGTTCGGCGTAAGGAATGCAAACTGTCTTGATAAGCTGGCTTGCAGCATAGGCAGATCTTTTGAAATTCGCCCGTTCATCCACTTTTCTGTTAATTTTTAATCCGTAATTTCTGGCTACGCCTTTCATTAACTGAAACGGACCATATGCTCCGGCTGTGGATTTCTGAAGCTGGTTAGGGCTTTCGATCAACAGAATGGCTTTGGCATACCAGCCATCCACACCGTTTTTCTCAAATTCCTTCATGCCCATGGGGATTTTCGGCGAAATTTTTTCGAACGTGTAAAAGAAGCTCTTTCCCATGGTGCTTACGATCCTCGGTGTATCAAGAATGCCATGCATCCTGCGGAAACTGTCAAGTATCCTGTCTTTGCTGCTCAACTGCATATTGCTCCATTCCGGGGCATACATGGTGGCGAGTATCTTTCGTTCCCCGTGCACATTCACAATACAGCTGTCCTTGTGAAGATTCATGATCTTTCTCCAGAAGATCACATGAGGCAGCTTATCGAGGTTCATTTCATACATTTCTGCTGCGGAGTTGTTACTGCTGCTTACGTTTGTAACGGCAGGTCCTTCCATAAAGGCCATCAGCAACGTGCATGATAATGCTGCCAGGGTTAAATTCTTCAAAGGTTTTAAAAACTTCATTTATCTTAATAAGACTATTTTTCCGGTAGAATGTTTAAAAAGGTCGTTATTTGCTTTGTCTGCATTCAGCAAATTGCTTGTATTGTCGTCTTCCAGCTGCGTTATTTCTTCGCCATTACGCTTGATGGAAACCGTATACAGGTAAACTCCGTTTGACAAGCGGTCGCCATATTGGTCAGTTCCGTCCCACACAACATCAGTAACGTTATTGCCTATGTTAATATTGCCCAGGTCTTCCTTGTTCAGTTCTTTTACCACTTTACCCTGTATGGTCATGATCTTGATATTGATATAATCCGGCACATCGCTTCCGGTCAATGTGAATACAAATCGCATGGATGTGGTGAACGGATTCGGATATGGGTAAAAATTGGTGGCGGAAGCCCTGTTTATAACAGTGAAGTTAACCATATACTCGGTGACGCCAGCATTGGTGCCGTTAGCGTCATTCGATTGCACCTTCAGGGTGTACAGCCCATCCCTGAGATTCTTCGGATTAAACTCGGCTTTGGCCTGATTATAAGCCGAAGTGGCCGGGGTGTACTTGATCCCGAAGCTGTCGAAATCGATCTTTTCAAATGTGGTGCTCGAAGGAGTTTTCCACCATATCTGGATACCATTCGTATCCGTTTGCCAGTTAAGCTTGTTCTCATCCTTGCTGCTGATAAGAATGCTCGGGTTCGAGGATACAATTTCACCGTTTGTTATATGTTTGCCGTTAAATGTCACGTCCAGCAACGGATTCACTTTATCCTCCTCTACAAAGAAATACCGTATCGACGAGTTATTGATCAGCGAGAGCTCTGGAAAAAGAGGTTTGTTGAACGCATCAAAGTTCACTTTGACCACATAAGCATAACGCCCCCTGAGCACTTTGGTATTTAAAGACGTGGTGATCATGAAATGTTTATCAGGTGTCAGGCTGTCACTGTATGTGTTGGTGGCATTATATACAGTATCTTTATTATCAACGTTGTAAATCAGTACCTGGTAGCTGAGGTTTTTCCGGAATGGGAGGTTAGAGATATTCTGGAAGGCCATTTCATATTTGAATTCTTCACCCTGTTGCAAGGAATCCCTCCAGACGATGGTCGTAAGATTCGTGTTCAACGTGCCTTCAGGCACTTCCGTATTGGTCACACGCCAGTGTTTGATTTGTGAAGGGGTATAATAGGTCAGGTCTTCAAATGCTCCTTCCAGGTAAATATTCGGAAACCTTTGGGCATCCACTGCAGAAAGATCATGGTCGGTGGTCACGAACTCTGCCAGAACCGAGTCTTTACCCGAATTGGCAACGCCGTGTACATGGACATAGAAATCGTCAGCCAATCCCGGATCGAGCGATTTGGTATGGAAATAGAGTTTGCCCCATTTGGTGGTAGGACCAATCATTTCCGTTTTGAGTGTTCCCTGACCGCGTTTTCCGATCATTTCTTTTTCAATCTCTATATAGCTCTGGTCGTTCACGGAGCTGTAATAATAACCTGTATCTTCTATGGCAGTGCCGACAGCCGCACCTTTTCTGCCGATAAGCGCGTAGGATGACCTGTCGGTTTTTACATAATTGATAAGATTGGCTCCGAGCTTGGCAAATGCCTGGTATACTGCGGGAGTAAACTGTGTAGGGTTATACGCATCAGAATTGCACAAGGCTACATACGTACTGTCTGGAATGGAATCCACCCAGCTGATGAAATCCGCTGCGCCGCCATCAACAGCACTGGATGCCGGATTGAAGTTATACGCTTTGAGGCCGTCTTCATAATAATTTACTCCGTAATATATCGATGTGTTGAATACGCCGGGAAGCTTGAATTGCTGCAGGCTGTTCTTGTCAAAAAGCACAGCCACTATTCCGGGCTTGGATGCCGGTGTCAGCGAAGACGCTCCGTGACCGTTCTTCTTTATCCCGAAATTCGCTTGCTTATTAAGTGATGTATTCACATAAACGCTTTCTCCTATAGAAGTAAACGCAAACTCTTTCTTGTTTTTGTCGAGGTAGACCTGTTGAAGCTTGCTGCTGGGATAGAACTGCGGGAAATCAGATTGCGACCAGCCGGGTTCATGATTAAATATATGAACAAAGCTGCGCTCACTCCATGTTCCACCGAGTATGGAACCTACCTGTATTTTTGCCCGCCAGTAGTAGACAGTGCTGTCTTTGGCACCTGTGAGTTTCACTTTCCATTTCCTGATCTGGCCTACAATATTGGAGGTGGAGTCGGCCTTCTTCCACGGGCTGTTAAATGTAGGAACTGTATCGATCTCGAAATTGAACTTGTAATTCTTTTCGAACAGGTTCAATGCCTGGGCGATGAGTTCCACAGTATCGTTATTGAGTTTCGATATGATGTCAAACCGTCTCGGATATACAAGGTTAACCCCGTTACCCGGTATATATGCCTGCTCACCACTAAGCAGGATATTGTTATTCTCATGATCCGGTTCATTGATCTTGGAATCATAGTTTGCCGAAATGTAGAACGTGTTATATCCTGCTGAAGCCGCATCTTTCGATTTGATATACAGATAGACGGTGTCTTTGTACCCGATGCCAGGAACCTGGAAATAATGCGTATTCTGTATGAAATTGTTCGGGTAGCTGCGTTCAATTTTAATGGAAATGGAATCTTCAACGAACTTACCTTTATTTTCAATCGGCACTGCGACGGCGAATGAATCACTGACTGCGGTCATGTCCTCAGGATAAAGGAAAGGGAGAACATTATATTTGATATTATAGTCCGGCAACTGGGGCTGGAAAAATCTGATTGAGGGGTCGCCCTGTATGAACAGTATTCTGGCCTGTATCCTTGCAGCCTCGTCGTCTATGCCCGGATTCAGCGGCACAAGCTGCAGAACGCGCTGGATATTTTCACCGATCGTAAAATTGCCGGTGTAATTGTCATAGAATGCGGACTCGTAAAAATCCTGTATCTGGTTATCCACCAGGCCCAACTCCGAAAGGCCTGTCTGGGCAATAAAGGCAATGGCGCCTTTGCCTTTGGCTTTAACGAAACTTTCACCCGACAACCTGATGTTTTTGTCAGGCGGGCCAAGGCACGGGTTGCCTATACTGCAACCGTTGAAGTAAAAAATAGGGTATTTGCCGTTATTGTTATATTCAAGAGTATCCCCGATGTCCACATCCGTAACGGCAGCGCTTCCATGTCCAAGAAAGGTAACAAGCTGGATGCCCTCATTGATTTTATCAATGGCTTTCTGCTTCAGGAACGGGTCGCTGATGCCAATGGAGGCTTTGGTATAGGTAGTAACTTTTCCTCCGAACGGCGGACCCTCTGCCCAGCTTCCGGCATTATCGAGCTTGTTTTTGATCTGTATATTCTGAAGCCCGTTTTCTCCTCCAGCCAGGTGCATGAGGTTTTTCTTCCAGAAATCATTGGAAGCGGATTCAAACTCAATCAGCTTGTTGACATACACACCGAGATCCACCGGCCGGTCAATGGTAAGCCTTCCGATGGCCACGGCAGGGGCAAGCGTGGAATCAATGATTCCCGTAGCAAACATATTATCTGATGCCGGTACACCGATGGAAGGAACAAGGTTCAGGTTGTACTTATTGCTGTTTGGAACATTGCTGGCCTTCAGCATATTGGTCTGGTAACCGCGGCCGACAATAAACAGGAATTTAAGCGCGGTATCGCCGTTTTCCTTCAGGTACCTTATGAATCTCCTGATGGCAATTGGGTGTGGGACGCCGTATGAGAAATGATCATAAAGCTGTTGGGTAGTCACCAGGTCGCACGGACTTGAGTACACTGAAGCGGTTTTATGGCTAAGGTAGCGGCTGGTATATTCACCCACAAATTTAGGGTGGGTAAGGAGTATGAGTTTGTTTTTATTGATGAACTGGGCCGGGTTGAACTTCATAAGTTCGAGATCAGGCAAAGGAAGAGTCGTATGACTTATCGAAGCAACCACATCTTTTGCAACCAGGTAAACTATATCGGTAGTGTCATGAAGGTAACATGAGGTAGGATCAGTGCTCGGCGGAAGGAAGAATCTGACTTTGGTGCCAGCATACTTTTCGCCCCGTATCCGGTGGCCGGTGTTAAAATCATAAGCTATCGGACCATATTTGTTGGGGTTGTAATTCACCCATTCAATATGCCGCGGATTAACGGATGCAGCAGCTTCAAAACGGCTTGAGGTCTGCCCGTCGAGGTCAAAATTCCTGGGATACCTGAGACTCACGAAACTCACGGCGTTAGCCTGGTATGGCACGCCTGATATGAACTGCGCATCAAACCTCACATACGTATTGTTTGCGCCAACATCTGAAAATCCAAGGTTGAGAGTTTTCCTGACAATATCAAACCCCTTGAATTTATATTCGTCTATCTGCCTGAATGTATTGTTATCCGGACTGACCATTACTTTTAAATGATGATCTTCCGGAGTACTTGGCCGGTCACTGTTTCCGACAGTAGCAAAGGTAAGCACCGGCTGAGGGCCTGCCGGGTTTATGAAACGCGATTGCATCACCGTGCTGAAATTGGCATAGGAGGTACCGCTGCCGAAAAAAGTACCGCAAAAACCTTCTGCTTTTTTATACTCAGGGTTCATCGCCTCGCTGACATCATAGCGCTTTCCCAAACCATAATTGTATTCTGTAGTGTAAGAGACGGTGGATTCATGCATGAAATACGGCAATTCAGGATATGCCCCGTAATTGGTAAAATTGTAATTCTGCATGTGCTTGCCATTATTCGGGGAAGAGGCCGGCAGGAAAGTAAGATAATAATTGCTGCTGTCTGTAACCATGCTTACCCTGTCGTTGGCCTGCAGTCCTGCTGAAGCGTAAAGTTCCCTGTCAAGCGAACCATCGTTGAGTTCGGCGTAGAATTCTATAAAGTCACCGACATTAAACACATTGTCATTTTCTCCTGATACATAAATGGGTATTTCCTTGCCCTTATAGAACATCTGCCATTTTTTAGGATTTACCGTGGGCAGATCCAGTCCCATATTGGTAGCCGCCGGAATGAGAGATGTATAGTCCAGCCTGTAAATTCCCGGTTTTCCGATCCTGATTTTAAAATACCTCTGGTTGACATTAATCCATTCGTTACCATAGGTCTGTGCATTCAGGGAGCATAAAAAGAAAACGAAAAAACCTGTTAGAAGAATTTTTTTCATGTGTATATTGTGTGTATCCTACAAAAATAGTGCAAATTGCGCCAATTTTTAAAATTAATTTATGTTAAAACAAACGTCAAACGTATTGTTTTTAATACCTGTCCCGATATCAGGAAACGGAATCCCGTGGAGCATTCCTTTAAAAGTTTCTGAACAAATCGTTAGTATACAGCATTTTATAGTTGAAAACGAAAAAACGGCAAGGCATTATCTGAAGCAGCTGAATCCCGGTATATCCTGGGACAAGATTTCTCTCCTCGAAATGGATAAGCATAACATGGAATCCCGGAGGGGTGAGATAAGAAACATGCTTTTAGAGAATCCCATGGTAGGATTGATGTCCGAAGCCGGCTTGCCTTGTATTGCGGATCCGGGCAACCATGTGGTGAGAATGGCTCACGAACTCGAGATAACAGTAAAACCGTTGACAGGGCCATCTTCCATCCTCCTGGCACTTATAGCCAGCGGGCTTAACGGACAGCAATTTAAATTCAACGGTTACATTCCCGTCAAGCCTGAAGAGAGAAGGCAGGCTATTCTCAGGCTTGAAAAGGAATCCGGAACCTGCACGCAACTCTTTATAGAAGCTCCTTACAGGAATGATAAAATGTTCGCGGACTTACTGGCTGTCCTGAATCCTTCCACCAGGCTTCTTATTGCTGTTGATCTGACCGGCGATCATGAGCGGATTATGTGCAGAACCGTTTCATGGTGGAAAGATAATCGCCTGGAAATAGGAAAAATACCGTGTATGTTTGGTTTAGGCCTGTGACAGTTTGCGTTTCCGGGCAAATACAAGGAGCGAAACAATCAGAATGACTGAAAATATTCCGCTTATAATCAGACCTTTACGGAACACTGGATTATAATAGGCAAGTTCTATATCTCCCTTGCCATGTTCAATTCCGATAAGGCCATTCCTGTTAACCAGTTTTCCCTGACCATGAAGCTGCCAGTTTTTATTGAATCTTAATGCTATAAGTACATCACCTGAATCCTTAGTTCGGATAGTGAACCGGTTTGGACTGAAATCCAGAAGTTTTGCATTACTGACAAAAGTTGTAAGTGTATCTCCCACATACATTAAACTAAGAGGCTCATAAGCATTATTTATCAAATGGTTATTTTTTATAAAGATGTATTGTAATAACCGTTCCTTAGCGGATAAAGAAACAGGAAGTGGATCGTGTTTGCTCCTTGAAGGGAAATCTCTTAAATCTTCGAGCCTTGGACTTCCGATGATTTTTTTGGTTATGGAATTATATTTTAAGGCAGTACTAAACACAATGGCTACTAAAATGAAATAAATCAGACGATTATCCTTCCCAAATTTAGCCGACCGGATAAAAGCTACGCATAGGAGGAATACGATCAGCAGCCCGAAACGATAGGGAGCCCTAAGGCTGGTGAAAACAGGCACATAATGATTGAGAACATACCAGGGGTTTACGTATGGAGGCATATTTCCAAGACTCAGCCAGAAAACAACAAGGAATAAGATAAGCCATTTCCTGCCGTTGGGAATGTTCTTGAAAAAATAGAGGGTAATGGCTAACAATACAAAACTGAAACCCATCGAGAATTCATGCCAGAGATGTGCGGTCCTTGTATCGGTCTCATAATCGGATAAAGCCTGCAGCCATATCAGGAGATTGATGCCGCTATGATCCCTTACCAGTCGGGGCAGGTATTCCCAGTAATCAATTGTTGGCCATATTTTCCACGCCGACAGGCCAATGGATAACAGGACTATCCACGCAAATAGCAGAACGGTTCTGTAATTCCCCTTTTCAATCCACAGGATACCAATGCTCCATAACCCCATAAACAGGACAAAAACAATAAAAATGAAAGGTGCGCCCCCGGTCAGGCTCTGGGTAAGAATCAATACCGGCCAGAATATATCGGCAGGTGTGCCATTGATTCTCAGCCGGTTAAGAAAATAAGCCAGCCAGGGAAGCAGGTAAAAGTATAGCATATTGCTGTGACCTGCCTGAAATACGTGCCGGCTGAAAAATGAGCAACCTACAAAGACCAGGGTGGTGGATAAGGAAATCAGCGGGTCGGGTTGCATGCTTTTAAAAAGCTTGTACGCTCCCCAGCATCCCATAAGCATAGCCAGCAGTACAGACAGTTTATAACCGTAAAATGTGCCGAACAGCAGGATGGGTATAAAAAAAATGCTGGCATGTGTAGCCTGGGGATTGGCATCCAGGTCGCTGCCAAAGGCGCAGTATGGATTATAGGAAGGCCATTGTCCGAATTCAATGATACTTTTTCGGGCGACTTCATATGTGGTATATGTCAGGTCCCAGTCGTCCGTTCCGTAAAAACCCCAGTTACGGGGTAGCCAGAAATTGGAAACGAACAGTGTCCATACAATGAATATGAGCCATAAGCCCGCATTGGAAAAGAAAAAGCGTTTTAATTTTTCACTCATCAAAATGGGGTTATATTAAAAAGGGGCTCTGAGCCCCTTTCCATTATTTAAGCTTGAATGCCTTCTTTACCTTGTCCACATAATCAAGTTTTTCCCATGTAAACAGTTCGACTTTGACGGTTTTGGTCTTGCCCTCGGGCGACCTGAAGGTCTTTGTCACCACTTCATTGCGACGGCCCATATGTCCGTATGCTGCTGTTTCGCTGTATATTGGGTTTCTCAGTTTCAGCCTCTGTTCAATGAAATAAGGACGCATATCGAAAATGCCTTCCACAATCTTTCCGATTTCACCGTCGGTCATCTTCACCTTGGCTGTTCCGTAAGTGTTGACGTTAATGCTTGTAGGTTGAGCCACTCCGATAGCGTAACTTACCTGTACAAGGACTTCATCACATAAACCTGCTGCAACAAGGTTTTTTGCAATATGCCTGGTAGCATAAGCCGCGCTCCTGTCCACCTTGCTCGGATCTTTACCGCTGAAAGCTCCGCCGCCGTGGGCACCTTTACCGCCGTACGTGTCTACAATGATCTTTCTGCCGGTAAGGCCTGTGTCGCCGTGCGGGCCACCGATCACAAACTTGCCCGTAGGGTTGATGTGATACTTGATCTTATTGTTAAACAGGTGCTTGTATTTGGAATATTTGGCTTTCACCCTGGGGATAAGGATATCAATGATATCTTTCTTGATCTTCGCCAGCATTTTCGCTTCGGTATCGAACTCGTCGTGCTGTGTAGATACCACAATAGCGTCTATACGGATGGGTTTATGCTTGTCGTCATACTCGAGAGTAACCTGGCTTTTGGCATCAGGCCTCAGATATTTTATAGCCTTGTTTTCTCTCCTGAGTGCGGCCAGCTCAATAAGTATCTTATGGGCCAGGTCGAGCGCCAGAGGCATATAATCATCAGTTTCATTGGTAGCATACCCGAACATCATTCCCTGGTCACCAGCACCCTGGTCTTCCTTTTTCTTCTTGTCAACACCCTGGTTGATGTCCGAGCTTTGTTCGTGGATGGCCGAGAATACGCCGCATGAATTCGCTTCAAACATATACTCGCTTTTTGTGTACCCTATTTTCCTGATCACATCCCTGGCAATGGTTTGCACATCGAGGTAAGCAGATGATTTGACCTCTCCAGCCAACACGACCTGACCGGTTGTAACCAGGGTTTCACAGGCGACTTTGCTTTGAGGATCAAACGCAAGAAAATGGTCGATCAAGGCGTCACTGATCTGGTCTGACACCTTATCGGGGTGACCTTCTGAAACGGATTCTGAAGTAAAAAGATATGGCATGTATTTCTAATTTGGGTGCAAAAGTAAGTTTTAATTTCCTGTATGCAAAATGTCACCGGAATGAAAAAAAACTCCTTGTCAGGTGTTGATTTCTTCTCCTTCCATCTTGCTCACGGCAACAGTTGCAATGGCATTCCCGACTACATTGGTCGCTGTCCGCCCCATATCCAGGAACTGGTCGATCGGCAGCAGCAAGGCCAGCCCCGCCTCAGGAATACCGAAGCCTGCAATGGTGGCGGCAATGACCACCAGTGAAGCCCTGGGAACCCCGGCAATGCCTTTACTGGTAACCATCAGGACAAGCAGCATGGTGATCTGCTGGCCCAGTTCGAGCGGTACACCGTAGGCCTGGGCAATCAGCATGGACCCGAACGTCATATACATCATGCTGCCGTCGAGATTGAATGAATATCCCAGGGGCAGGACAAAGCTTGTTATTTTTTCCTTTACACCGAAACGATCGAGCTGGTTGAGGAGTTTGGGATATGCGGACTCGCTGCTGGCCGTTGCAAAAGCAAGTATAAGCGGCTCCTTGATATGGCTGAAAAGCGACCAGACCTTTTTCCGTATGAATGCATAACCGAATGCGATAAGAATGATCCACAGCAAAAGAAGGCCACCGTAGAACATAAGGATTAACAGGCTGTATTCGGCAAGTATCCCAATGCCTTTTTCGGCTATAACCACAGAAATGGAACTGAATACAGCCAATGGGGCGAGCCACATGATCATGTTAGTCAGTTTCAGCATGGCGTGTGCCAGGGAGTCCATAAGCTTTACGATAGGCGCCCCTTTTTCTCCGATGCCGGACAGGGCAAGGCCGAAAAAGATGGAGAATACGACTATCTGCAACACCATCTTATGGCTTGAAAGCGCCACAAAGATATTTTCAGGGACCAGCTGATCGATAAAATGGTGAATGGTGAACGGGGCGATCTTTCCCACATCCGCTCCTGCCTGCGGTAGGCGGTTGCTGAAAGCGAGGCCAGGTTCCAGTAAATTGACCAATACCAGTCCCAGGCTCAATGATACCAGGCTCGCAAAAACAAACCACCCGATCGTTTTTATTCCCATGCGTCCTATCGTTTTGGCATCCCCAATATTGGCAACGCCCACCACCAGGGTACTGAGCACCAACGGTCCGATGATAAGCTTTATTAGCTTCAGGAATATCGTACTTCCCAGCGATGTGTACTTAACGATATCTGCAACCGTTTCCGCATCGTTCCCGAATGCAGAGTTGGTAACGGCGCCAAATATAATGCCGGCTGCAAGACCTCCGAGTATCCAGTATGCAAGTCTGTTTTTTTTCATGTTTCAGTATTGTATCATCCGAAAAGCCATTCGAAAGCTTCTTCCACTTTGCCAATGCGGACAAGTTGTATTTTAGTGTTTTTCTGATCAATCCCCTTATTGTATTTGGAGACCATCATTTCCTTGAAACCGAGTTTCTCGGCTTCCGAGATACGCTGTTCTATCCTTGAAACCGCCCGCACTTCTCCGCTAAGGCCTATCTCCCCCGCAAACGCAATATCCCTGCTCACCGGCAGGTTCTGGTAGGAAGAAAGAATGGCTGCCACAATGCCGAGGTCGAGACCGGGATCTTCCAGTTTCATCCCGCCGGCGATGTTAATAAAAACATCTTTTACACCCAGCTGGAAACCGCATCTTTTTTCAAGTACCGCCAGCAGCATGCTAAGCCTCCTGAGATCGAACCCATTGCTGGTCCTTTGCGGGGTGCCGTATACCGCACTGCTCACCAAAGCCTGTGTTTCCAGCAGTATGGGCCTGATGCCTTCCACGGCGCAACTGATGGTAATGCCGCTGAGGTGATCTTCGCGCTCACCTATCAGGATTTCAGAAGGATTTTCAATTTCCCTCAAACCGCTTCCGCGCATTTCATAAATACCGATCTCACTTGCGGATCCGAACCTGTTTTTGAGCGTTCGCAAAATCCTGTAATTGTAATGCCGGTCCCCTTCAAACTGTAACACGGTGTCTACCATATGCTCCAGGACTTTGGGTCCGGCAATGTTGCCGTCCTTATTGATATGACCGATAAGGAATACAGGTACATTGCTTTGTTTGGCAAATCGCAGCAACTCCGCAGTGCATTCCTTGATCTGGCTGATGCTTCCCGGGGGTGAGTCGATCGTTTCACTGGAGAGTGTCTGAATGGAATCCACGATCAGTATTTCAGGCGGGTTGTGCTGAAGGTAATTCAGCAGGTTGCTGAGTGAGGTTTCACACATCACATAACATGCATTATTTATGATGCCAATGCGTTCAGCCCGCATTTTTAACTGGGATTCGCTTTCTTCCCCGCTGACATAGAGGACTTTTTTATTCAGCCTTAACGCGAGTTGAAGCAAAAGGGTTGACTTGCCAATGCCCGGTTCTCCGCCGATCAGGGTAATGGAGCCTGAGACCAGTCCTCCCCCCAATACGCGGTCGAGCTCCTTGTCTATAAGGCTGAAGCGTTGTTCATTACCCTGTATGATCTCACTGATATTCTTTGCCTCAGACCTTTCCTTGCTGCTCCGGCCCCACAACCTGGTGGCAGAAGTTGATTTCTGCACGACCTCCTCTTCAAAACTGTTCCATGCCTCGCATGAAGGACATTTTCCAAGCCATTTGGAGGCCGCATGTCCGCAATTCCGGCAAAAGTACTTCGTAACCGCCTTTGTCATTTAAAAACACAAAAGTGCATCAATAATCATGATTTTACATCATGGACGATGCACTTTTATTTAAGAACATATCAACGGGATCACCAGATGGCAATCCTGTCCTTCTCCGGTATCCACATCTTGTCGCCTTCCTGCACATTGAACGCCTTATAGAATTCATTCATGTGTTTCAGCGGTCCGTTGATCCTGTAGCGGGCCGGGGCATGCGGATCTGTCTGCAGGCGGTTTCTCAGGGCTTCATCCTTAATATTGTTATGCCAGACCTGCGCCCAGCCGAGGAAAAACCTCTGATCCCACGTGAATCCGTTGATCTTCGGGGGCTGGGGTTTTCCTTCCATGGATTTTACCAGTGCATAATATGCGAGCGTAAGACCGCCGAGATCCGCAATATTCTCCCCGATAGTGAGTTCTCCGTTTATCCTGATCCCGGGAAGCGGTTCGAAAGTGCTGAAATATGCAACATAGCGGCTTCCCAACTTTTTAAAATTCTCGGCATCCTGTTTTGTCCACCAATTCCTTATGTTCCCTGTTTCATCATATTGTGCGCCCTGGTCGTCAAAGCCATGCGTGAATTCATGCCCGATAACTGCAATAATTCCACCGTAATTTATAGCGTCATCCGCGTCCGGATTGAAGAAAGGAGCCTGCAGGATACCCGCAGGGAAAACCACTTCGTTGTTAAGCGGGTTATAATAGGCATTCACCTCCTGGGGAGCCATCTGCCATTTATTCTTGTCTACAGGCTTGTTGACTTCGGAAAGCATCTTGTTATGGCTCCATAACCTGTTGCTGACTACATTTTCAACCAGTGTGTTGGGTTTGATGGTTATGCTTGAGAAATCATCCCATTTATCAGGATACCCTATTTTATAGGTAAAGGTCGAAAGTTTTTTCCTGGCCATTATCTTGGTGCTGTCACTCATCCATGTAAGTTTGTCAATTCTTTCACCGTATACTTTTCTGACGTTCTCGATCATTTCAGCAACTTTTTTCTTGGAACTTTCCGGGAAGAAATGTTTGACATACAAACGGCCGAGGATTTTTTTCTCACCAAGCGCTTCCGTTATGTCGATGGCTTCTATGTCCCTTTTCTTCTGCTCATTGGTTCCGCTGAGGGTTTTTTCGTAAAAATTAAAGGCTTCGTTTTTGATCGGCTTGAAGAGGTATGTTGAAAAATCAGTGACCAGCTTGTAGTATGTATATTGTTTCAACTGTTCGACCGGTGTGCCTGAAACAAGTTTATCGAGGTTTGTGAAATAGGCTTTGTTCTGCACGATAATGGTATCCGTATTCACGCCCTGCCTGGTAAAGAAAGCCGGCCAGTCATTTTTGACAAGCTGCTTGAACTCGGTCATGCTGATCTTGTTGTAGGTCTTAACAGGATCGCGCATTTCCACATTGCTGAGCTGTATTTTAGCGAGCGATGTTTCAAAGGCCAGCAAGGTTTTTCCGTTCAGCTTTGCACCTTCGGGACTAGCCCAGGCCCCATAACTCAACATACGGTCCACGTGCGAGGTGAATTCCGAGCGTATCATTTTCATCCTGTCATCAGTAGCGGTATAATAACCTTTTTCGCCGAGGCTGAGTCCTGTCTGGTATGTCTTTACCACATTCATTTTGCTGTTGTGGTCATCTGCATCCACATACACCGCAAATGCGCTTCCTATGCCTATTTTCTGGAGTTCGCCGCTGACTGCTATCCATTCGTTGACGGTTTTGATGCTGTTGATCTGGTCAATATATGGCTTTAGCGGTTTGAGCGCCAGCATATAAATGGTGTTTGTATCCATAAATGACCGGTACATGTCGGCGATCTTCTGATCATCACTTCCAGGTTGATTCTCCTTATTTAGAACATCTTTGATGATACCTTTTAATTTTACCTCTTTGTTTTCCTTGTCAAGCACATGGAAGGCACCCCAGTTATTCTCCGTAGCAGGGATTGGGTTGCGTTTTTTCCATCCGCCGTTCGCAAAACTGTCGAAATCATCCTGAGGTTTGTAAGCCCTGTCGAGCGAGGTGGTGTCAAAGGCCGGGATGATGGTGTCCTTAATGGCGGATACCGTTTCTCCGGTTTTCTGAGAGGAATTCGAACAATTGCTGAACAACACAGATGTAAAGGTTGTTAGTGTAAAAATTTTAATAACCAGGCGATTCATGCTGGCAAGATTAAGAAAATTTTAGTAATTTCGTAACTATGTTCGATAAACGCGTGTTTTTTGTTTTTATCCTCGCTTGTTTTCAGGATGTGTACAGTCAGGTCAGCGATTCGATGCCGCTTATCCGTTTTGATGTCGATACGGCTGACTTTGGAAAAGTATATGAAGGAGATACGGTTAAGTATGATTTCTGGTTTACCAACACAGGCAACAAGGACCTTGTCATCAGGCAGGCCTGGCCGGCATGCGGCTGTACGCACCCAACCTACACCCAGGGGGCCATCAAGCCTGGCCAGAGAGGCAAAATTCATGTGGAATTCCTGAGCGCCGGATGGGGAGGAAAAGATGTGGTCAAGGAAGTGATTATTATCTCCAATGCACCTGAAAATTATGCGCGGTTTAAGGCAAGCATTGTCAGTAAACCTCTCCCGGAGGGGGAAAAGAAGAATGGTGCCAATGAAGAGAAACAGGGCAAGAAAAGGAAGAAGAAAAAGAACAGGAAAGATGCCTGAAAAACAGGCTGAAGAATATACATGTCAAAAAAAGTTTTAATCACAGGTGCCAACGGATTGCTTGGGCAGAAGCTGGTCAACCTGTATCTGGAAAAGCCTGGCAAACAGCTTGTCGCCACCGGTATCGGTCCTTGCAGGCACCCCCTGAAACACAGGATACACTATATAGAGCTCGATATCAGGGACGGGCAGCAGGTGGACCAAATACTGTCAGCGGAAAAACCGGATACGGTGATTCATACGGCTGCCATGACCAATGTGGATGCATGCGAGACAGACAAGGAGGGCTGCGATGCAATGAACGTGACGGCAGTGGATCATATAGCCACGGCATGTGCAAAAAACAATATTCACATGATCCACCTTTCCACCGATTTTATTTTTGACGGGAAAGAAGGGCCGCTCGATGAAGAGGCTGAACCTAATCCGCTAAGTTATTACGGATGGTCAAAACTGAAAGGAGAAAATATTGTAAAGGAAAAAGCTGGTAAGTGGGCTATCCTGAGGACCGTCCTGGTGTACGGTGTTGTCCATGACATGAGCAGGAGCAATATAGTATTGTGGGCAAAAGGGGCCCTGGAGAAGCGGCAGGATATAAAAGTGGTTGACGATCAGTTCAGGACGCCGACCCTTGCCGAAGATCTGGCCATGGGTTGTTTCCTGGCAGAGGATAAAGGCGCCACGGGTATCTACAACATTTCAGGGAAGGATTTCATGAGCATTTATGAATTGGTGGAAAGGGTTGCCGATTTTTACGGATTGCCCAAGGATCGTATCCACAGGAGTGATTCTTCGACACTTAATCAGCCGGCGAGGCGCCCTCCTATAACGGGTTTCAAGGTGAATAAAGCCATGAAAGAGCTGGGATACAATCCTCATAGCTTTGAAGAAGGTCTCGCCATCGTGAGGGATCAGCTGCTTGCTCAGGCAAATGGCTAGTGTTCGTGTGGTATCAGTTGTTTACCGGATATTTGAAATAATTGATACAATTTTCCGTTTAAATAAAAGACATTTTGCCTAAATTTGTAAAACCTGCATATGATCAAGGGATTTAAACATATAGGGGTTCTGATGATGTTCCTGCTTTTTGCGGGGAATGCTTCCGCGCTGCGCATTCTTATCGGCATGAATGAGGGCCAGAAGGACCATTTGAAATCATATGGCGTGGCTTATTGGGTATTGAGCAAAGGTGGAGAAGTCGACTGGCTGCTCAATTATGAAGGCGGAAGTTTCATGTTTGATTTTGATGTGACGTATGAGAATGAATGCAAGATCAGGGGAGTCAGTTACGAAGTGATAACGGAAGGCAAATCCAATTCCATACAGGCTGAGATATCCAATCCGGAAGTCAATATGGAGAGCGTTAAATTGCTGAAAGCTCCAAAAATAGCAGTGTACTCGCCAACCAATAAACAACCATGGGACGATGCCGTGACCATGGTATTGGAATATGCCGAGATTCCGTATGATAAACTGTTTGATGATGAAGTGCTTGAGGATAAACTGGTTACCTATGACTGGCTGCACCTTCATCATGAAGATTTCACAGGACAGTACGGCAAATTCTGGAGAACACAAGGCTCAACAACCTGGTATCAGGAAGAAGTCAGGGAAAATGAAGCCTGCGCCTCCAAACACGGATTTTCCAAGGTTTCCCATCTCAAACTGGCCGTAGCAAAAAAGATCAGGGATTTTTGCCTTGGCGGCGGTTTCCTCTTTGCCATGTGCAGCGCAACCGATACATATGATATAGCGCTTGCAGCAGATGGGGTTGATATCTGTGAAAGTATGTACGACGGCGATGGCATGGATCCGGATGCCCAGGAAAAGCTCAATTTTGACAATTGTTTTGCTTTCAAGAACTTTATCATTGAAACCGATCCTTCGGAATATGAGCATGCCAGCATTGACAATTCGCAATATCATGAAATGAACAATGTGCAGGAGTCGGATGATTATTTTACGCTCTTTGATTTCAGCGCAAAATGGGATGTAGTCCCAACCATGCTTTGCCAGAACCATGAGCAAACCATTAAAGGTTTCATGGGCCAGACCACGGCTTTCAAGAAAGAATATATAAAAAGCGAGGTGCTGATCCTGGGTGATTACAAGCCTGCGAACGAGGCCAGGTATATACATGGCACCATGGGCAAAGGTACCTGGACATTTTATGCGGGTCATGACCCCGAAGATTACAAACATTACCTGAACGAACCTCCCACCAACCTGGCTTTATACCCCAACAGCCCCGGTTTCAGGCTGATTCTGAACAATATACTGTTCCCGAGCGCAAAAAAGAAAAAACTGAAGACCTGATATTAAAAAATTCGTAATTTTGCGGGATGCAAATATTTAAATCACTTATTGAACGTAAGGCTTATGGTGTTTGCACGAAGATCGGCGAAAGGATAGGCCTTAGCACACGCAGGATAAGGATGTTCTTTATCTATGCGAGTTTCCTCACCCTCGGTTCCCCGGTGATCATTTACATGATACTGGCTTTCTGGATGAACATGCGCAAGTATGCCATGGAAAAAAGAACGGCAGTCTGGGACCTTTAACCTGAATTTTTTATATCTCGGGGATTATAACCTCCTTCACTACAAGTTCTACCTTGGAAATGCCGCTTACCCTGTATTCCTTATTGCCGGGTTGTTCAAAGCATTGATACCAGCTCCTGAGTTTTTTACCCTTTCTGAAAACCCTCCCTGTATCCAGCCTGAACAGGCTTCCCAGCGGAAGTTGCTCAAGGAATTGTTTCTGGTCCCTGTCGTATCTCGAAAGAACCTTCATCAGGCCTGCATCACTGCAGCTGCTTGCAGAAGGGTCATGCATGTATTGTTTTAATGCGGCGATTATGTCATCCGGCAACTGGTGATGCAGAACGATAGGTTTCAGAAGCTGTTTGAATTCCTCTTTCCATTCCTTTCCATGCGGATCAATGGTATGCCTGTACCTTTCATAAGCGGTAAGATGGGCGACTTCATGCAGGAACGTGGTGAGAAATGAATATGGGTTCAGGTCTTTGTTAACAGTTATGCGGTGATAATTGTCATGCCTGACAGGTGACCGGTAATCGCCAAATTTGCTTGTGCGCGGTTTATTAAGCTTTAATTGTATTTTATATTTGGCGAGGAGGTCAACAACGTATATTTCTGTTCCCTCAGGAACAAATTTCTTTATCTTGAGAACAAGTTCTGCCTTTGTCACTAAATATCTCCTTTCTCTTCAAGAGCTAAAAATTCTACATAGATGGATTCAAGTTCTTCATACCACTCAGTTCCGTATTTCCGTATCAGCGACTCCTTCAGAAACCTGAAAACAGGGACTTTCAGTTCTTCTCCCAGCGAACAGGCAGCATGGCAGATACTCCATTTATGGTAATTGAGGGATTCGAAACGGCCCGTCTTACCTATTCTTATGGGGTAAAGGTGGCAGCTGACAGGTTTGTAAAAATCGGTTTTTCCGGCCCTGTAGGCTTTTTCAATCGCACATCCGAGCCTGCCATTTTCACGCACTGCAAACACGCACTCGCCGGTCGGCAGGCATGTAGTGGCTAAATCGCCAATTTCATCGCCTTCGTGAAATCCTTCCGATTCAAGAAGCCCTATGCCTTGGGGACTCATGAACGGTTTAATCTGGTCCAGCCTTTCTTCAATAAGTTTTATTTCATCCTGTTCGAGCGGAGCGCCCCGTTCACCCTCAATGCAGCAGGCACCTTTGCATGCGTCAAGGTTGCACACAAAATGCGACGAGAATATTTCACTCGAAATAATGGTATCGCCGTGCTCGATGATCATTGTTTGTTCAGGTACTTTTGATAGCCTTTGCTTTCAAGGTCTGAAGCCTTTTCAAGGACATCCTGTTCCATATTCTTTATGTGCTTTGACAGGCTCGCAGCAACTTCCGGGCGGATAAGTGCGATTATCCGGGCGGCATAGAGGGCTGCATTCCTGGAGCCGTCAATAGCCATGGTGCCGACCGGCACTCCCGGAGGCATCTGTACCATGCTGTAAACAGAGTCTACTCCTGACAGATGCGCTGATTTGATAGGCACCCCGATAACAGGCAGTTCCGTCAGGCTGGCGGTCATGCCCGGCAAATGCGCTGCGCCTCCGGCCCCGGCGATAATACATTTGTAGCCATTTTCCTTTGCTTTCTGAGCTTCCTCAAACATTCTCCTGGGTGTCCTGTGAGCGCTCACAATGGTAATGGTATAGGAAATATTGAGATCGTCGAATACCCTTGCAGCTTCCTTCATAATTGGCAGGTCACTGTCGGAACCCATGATAATTAATACGTCCTTCATTATATTTTAATTAAAATTGAAATTCAATAAACAAACGGGGGTCTGCAAAGATACAATATTAAAACGTATTTTTGTTTTGAAGATAAGCCTCACAGGGCCAGACGTTGCTTCATGCCCAAAAACTGCTTTACTGTGGACGCTTTTTCTTTAACCTCCGCTATTGTATCACCCAGTATGGTGACATGCCCCATTTTCCTTTTTGGTTTGGTGGAGGCCTTGTTATACAAATGGATATAAACGCCTTCCAGCTTCAATATCTTATCAAGGCCTGTGATCTCGTACGCCCCTGTTATCCCTTCAAATCCCAGCAGGTTGATCATGGCCGCAGGCTTCACAAGCCCGGTGCTGCCAAGCGGAAGATCAAGAAGTATGCGGTTAAGCTGTTCATACTGGCTGGTGTAACACGCTTCGATGGTGTGATGGCCGCTGTTATGGGGCCTGGGAGCTACTTCATTGACAAATATGTTATGATCCTGGTCGAGGAACATTTCTACGGCGAATATGCCTGCGCCGTTTAGTTTGGATATCGTTTCCATGGCTATGCGCCTTGCTTTTTCTTCTATGGCCGGACTGATATCCGCCGGAGCAAAAAGGAACTCAACGAGATTGGCCACTGGGTCGAATTGCATCTCAACTGTAGGAAACGTGCTGATTTCACCTTTTTCGGTGCGCGCAACAATAACCGATAATTCCACGGCATTTTCAACGAATTCTTCCAATACAACGGGCTCCCTGAACGGTATCCTGTCATGAAAGTTCATCATATCACTTTTATTGACCAGTTCAACACCCTTTCCGTCATAACCGCCCTTGCGAAGCTTGGCCGCTATTTTTTCGCCCCTCAGCTTTAAAAGCTTGTCCATCCATTGCGACGGGTTCTCCGCTATTTCAAATTCGGTTGTCGGAATATCCTGATCCCTGAAAAAGAGTTTTTGCAGACCTTTATCCTGAATGATCCTGAGGATTGCCGGGGATGGTATGATGCGTTTACCGGACTTTTCCAGTTCAAGCAGGGCCTCTACGTTGATATGTTCTATTTCATAGGTCAGCACGTCGCATTCTGCAGCAAGTTCTTTGATCTTTCCGGCATCCATAAGGTCACCTACAATGTGTTTGTTGGCAATATCGGCCGCCGGGGCGGATTGGGTTTCGAGGATGGTATAGTGAACATTCCAGGGTTGACCGGCTTCAATCAGCATTTTTCCGAGTTGTCCTCCGCCAATGATGCCTATTTTCTTATTAGGGGGTAGCATGCGTTTTTGTCACTGCAAATAAAATAATTAATCTCCTTTTTTTGAGATTAAATAAATATGGTTTTCCCCATAGATGTTTTTCCAGCTGACCACTTGCTTTAATTCATACCTGCCATTGATATAGGATGGATTCTTTTGCATGGATTCCCTTGAGAATCCGGTTCCGGGGTTGCCGAAGTCCGTATACACGGGAACGTTATCCCGGAGAAGCGAATCCACAAAGTCGCCGGTTTGCGGATTGAGGGGTATATATTTATGTGGCTGATTAAAGCCTTTCTGGTACGTCACTACATTTTCTACCAGTGGTTTATGTTTCCACAAAAAATAGTCGTCAGGATGATTAATGGTGAATTCGGCCTGTTTGTCCACCCGTATAAGGTCAAGCACCCGGGCGGGAATAATAGCCATGGATAAGTTCCATATACATAGAAGCACCGTCAGGGAAGGGATAAGGGTATGGGATTCAAAGCGGAATGAGGAAACCAGTAACAATATAAGCAGGAATGGCAGCATCACCATAAATTCGGCATTTCCGCTCGAGAGGGCGGCAAAAGCAAGGTGGAAAATAAAGGCGAAAAGGAAGAGCATGAAATACGGTCCTTTTACCGGCAGGCGGCGCAGTTTCGGTGTAAGGCGCCCGGTTTTAAGGAAATATATCTTAAGCGCAATGATTATCGCTATAAGTCCCAGGTAAACCGTGGGATAGGTTGAAATAAAGTCAGCGATCTGTCCGTGAACCTGCAAAAATGTTCTCAGGAAATTAATGCATGTGAACAACAATCCTTTCAGTCCAAGGCCAACACTGGCATTACCCTTGGCGTATTCACCATTGATGAATTGCCAGAATGAAACTTCGCCTGTATCGGTTGACTGAAACACCATCATATATACAAGGGGTACCAGTAAGAGGGGACACAAAAAACGCCATAACAGTCCGGACCTGAATGGTTTGCCGAACACCAGGCCCAGGAATATCGCCAGCGTCCACCATATATGGAGCTGGTGAACAAGTATGGCTAAGGCTGAAAACAATCCTGAAAGCAAGAGGTGGTTTTTTTTACCGGGGTTGACAAAATAGTAAGTGGAAACAAGCGAGAACAATAAGGGCAGTATATAGGTCTCGGCATCCGTGGCATACCGCATGAAACCGAAGCTGACACCGCAGAACAGGGTAAGTTGCAGGGCGGTCCGGGATTCAGTACCCAGTTTTAACAGGATGGCCCTGAAGACCGGCAGGCACAATGCTGCGGCTACTGCATTCATAATATTCAGGGCATCAATGGCTTCGATACCCGGCATACAGGTTTCGAGAAAGTTATACCAGCCCCGGCCGATGACATTATATAGCAGGTGATGGCTGTGGAACAGTTCCTGGTTGTGTTTGACTGAAGCGGCATAGAACCACGAATCGATATTGGCGTTCCGGGTAGGGAAGATGAGGTAGATGA
>CALMKH010000132.1 GCA_937867025.1 uncultured Bacteroidota bacterium | reverse complement strand
GTCGTGGCAGGCCTTGATGACGCTTCACCTGGACAAGTGTATGTATATATCGGCACAAAAACCTCTACAGGTACTGAGGTAGATAAGGCAGGTCTGACCAATGGCAAGCTCTATGGCGTGAAGGTCGCCGGGCTGACTACCGAAGTAAGCGGAAGTGTTCCGACAGCAGGTACCGCCTTCACACTCGCTGACCTCGGATCAGTGGCCGGCATGACTGGTGCAGCGCTGAATACAGCCAGCAATGCCGCAGGCGTTACCAATTTCCTTAGGCCTGAAGACGGTGCCTGGGATCCTGCAAATCCAAACGACTTTTATTTCGTTACCACCAATTCATTCTCAAGTCCAAGCCGCTTGTGGAGGTTAAGGTTTGCCGATGCGACCAACCCTGAGCTGGGAGGAACTATTGAAGCTGTGCTTGATGGAACCGAAGGCCAGAAGATGCTGGACAATATCGGCATGGACAAATTCGGTCACATCCTTATGCAGGAAGATGTCGGAAATAATATTCACAATGGCAAGATATGGCAGTATACTATCGCAACAGACAACCTCAAGCTTATCGCCCAGCACGACGTGAACCGCTTTACAACCGGCGCTCCTGATTTCCTTACATTGGATGAGGAAGCTTCCGGGATTATTGATGCGCAGGAGATTCTCGGTCCGGGTATGTTCCTGATGGTCGATCAGACACATTACCCTGTTGCAGGTGAACAATATGAAGGCGGGCAGATGCTGACGCTTTATAACCCTGACACCTACAACACAAATCCGGAGATCAGCCTCAAGGGCAATAATGTGGACATCGCAGCCGGAAGCAGTACTCCTTCAGTGAATGACCATACCGATTTCGGTTCAGTGAACCTCGGCGCTGTACAGACCAGGACATTTGAGATCAGAAATTCAGGTGTAGGTGCACTGACATTGAAGAATATCACCGTCACCGGTGCCAACGCTTCCGAATTTACGCTTGTGGGTGCTCCCGCATTCCCTGTTCAGGTAGCCCCGAACGCCACACAGAACATCACGGTTCAGTTCAAGCCCGCCGGTGCCGGATTGCGCACAGCCATGGTAAGCATCAATAACAATGACTTCAACGAAGCGGAATATGGGTTTGCCATCCAGGGCACAACACTTGTTCCCGAGATCAACCTCAGAGGCAACACTATCGATATCATTAACGGAGACCTGACACCCGGCGTGGCCAACAACACCGATTTCGGAACTGTTAAAGTAAGCACAACAGCCACAAAAAGCTTTGTTATCGAAAACAAGGGCCAGGGTGCCCTCACGGTAACGGGTGTAACGTTCACAGGACCGAATGCGGCCGAGTTTACATTGAGCGGAGCGCCTTCATTCCCGCTGAGCATCGCTTCAAATGGTTCGCAGAACCTTACCGTTCAGTTCGCACCGCTTGCAAGCGGCTTACGGGTGAGCGCCATGAATATTCAGAACAACGATCTTGATGAACCGTCCTATACATTCGGCCTGCAGGGCAATGCCAATACTACAGGAATTGAGGAAATCAGTGCAGAAGGGTTTGTAAGGGTCTATCCGAATCCTTTCGATGAATCCGCCACACTGGAGTTTGAGCTGGATAAAGAAACAGATGTAAACATAGAGGTTTATAACCTTGTCGGAGCTCATGTCGAGACGGTCGTTGACAAAACACTCGATGCCGGCGCTCATACACTAGCCATCGGAGAGGGATATCCTGAAGGAATTTACCTGGTGAAGATCACTGCCGGCAATACACTATATGTTGCTAAAATTGTAAAACAAAACTAAATGCTTAAAGCACAGGCAGGAGGGATCCGGACGATTGTCCGGGTCCTTTTCTGCTTTGAAGATAAGACCCAACATGAACACGACAAGCGGCAAAAAAATATACCTTATCATACTCATCCTCGCAGGACTGGGTTTTCTGTCTTTCAGGAACAGCGGTGACCGGCAAAGTTACCATTCATTGTATGTCCAGCGGATAGAATCACTGAAGAGCACGCAACAGAGCCTGTTGGCAATGATTCAATCTGCAGACATGTCTTCCGGTGAGGGACGCGCAGCCTTGCGCTCGGCAATTGCTGAAGCCAGGCTGTCGCTCAAGGCTGCCGATTTCTGGCTGAGGTACCTTGAACCTGTAGCATACAAGAAGATTAACGGTCCCCTTCCGGTTGAATGGGAAACGGA
>CALMKH010000131.1 GCA_937867025.1 uncultured Bacteroidota bacterium | reverse complement strand
GCCAAACCTGAGGCCTTTGCAAGCAGTTATTGCGCCAATAAGGTTGTGCAGTAGCGGTTTTTCCGCCCCCGGCGGCTCATTCCAGGTAGCCCCAGTGTTTCAGTTTCTGTTCGTTTTTTCTCCAGTTTTCCTCCACTTTCACCCTGAGGTCGAGAAACACTTTTTTCTGTACAAATGCTTCGATGTCTTTCCTGGCTTCCACGCCTATCCGTTTGATGCCTTCGCCGTTCCGGCCCACAATGATGCCTTTCTGCGAGTCTCTTTCAACAATAATATAGGCATATATCTTGTCTATGTTCTGCTCCTCTTTATAATCGTGAACGATCACCTCGGTGCTGTAAGGGATTTCCTTCTCATAGAGCCTGAATATCTTTTCGCGGATGATCTCGCTGACGAAGAACCTTGTATTCCTGTCGGTCAGCTGGTCCTTCGGATAATAAGGTTCGTGTTCGGGCAGATATCGGGCGATGCTTTCAAGCAACCCCTGGGCGTTTATTCCGTTCAGGGCTGAAATGGCAAACACTTCAGCCGGATGCAGGCGTTCCGACAATTCTTTTATGGCTACGAGTACCTCAGCCTGGCTGACCAGATCTATCTTATTGATGATGAGCATCAAAGGGCATTTTGATTTGGACAGAAGCTGGATATGCTCTTCCTTCAGTTCACGGTTGGTGACATCCACCAGTACAATCAGCACATCCGCGTCCTCAATGCTGTCTTTCACGGCATTCATCATGCTTTCATGCAGCTTGTAGGCAGGCTCTATAATGCCCGGGGTGTCCGATAACACCATTTGGTACTGGTCGGTATTGACGATGCCGAGAATACGGTGTCGTGTGGTGCTTGCCTTCGGTGTGATAATGCTCAGCTGTTCACCCACAAGGATATTGCTCAGCGTGCTTTTTCCCGCGTTTGGTTTACCTATTATATTGACATATCCTGCCTTATGCATATTAATGTTTGTTTGCCAGCTGGCCGCAGGCGGCATCAATGTCCTTGCCCCGGCTTCTCCTTATGTTCACTATGATTCCCCTGGATTCCACCCTCCGGGCAAAAGCCCCTATCTTGTCGGTTCCGCTGCTGCGGAAACTTGCCAGTTCAATAGGGTTGTATTCTATCAGATTCACTTTGCACGGAATCTTCCTGGCAAATTTTACAAGTTCATCAGCCTCTTCCATACCGTCATTGGTATCATTCATAACTGCATATTCAAGGGTGATCTTGCGTTTTGTCTTCTTATAAAAATAATTGAGCGCATCACTCAGCTCTTCAAGCGGATTGCTGTCATTAATGGGCATAATGGAAGAGCGTTTCGCATTATTGGCGGCATGCAGCGAAAGGGCAAGATTAAACCGGACACCGTCATCCCCGAGTTTCCGGATCATTTTGGCAATGCCGGCAGTTGATACGGTAATGCGGTGGGGAGCCATTCCCAGGCCATCTTCAGAGGTGATCCTGTGAATGCCTGCCATGACATTTCCATAGTTGAGCAAAGGTTCGCCCATTCCCATAAAGACGATATTGGTGAGGGGGATGCCATAGGTGCTGCGGGCCAGTTGGTCGATAAGCCAAACCTGGTCGTATATTTCGGCGGCTTCGAGGTTTCTCTGTCTTTTAAGAAAGCCGGTGGCGCAGAATGAACAGCTGAGACTGCATCCCACCTGGCTGCTCACGCAGGCAGTCATCCGCTTTTCCGTAGGAATCAGCACGCCCTCAATGATCGCATCATCGTGAAGCTTGAATGCGAGTTTGATTGTGCCGTCGCTGCTTTTCTGGCTTGTCAGAATCGAGACGGAAAGGATGCTGTAGTGGTCTTTCAGCCATTGCCTGGTTTCCAGTGAAAGATTGCTCATTTCATCAAAACCCCGGGCTCCTTTTTTCCATAACCATTCATACACCTGCCTGGCCCTGAAAGGGGGGTAGCCGGCGGCTGCAAAATCCGTTTCCAGCGATTTTACGTCGAATGATCTGATATCTTTCAGGTGACTTGGCAAAATGAGTGCAAAGGTACGTAAAATAAGGCGATATCGGAAATTTAAATACGTTGGTATGTTTGGGGTTTGAGTAGTTGTGGATTTGTATGCAATTCATTTATAATTTATTGTACATCGGACGGATAAATGTGCCTAACTTATTGCCGGTTTCTTTTGAAAATCAAGTAAATAATGGTATAATTGTAGTAAAATAATTATAATGCTTATGTCATTTACAGGAGACGAAAACCACGGAATCACACTTGCTGCTGCATCACAATTGACAGCTAATTACAGAAACTCACATCCTGCAACAGCAGTTAAGGGTTTCTATTACGGCAAACAGGCAATCATGTCAATTTTAACACAGGAAAACTGCGTAGGTATAAGGATTTACTATGCACAAGATTCCGATGCTGTTCCAACTCTTGTTATTACAGGAGTTGACGCTAGTGGAAATGATCTGTATGAGGGACAACTGGCTGAGTTTGGACATAAGAGCCCTCCCTATAACAGCAACCCCAACCCATTAAATTCCTGATGCGGTGGATAATCGAAATTAGTGGATATTCAATATTGATTCCATTGTTATGTGGAGTTATATATTTTAAATCATTATCGGATATTCACAAGAAATTTTTATGGTTTATCCTTTTTTCCACTTTTTTCGAGGCTGCGGTCACCTATGTTGGGGTAACTTATGGCAACAATTTATGGATGTTCAAGGTTTTTCTCATTTGTGATTTTATTTTTTTTGTATGGTTCTTTAATAAGATTTATCCATATTCCTTGATTGACAGGGTGGTAGTCGCAGTGGTAGTCCTTTTTCTTCTAACAGATTATTTCATTCTTCAAACATATTTTTCTATTAATGACAGGGTGAGTCTTTTCCACCTGACCTTTTTTCTCTTTTTTATTTATCAAAGTGCATATATTATTACTAAGACATTTGATAACGTTCAGGGAAACATATTAAGAAATTACATTTTTTGGATAGCCTTTGCCAGATTATTCTATTACCTGATCATCGTATTTATTTTTATCTACCCGAATTTCGTTTCGAGTGACCATAACAATGAATTTTATGATAATGCCGACGCCACGATTAATTCGGTAGCCAACATTTTGCTTAATATTTTATATGCTATAAGTTTTACATGTCTGAAAGTGAAGAACTCATATTAATTTTAATTATTGTTTTTACATTATGCCTGTTCTTGATGGGTGTGTTTTTCTTTGTGCTTATAAATAAATACCGCAAAAACCTGGAACGGAGGCAAAGGGAAGCACTGAACAATATCATAGTGGGGCAGGACAACGAA
>CALMKH010000130.1 GCA_937867025.1 uncultured Bacteroidota bacterium | reverse complement strand
TTGCCATATATGGCATACGTGCTGAGTGCCGAAGATATGCTTCTCTTATTCGTCTTGGCATCCCTTCTCGATTTATTGACCCTTGAAATGTAATCATTCAAAGCCGCCTGATCAGGCTTTGCATTCGCCAGCAATTCTTCAAACAAAGCCAAAGCCTCATTAAAGTTCTGCTGCGGACCGCTCAGGTAGACATAACTGCGTTTGTCGCCTGGAGATATGCCAAAATTGCAGGCAAGCTTGTAGAATTTCATACTTAATTCGGAAGCGGTGTATTTATCTGTTCCTATATACTGGAGATATTCCAGTGCAAATGGGAGTTTCTTATTGTTCAGCCTTCCCATTTCTACCACATAATACAGGGTGAAAAGCTGGTTCTTGTCATTCTTCATGTACAGCAGGTCGGCCTTTCCGACCTTACCCCTTTCAAAACTTTTTTCAAAGTCAACAAAAACCGGGGCAATGGTATCGGATTCTTCCGCAAGTATATCATTGACGAACTGTGAAGATTTCTCCCTGTTGAGCTGTACTTCTGTAATAGCTGGTTTTTCAATCTTGTTCTGCACAGGGTCTTCTCCTTTGCGTTTGTAAACTATGGAATATCCTTTGGTATAATATTCATTGACGAATTCGATGATCTCCTGTTTGGTGATCCTGCTCATTTCATAATTGATGTTCAGTACGTCTTTCCATCTCCTGCCGGTTACAAATGCATCGAGCAAACTGTATGCAACGCCGGAATTGGTTTCATAATTTTTGATATCATCCACCATGTTATTGGCAATGATGCCTTTTAACAGTCCTTCATCGAACTCGCCGCGCTTGATCTTCTCAATCTCCGCCAGCAACAGGTCCCTGACTTCTTCGAGGGTCTGACCCTGCTTCGGTTTTCCAAAGAACATGTGTACGCTGTAATCTTTCATGAAATCAGGGGAGCATCCTGCCGACAACACCTTTTGTTCCTTCACAAGGTCGAGATCGATCAGGCCTGCCTTGCTGTTGCTGAGTATCAGGTCGACGAGGCGGAGAATTGTAGCGTCCTT
>CALMKH010000129.1 GCA_937867025.1 uncultured Bacteroidota bacterium | reverse complement strand
CCCGTTAAAAACACTCGTACAGGTTAAAGAACTGCACCTGATAGGCGATTTCCTTCCCAAAGACCTTGGCATTATCTGTGCAAACCTCACTTCACAGTCGTATCTCAACATCCTCGGACTCAGCATTGACCGCGTTACCGACTTGCCGTCCAACATCACAAAGCTGCGCAAGCTCGGAAAACTGAACCTGTATGACAACCTTTCCGTATACTCCAATAAAGGGATTGATGAGCTGAGTGAAGAAAAGATCAATATTGTGTTTAACGTTGATAACGATGCGATGAGCGGCATTGCTGTTTCATATTTTTCAAACAATGGCAGACTGAGCGATTTCGAAATCGCCTACCTCGAGGACCTTTACAAAGGCCAAATGCAGGGGCCGCAATATCTGGAAGAGGAAGTAGTGCAGGAAAACAAGGTAAACATTCCTTTCCGCAAGGAATTTGTACCGGATTTTACAAAAACGCAGGAATTCAGCCCTCCTTATCCCTCCATTACACCATCCGGCGAAGTGTTTGTCATAGATCCTGCGAATCACAGCGTCATATACGCGTCTTCCGGACTTAAAGTGACCATACCTGCCAATAGTTTCATCAACCCCAGCGGCGAAAATATCACCGATCCGGTGTATATCAAGGTCACCCAGATCACCCAGGCGTCTGAAATGCTGTTTGCCGGTCTCGACCTCCAGGCTGGGCACCGGCAGCTTGTCAACCGTTTTGTCTTTAACATACAGGCGACCACTGAAAAGAGCGCGGCCATCCTGAACAATGGGTACCAGTTAAAGGTAACCATGCCTGTCAGTCCGGACAGCGCAGCGAGTTATTTTTTTGATTACGAATCCAACAGCTGGCAGGATCTTGATTTTTATAACCAGGTGTTTGCCAACAATTTTGTTCCGACTGATTTCTACAAGATAGAATCAGGCAGTCATGTTCCTTATTACCAATTCGACACGAGTTCCTTTCATGCAAGGTTTTCCGGTCCCCACCATTACTTTTTGAATGACCGTCTGAATGGAAATCAGTTGCTGTTCAGGAGGAAAAATTATTATACCGATCTCGACAGACCCTGGAATAAGGAATTCAATAAATCAGGCCAGTTTTCCGGCATCCGCATACGGAACGGGAAATCATATGTCAAGCTGCAGAAAGTAGTTCCCAAGGTGCGTAACAGGGAGAGGCAGTACTTTAAAGTGCTGGATAAAACCGAGCAGCATATCCTGCCTGAGCTTAAACCTTTAAAGAACATCAACTTCAATGTTGTAATCAACCCGGAAAATAAAAAAGAGTTTTCCGAAAATTATGTCCGGGACGCCAGGTATATTGACGTCAGGGTTAATTATACCCCCGGTAAGGAATATTGCGAGATCATGCTGAAAACCGTTGATGGTTACAGAAAGCTGGTGGCCAATATTACGGATTCGGATGACAAGGACATCATCAAAAAACAGGTGAAAAAATTCATGAAAGCTTATACCAGGTATGTAAAGATCCGGGAAAAGAGGGCCGTCGAATTCAATGAACTCAATATGGCACGCTATGATGAGTTTAAGGCATTCAGCCAGCAAAAGGTAAAGGCGTTGGAAAAGGAGAAGCAGACAGCGGAGATGAAAGTGCAGCAATTAGGGACTTTCGGACTGATGTATATGGTGGAACCGGTGTTTTCCACCAACCTGATCGCCCAGTACACCGATATCAACGGTCTTCCGATCGATATCAAGGACCTTTTTCTTGTGGACTCCAGGTATAATACAGTGATCAGGGTAAGTCCGGGAAATATCACGTTCGATCCGGCAACAACACAATATATGGTGGCGACAGATTATTCCGGCAACCTTTACTACGCTACCAGGTCAGACATAGCCGCCTCCAATCTCAATAACAATGCGCTGACATATATCCGCCTTAAAAAAGCCAACTCCAACCTGAATAATGTGATTCATTTTAACAATCTTGTCAGGTAGGATAAGGGATAGAGAGTTAATAGTTATGAGTTATCAGAGATGGGCTCTGTTTGGATGAGTGGGGATTTACTTACTGGCTAAGGATTCTTCCTTACAACCAGTAATTGGAACTGATTGATCAACCACTTCAATTTTCAGATCGTCCAGCCATAATGTTCCACCTGCACTTAGTAGAGCACCATAATAAATATTTCCGGAATTTGCCGGAACATCCACAACCACTTCATATTTCTTCCAATCTGTTGTACCTTTTATAGATCTATTATTTCCTCCACAATCGTACATATTATCAAAGGCCAGTGTCGCTGGTTGTTTTGGTGGCAAAGGTTCATTGATCGTATCTTCCACTTTAGGCTGCAAGTTTTGAACTTCCATACATTGCCTATCGGCTGACCCCATGTATTTATAATTCATTTTTTCTTCCACGCGGATCCATAAGCCTGCCCAATCCTTTACCTCTTCTGTTTTCAGGAAGCCGGAGAGACGTATCCTCTTACCTGCGTAACTCTCATCTTTTGTACTCTTGTATGTTGCTCCGAAACCCAAGGTGGAAGCCTTGATTGACTTCACTTTAATAGCATTTTTACCATTATGCCGGACGTTCTTGTCTTCTGCAAGTTCATAAAAACTGATGTAATTTCCTGTCAATGTCCAACCATCGACCATTTTCCGGTCTGACCTATTAGGCTTTGAACATGCGTGGAAAATAAAAACGCATAAAAGGAGATTTATTGAACCAATTATTTTTTTCATAAGCTCTCAAGTTTAAAACAAATGTAGCAAATTTATCAAATAGCCACATTAAAAATAAATTGTTTGATAAATAAACTTACCAGGTATACACTTAATAATGTGTCAGGTTCAAACTTCTTTTAGGCGGTAACTACATTATCCCAACTCTACGGCCTCCAGTCCCTGCCAGCTATCAATTATCCATTCTCAACTCTCAATTATTCTTATTTTTCCTTCATTTCGTACAACTGCTCCTTGGGCACAACTTTCACTTTGCTGCCTTCATTTATCTTCAGGTTGATGGCCTCGTAAGGTGCTGTTATCACTTCCTCGCCCGTTTTCAAACCCTCAACGATCCTGATATATTTGGTATCCTGTATGCCGGATTTTACCTTTCTCCTTACTGCCTTTCCATCCTGTATCACAAATACCACTTCTTCCTTTTCACCTGAATTGTCCTTTTTCTCCTTCATGGTGATGGCGCCCACAGGCACGCTCAGAACCTGGTGCTCATGCTTGGTATAGATGTGCACGGTTGAGCTCATGCCCGGCCTGAAAGGCATTTTTCCATTGTTCTCTTTCATCAGGTCCTCGTATGAAGACCGAAGTATCAGCACTTTCACTTCATATTTGGTCACCTGGTCCGTGGAAAGATTGGTCAGGCTGGATTTTGCACTGTTCGCTACCTGCGTTACAACGCCTTTGAAAACTTTCCCCAGATAGGCATCCACTTCTATTCCGGCGGTATCCCCGACATCAATTCTCACAATATCATTCTCGTTGACATCCACCCTCACTTCCATCCGGTCGAGATCCGAGATCCGCATCATTTCCGTTCCGGCCATCTGCGCTGTTCCAACAACACGTTCGCCTTTTTTGGATACAAGGCCTGTAATGATCCCGTCTGTGGGAGCTACTACGCTGGTGCGGTTATAACTTTTCCCCGCCTGGGTGACGCCCGCTTCTACCGATTCCGTGTTGTATTGGGAAGCCAGTGCCTGCTTTTCGGCAGCTTGCAGTTCCGCTTTTGCCATTTCATATTGTGCTTCAGCCGTATTGTATTCCTGCTGGCTGATCACTTTATCCTTATACAATCTCTGCTGCATTTCGAAACTCTTTCTTTGAAGCTCCACATTCGCCTTGGTCCTTGCGAGCTGGGCCTGGATATTGGCTGCTGTGGCCTTTGCATTGTTTAAGCCGGCCCTTGCCTGCTCGAGCTGGGTCTGGTAAATATCCGGGTTGATGCGCACCAGCAGCTGCCCGCGCTTAACGGTATCACCCTCCTTTACATACAGGTCGATGATCTCTCCTGATACATCCGGGCTTATTTTTACCTCACTTTCCGGATATATGGTTCCGCTTGCAGACACCTCTTCCGTAATGTCGTGAAGGGCGGCCTTCTCGCTTGTCACTTTTATGCCTTTATTATCCTTTTTGCCGAATATAACCGCCAGTAACAATACAAGCGCTATGCTCCCGAGTATGATGAAGATTTTTTTTGTTGACATGAATTCAGATTATAAATTTATAGGATTGCCTTTGTAATATTCGAGGATCAGGCTTCGGAACACAAGCTCGTAACGGGCCTGCGTTTCGTTGGATTGTGCCTGGAGATAATTGTTTTTCGACTGGATATAATCAAGCGAAGTGGTTGCTCCTGCATCAAAACGTTTCTGGATGTAATCCAGGCTTAATTTCTGCGCTTCCACGTTATTGACCGATGCATCGTGCCTTGCCTTGGCCGCATTAAAATTATTAACTGCGGCATTGATCTCATTTAACAGCGTGTTCTTTGCTTTTGTCAGGTTCATTTCGCTGATATAGGTATTGATCTTCGCCTTCTGAACCTGGTTCTGAACGTTAAAACCGTTGAACAGGTTCCAGCTAAGGCTGACACCTGCTGCTTGTCCGATATTGTCCTTCAGCTGCCTTCCGAATGAAATGGTGCGCAACTGACCGGCAACAGTCGGTTGCAGAACGGTGTCTTTGGTGTTCTGGGTAACTCCAATGATCTGCACCCCGGTCAGCCGGTAACCGGTCAGTTCCTTTGCACTTGAGGAATACACCGTGCTGATGCTGCCGTAAAGCGAAACGGTCGGCGACCAGTTGCCACGGCTCATCCGGGCTTGCATCAAAGCCGCTTCCGACTGGTAGACGGCCGATTTTATCTGCGGCATATTGTGCAACGCTATTTCATACAATTCCGCGGCTCCGTATGCATTGGTGATCACTTCAGCCGGTATTTCAGGCAGAATGATTTCAAGTTCGTTTTCGGGAGGCATCTGCATATTGATCTTCAGGGTCAGCATGGCTGAATTTTTGGAATTGGTTGCCGTCACCAGGTTCAGCTGTTCATTGGCCAGCTGGGCTTTAAGCGTCAGTAGCGCGCTCATGTCCGAAGCGCCGGCATCCACCATCTTCTGCGCCCTGTCGATACTAAGCCGGGTGCTTTCCATCTGGGTGTTCGCATTCTTAACCATTTCATCAGCCTGGATCGCCTGGAGGAAAGCACTGGCAATACTGAGAGCAATGGTATTTTTCATCGTCTCAATATTTTGTTCCGTCGAATTCTCAAAGGCTCGCTGTGTCCTTATATTGTTCTGGTTCTGAAAGCCGTTGAATATGACAAGCCCGGCATTCAGACTGACGTTGTTGGAGCGTATCGTCTGATTGATATAGGTATTCGTAAACCGGTCGACCGTACGGCCAAACTGGTAATTCTGACCCGCACTTAAAGAAAGGGAGGGAAGCAAATTGGTCTTGCTTTGCCTGTAATCTACTTTTGACACTTCATTGTTAAGAACAGACTGCCTGATATCGAGGTTATTCTGCCAGGCGTATTCAATGCATTGCCTCAGTGTCATCCTGTTTGTCTGCCCGAAAGCAAGCGCGGAACTGAAACAAAAACATATGAAAAAATATTTCTTGATCATGGAGTTATGATTTTTTAAGGTTTCGAAAGTATAGATAAAGGATTACATGGAAACTATGTGTTCGACAAATATCTATGTGGAACGACAAAAAAAATAATAAGTTTTTCCACTATGTTTAACTCTTAACTATTTTCAGGGCGCCATGTCCGTGCCTTCCGGGTGCGCTGTCGCTCCCGTGCCTCGCTGCGCTTCGCCACCAGCCTCACAAGAGGCTGCCTGCAGTCATCCGGGGCGCGGGGATATCCATGCATTCATTCCCTTTCCAATTGTCAGCGTATTATATCTGTGCCTGCATTTCGGCCGATTCGTATTTGCCCCCTTCGGGGGCCAGTGTTTTCTCCCGCTCTTGCACAGCCCGAAATAAAAACTAAATTTGCAGTAGATGCAATTGCTAATCTCTTATCCCTGGTGGTTCACGGCCCTGTGCCTTCTTGCCGGGGCGGCTTATGCTTACCTTCTTTACAAACCATCGCTGAGGCAGTTGAGTCACAAGATCATGTCGGTGCTGCGCTTCCTCAGCGTGAGCCTTCTCTGTTTTTTCCTGCTTGCGCCTGTGCTGGTGCAGAACCTCTCAACCGTTGAAAAGCCCAAGGTACTTATGGTGCTTGATAATTCCGAATCCATAACTGCCCATAACCAGGGGACCTATTATCGCGGCGAATTTCTCAAGGAGTGGTATGCCGTAAAGGATAAGCTCGGGAATGACTATGATGTGCAATTCCTGAACATCGGAAATACTGTCACCATCTCGGACAGCGCAGGCTTTAATCAGAAAAAGACCAATATCAGCCAGGCGTTCGACTATATCAACAATACCTATGAGAGGCAGAATGTGGGCTCGGTGGTCCTGGCAAGCGATGGAATATATAACCGTGGCTCAAATCCTGTTTACAAAGACCTTAACCAGCATCCGGTCCTGTTTACCATAGGTCTGGGCGACAGCACCGTGAAAAAAGATGCGATGGTGAAAGAAGTGAATGCCAACGCCATTGCCTACCTGAATAACGATTTCCCGGTGGAAATCAACCTGGCGGCATTCGCCTGTTCAGGGTCTTCAGCTACTCTGAGCATCAGTTCGGAAGGCAAGACGCTTCACAGCGAACAGGTGAACATTCCCCAGAACGACTTTTTCAAGAATGTGCTTGTAAGCCTTAAAGCCGATCAGCCCGGCACCAAGCATCTCGTGATTAGCCTGTCATCCATACCGGGTGAAACATCTGTCATCAATAACAGGAAAGACGTATTCATAGATATCATAGACGGGAGGGAAAAAATATTGCTGGCTTATAACGGACCTCATCCGGACATAGGCGCCATCAAGGAAGCCATCCAGTCGAACCAGAATTATGAAGTGGTGGCCATTCCGGCTTCGCAGGTTAAACCCGCCGACCTGCCAAAATACAACGTGGCTATACTCTACCAGCTGCCGGCCAAAGGATATAACGCCAGGGACCTGATAACACAGCTGCGCAACAACAAGATACCTATCTGGTGCATTGTAGGCAACCAGACTGCCATTGAACAGCTTCCCCTCGTTTCCCCGATCGCCCGCATCGACAGGAGCCAGGGCCGGTTCAACGAAAGCCAGCCCGTGCTGAATGAAAGCTTCAATACATTTACTGTGGAAGACGGCACCAAAAACACCATGCCCGCATTTCCGCCCCTGCAGGTGCCATACGGTGTGTTTGCGGGAACTGATAACTCCGACATCCTGGCGTTCCAGAAGATCGGTTCCGTCACAACGAAATCCCCTATCTGGTCATTTGGCAACCAGAACGGCGAAAAAACCGCCATGCTTTTCGGCGAAGGTTTCTGGCGCTGGCGACTGATCGATTTTGTCGAAAACGAATCGCACCTGTCCACCAACGAATTGGTGAGCAAGACTATCCAATACCTGGCGGTAAAAGAAGATAAAAGAAAGTTCAGGGTATATCCGACCAAAAATGTGTATGATGAAGACGAACCCATCCGCTTTATAGCAGAACTCTACAATGCGAGTTATGAACTGGTCAACCAGGCTGACGTTAAACTAACACTTACCAGCCCCGAGAATAAAACATACAATTACACATTCAGCAAAAGCGGGAAATCGTACCAGCTGGATATCGGGATCATGCCTCCCGGACCTTATAAATTTACTGCACAAGCCGAAGGCCTGCCCGACAAAGTAAACGGCAAGGTGCTGATCATGCCGCTGCAAACCGAGCTTGTCAATAC
>CALMKH010000128.1 GCA_937867025.1 uncultured Bacteroidota bacterium | reverse complement strand
GACAGCGGCAAGGTTGTCATTAATTTCTGGGCTACATGGTGCGGTCCGTGTGTCCGCGAGCTGCCCTATTTCATACAGGCCGACTCCGCCCTGCCATCGGGGGTGTCCTTTATCTTCCTGTCATTTGACTTTCCCTCGAAAGCCAAGGCTGTTCAGAAATATATAAAGAAGAACCAACTGCCAGGAAAACACTACCAGATGAGCTCAACCGACCTGAGCACGTTTATCGATGGGGTGCACAAAAACTGGCAGGGCTCCATTCCATACACCATTGTGCTGACAAAGCATGGCCGCAAAAACCATGAGGGCGCTTTTGAAACGTACACCGACCTGATGAACTTCATTACAAAATAAATCCATATCCATTTTATGAAAAACATTCTCTTTTATTCCGTACTGGCCGTTATGGCATCCGGGATCGCCGCCTTTACCACAGCCACCTCAGGATATGAGCCAGGCGCCACAGCCAGTGATTTCAAGCTGAAAAACGTCGACGGCAACATGGTAAGCCTGGCAGATTACAAAAGCGCAAAAGGTTTTATAATCACTTTCACCTGCAACCACTGCCCTTATGCAAAATCATACGAAAAAAGGCTGATTGCCATTGACAGAAAATACAAGGCGAAGGGTTATCCTGTCATAGCCATCATGCCGAACGACACCATGATGTGCCCGGATGATTCTCCTACGGAAATGGTAAAATACGCCAGGGAAAAGGGTTTTACCTTCCCGTACCTGTTCGACGCTACGCAGGAAGTGGCCAAAGCATACGGCGCCACGAAAACCCCGCATGTGTACGTGCTGCATAAGGAAGGCGACAAACTGGTGGTAAAATACGTGGGTGCCATTGACGACAATTATGAGGATGCCAGTAAGGTCACCAAAAAATACCTTGAGAATGCGATGAACGAGCTCATGGATGGCAGGGAGATCACCGTAAAAACATCCAAAGCTATCGGCTGTACGATCAAATGGACCTCGAAGTAATGGGTAAATCAAAAGGAATGTTACTTCTAATCAGCATGATATGATAATTCCGGAAGTTTATCCTTGTTAACGGTTTCTTTTGCCTATCTTTGTTCTTTTTACAAATAAAATGAATATAGGTAAGGTAAAGTATTTTGATGAAGCCAAAGGATTTGGTTTTATTAAAGAAGACAACTCAGGAACAGAAGTTTTTGTTCACGTAACAGGCTTGGTTGACAAAATTGCTGCAGACGATAAAGTCCAGTACGAAGTAACTAGTGGCCGTAAAGGTCCGAATGCGGTAAACGTTAAATTAGTTTAACCGATACAACACACTTTCTTGATGAAGCCCGGATACCTAAGGTATTCCGGGTTTTTTTCTGAACCAGGCTTATACGTTCTTATGAGTTCCCGGGGTTTCGCTATCAGCTATCAGCTTTCCTTCCATCCGTTCTTTCCTACCAGGGGCACAAAGCTGAAATCAGCAAACACTTCGGTTTTAATATCTTTTTCATTGATCTTAACGATCCTGACCATTTTCTGCACCTCGTCTTTTCCCACCGGAATGACCAGAATGCCTCCATTTACCAGCTGACTGATCAATGCCTTGGGTACAGAAGGCGCCCCTGCCGTAACAATTATCCTGTCATAGGGGGCGTATTCGGGCCAGCCCTGCGTGCCGTCGCCCACAGACAGGTGCAACTTCTCAAGCTGGGCAGGAGAAAAAGCCTTTTGCAGGGTTTTTACAGCCTTTTCTGACAATGCGGCATGGCGTTCAATGCTGTACACTTCGACATTGCAGGCCAGTAAAACGGAAGCCTGGTACCCGCTTCCGGTACCAACCTCGAGTACTTTCTGACCGGGTTTCAGCTCCAGCAACTGACTCTGGTAAGCTACGGTATAGGGCTGTGAAATGGTTTGGCCTTCCCCAATGGGAAATGGCTTATCCTCATATGCATGCGCCTCGAAATCAGCGGGTAAGAAAAAATGCCTGGGTATTTCCCCGATCGCCTTCAGCACAAGCTCATCCTGTATGCCCTTGCTTTTCAGCTGCTGGGCCAGGAGGTTGCGCAAGCCCTTGTGTTTATATGTGTCCTGGTAATGGTGCAAAACTGTAATGTATGGTGTTTAGTACACGGTTAATAAGAAAATTGTGCTACAAATTACCAACTAATGCATTTTTGTACCAAATTTATTTGATAAAAATTGTCAAAGATCAGAATTGGCTTAGCAGGAAATCAACATGCAATTAACCAGTATCTCGGTTATTTGCGGAAGAATGACTCTTTTAAAGTCGTGGGTACGTTTGATTCTACCGACGCCCGCAATTTCGAGTCTTTTTACGGACTTTCGCCTTTCAGCGATTTTATCAAACGCACAGATGCCATCATTTTTTGCGGACTCGACCATATTTCCATTTTCGACATGCTGGCTGAATGCATCAGGAACAGCAAGCATATACTTATTGAAAAATTCCCGGACCTCAATTATACCGAGCTTTCCGTCCTGCAGAAACTCAACAGGGAAGCCGCGGTTTCATTTCTCATATCCAATGTGCACGGTTCGGGCTGCGTATATACGACGGCAAGGCAATCCGTCCTGAAACCGAGCTTTATACAGAACAGGATCAATATTCCGTTCAACTTCAATTTCACCGACCATCACAGCAGGGAGATACTGTGCGAAACCATCGATATGGCGCTGCGATGCGTCAATTCCCCGGTGCGAAAGGTTAAAGTAAACAGGCAGTATATCTTCAACCAGAAACCCGACGAGATAAAACTGCATATTACGTTTGATAACAGCTCGACATCGGAAATCATCCTGAACACGGTAAGCCATGAGCACAGCCATTCGCTGCTGCTGTATCAGAAGGGAAAGATCATCTTTGCAGACCTGGGCTCTTTCAAGATCGAAGAAACACGGATCGACCTGGATCTGGAGCATAAACTTCCATTCGACCCTATAGAAACCTCAACAACTTCCATTGCCCAGAAAATGCAGAAGTTTGAAAAAAAAATCATGTATTTTGATGTAATTCAAAAAGATTTGTTGAACTTTGTAGATTGTATTTCCAACCGCGTTTCACCGCTTGTTTCCATTGAGGAAGCCATGGACGTGGTAAGTGTCATGCAATATTTTACATATAGTCAACATGAATCCTTTGTTTAAGCCATTCTTATTCTTTTTTGTTTTTTCAGCCTTATTTATCTCATGTGACAAGGAAAAAGAAGGAATCCCTTCATACATCCACCTTGGTAAATTCACCATCAACACAAATCCTGGGACACAAGGACTGAATACCCATGATATTCCCAGCGCCAAAGTGTTTGTAAACGGCATGGAAATAGGGAATTTCGAATTGCCGGCCACCTTCCCTGTCCTGGCGGAGGGCAACTGCAAGGTGGAAGTTTATCCCAACATCAGGGAGAACGGGAGCAGCAATTCCCAGAAATATTTCAAGCCTTACGAGGCCTATACCATACAGGCGAACCTGGCGAAGCGCCGGGTCGATACGATCAGGCCGGTGAGCACTTACCGCAGCAATACCAACTTTAAATTCCTGGAGGATTTTGAGTATCCGGGAATTGCCTTTGAAAGGGGGGGCGCCAATAATTCAGCGGATTCGCTGGTCAGGATACCCACATCGACCCCGGGGGTGGACCAGCCCTTCAGTGGCTCTTCCCATTGCGGTTTTGTCAAGGTTACAAGCGACAGCTTCATCACTTTCCAGAGAAATTCAACCGGCAGTTTTACATTGCCCAATCTCGGCACTGACAATTATGTCGAGCTCGATTTAAAAAGCAATGTCAGTGTACAGGTCGGCCTTCTGGTGTTTGATAACGGTTCATGGGTGACAGTGCCTGTGATGGTGGCATTCCCTACGAATGACCAATGGAAAAAAATATATGTCAACCTGAAGACAGAGACCAGCGATCTCCAGGCATCCACTCCTCTTAGGCTGTTTTTCGGTTTTTACAAAGACGACGGAGATACACAGGATAAACATGTTTACATAGACAACGTCAAAGTCCTTTACGTTGAATAAACTTCATTTTGAACAAGACCAGGCAGACCATAAAATATCTTATTTCGGATTACCTCAGCGCAGCGCTGGTATGGTTTCTCCTGTTCTGGTTCAGAAAGATGTACATCGATACGGCGCACAGCGATTACCAGATACCGCTGAGCCGGGACGGCAAACTGATACTCGGCATCATAGCTATTCCCACATTCTGGCTGACACTATACTATTTTACGGGGTATTACAAGAATATTTTCAGGCGATCACGCCTGCGGGAACTGAAACAGACGCTTTATACCTCATTCCTCGGCAGTATTTTCATTTTCTTCACCCTCCTGCTTGACGACAGCGTAAGCAATTACAAAGCCTATTACCAGACTTTTTCCCTGTTGCTGGTCCTCCAATTCGTTGTCACCTACCTGGGACGCTTTATCCTGTCGACCCAGACCAATCACAGGATACAGAAACGCATCTGGGGTTTCAACACCATACTTGTGGGTTCGAATGAAAAAGCCATCAAGCTGTTCAACGACCTTAAAAATGCCAGGATCACCAATGGGTTCAAATTCCTGGGGTTTGTGACAGTAAACGGTGAAGACACTTCCGGGCTGGCCCAGTCACTGCCTTACCTGGGAAGCTACAAAGACCTGCCCAGGCTTATTCATGCCATGGATATCGAAGAACTGGTGATTGCGCTTGAAACCACTGAACACAACAAGCTTAATTCCGTTTTCTATACCGTGGAAAACGAGGCGGTATTCATAAAGATCATCCCTGACATGTATTCCATTTTTACCCGCATGGTAAAGATGAACAACATCCTCGGCGCGGTACTGATAGAAGTGGATTTTGAAGTCATGCCGGAGTGGCAGAAGAACGCCAAACGCGTCTTTGACCTTCTTTTTTCCATACTCATTCTTATTGTCAGCAGCCCGCTGATGCTGGTCATAGCCCTGCTTATCAAAACCAGCAAAGGCCCTGTGTTTTACAGGCAGGAGCGCATAGGACTCAAGGGAAAGCCGTTCCATATCATAAAATTCAGAACCATGCGGCCGGATGCCGAAGCTGCAGGGCCCCAACTTTCGAGGGAGGATGACCCGCGCATCACCAAGATCGGGCGCCTGCTCAGGAAAACCCGCCTGGACGAATTCCCTCAGTTCTACAATGTGCTGATTGGTGAAATGAGTGTCGTGGGACCAAGGCCTGAAAGACAGTTCTTTATTAAGCAGATCATGGAAAAAGCACCATATTACAGTCGCTTGCTGAAAGTAAAACCCGGCATTACCAGTTGGGGTCAGGTGAAATATGGATACGCCGAGAATGTGGACCAAATGATCGAACGCCTGTATTACGATATATTATATATTGAAAACAACAGCCTGGCACTCGATTTCAAAATTATTGCCTATACTGTGCTGATCATGATACAGGGACGGGGAAAGTAGGATTGATTTACGAAGTACGAAGTACAAATTACGA
>CALMKH010000127.1 GCA_937867025.1 uncultured Bacteroidota bacterium | reverse complement strand
CCCCCATGGGGATATCCCCTGCGCCCCTTGACCGTAGGCTTGGTGCCAGTGGTAGAACTGCTTTGCAGTACACCACGGCACCGGAGCGAAGCGCAGCCAAAGGGCATGGATAAGGCGCCCAAAAACAAAACCGGGGCGAAAGAAAATCATACCATTCTGCTACTTCAATATCCTTCGCAGTTCTGCCCTGTAGTCGGGGTTGTCGGTCATGCCGTTGTGTCCCTGCCCGTTGAGAGTGATCAATGTGACGCGCTCTTTCAGCTCGTCTTTCAGCTTGAGTGATGAACCGTGATAAATGACGCCGTCCGTGTTGCCATGAAAAATATACATCGGCATGTTGCAGGCTTTCAGATACATATTGGTCGCGAATGTGTACCTCAGGAGACCTGTGGGAACGAAAGGATACCTATGCTCCATAATGTCAGTCATGCTATAATATGGCGCCTGAAGGATAAGCATCCGGGGATTGTTTTCCGCAGCGATCTTTGCAGCCAGCCCTGTACCGATGGAATAGCCTAACACGATGATTTTATCTTTGCTGTATCGTTTCTTCAATTCGTCGTATACAGCCTGGTTATCCCGGAATATCTGCTCTTGCCCGTTTATCTGCCCTTCACTCTTTCCAAAACCCCTGTAATCAAATATGAACACATCATACTGCATACCGGTGTAGGTTTCCGCCACTTTACCCCATCCGTCCAGGGAGCCGGCATTCCCATGAAGGTAGAAAATTAGTCCTTTCGAGCTATCCGCCCTGAACAGTAGTCCGTTGATGGAAGTTCCGTCCTGTGTTTTTATATTCAGCTCCTCAAATTCCTGTACAAACTGAAACGTATGATCCTTTTTCAGTTTGTGAGGGAAAAAGATCAGTTTCTCCTGGAAGATGTACAAGAGGATACACATGGCGATGTAAAGCCCCGCTGCGACCTTCAATATATTCAACAGTATTTTTTTCATCGCCTTGTATGTACTTCGCTTTTAAAGATAACAAACCGGTCAGTAAAGCTCTGCCAGTTTTCCCAGGCTTCCCACCTGTATGTTGATCATGAATTCGTTCCAACCCTTGTCCCGGTTCTGGACAATCAGCGCCTCGAACGGAAAGGGTACCGGATAAACATGCCTGAACATGTCCTGGTTAAACCGGGCTTGCAGGCCGGAACCGTCCGAAGGTACGCTGTAAGGACTGCCGGGGGCATTGGTGATGACTGTTTCTTTCATGTTCCTGCCTGCAATAGCCAGAACAGCGGCATTGACAGTGTCAACCGTTACCTTAACGATCTTCTGCTTGTTGAAATTCTCATCATAAGCATAGCTGATCGACTCATTTTTTATTTCCTTCAAACCACCCAGTTCGAAGGATGCCCTGGCATTTACCAGGTCAAGGCGATTCAACTGCTCCGCCTGTTCAGGCATATAGGCAACGGTTAAACCCTGTAACAGTTTGGCGAGATCAGCCGTTACTACATCCGCATGGATCGAATTCATGCTGCGGGTGGATGAGGCCATCTTCCCGGGATAGGATGCGGCGATATTCTCTGTCAGGGCGATGTCGATTTCCTTGTCCCATTCCAGGTAACCTTTCAGTTCGGCAGGGGGCGCGATCTTCAGGTCGAGGCGCCTGGCATAGAACCATAACGCAGCATCATCACGCCTGCATGTCGTGAATTTGTCACCTGCCGAAAAGCTCTTTTCTTTCTCTACGTTTAATATCTCACGGATAAAGTTGTCCGTTACGGGTATTTTGTTTTTGGGAATGAAAGCGAGCAGGCGGTCGGTCCATGCCAGCATAAATGAATCTTTTGCTGTTACGGTCATGATCTCCCCGTTCTTTTTCACCGGTCCGAACAGTCCGGCTCGGGCGCCGGCGATACATGCCTCGAGGTGCCCTGCATCATCCAGGACCATCAGGCCGTAATACACTCCTTTATGCTGTATGATGGCGGCATCGGATAACAGGTCAATTCCCGTTTCATCCAGTTTCTTTATATGTGCGAAGTAAGGGATTTTTTTCAGCCTGCTGATCCTGACAGTCGTATCGGGACGCAGCATGAATTTTTTCGCCAGCACTTTAGCGTTGACATACACAACCGCTTCTGCATCTACAGGAATATGTTCGGGAAGCCGGCTTTCACTATTCAGCCTGTTATACAGGTAGACGCCCGTAATGCCCAGCAAAAGGACAATGACGCCCAGGGTAAAAAGCAGTATTCTTTTAATGCCCATCGGCCGCAGACATCATTTTGAGTATCTGGTACAATGCATTGCTCGACTGGTCTTTAAGGGTCACTTCTGCAGTCACCCTGATACCATCCTTCTCGGGTTTGGAACTGTATAATTCAAAATTACCGAGGCTGGTCATCATCTGGCTGAACCAGGGGAGGGTTTCACCGTTCTTGAAATAGGTGTCCTTAATGCCTTCAAGCATTTTCTGACTATTAATGCGCGCGGCGAAATTGTATTTGGAAATGAATTTCTTTTCGTCTGAAGACATCTGCTTGTTCTTCGGATAACCGCCCAGGTTGTTCTGCACCAGGTTCGCGTCGTTGGTGATGATGATGGCATCATCGGTCAGGGCGAAGAATATGTTCACAGGCTGGTACTTGTTGCCGTAAAAGGCAAATACATTGTCTTTCAAACGGGTGAACACAGAAAACTTGCTGAAAATGTCAAACAGTTTCCTGGCATTTTCCTTATTGCCGATGCCGGATACGAACACCATTTTCGGCTGTTTTTCCACCAGCTCTTCGGTCGTTTCGTTTTTCTGGAAGTCGTCGTCGTAATCGTACGTGGTGTATTTAACTTTCACGTCGGTAAATCCTGTGCAGGCGAAAATCATGTTGCCATTTGCCGTATTGAACAGCATCTCTTTGTCAAGGAAGGCAATGAACAGTTCAATCCCCGTCATGATATCCTGTTCTTTTTTCCGCTTGGGCAAGCTCTCCAGCAGTTCGATATAAAACTCTTCGTAAAATTTACCCATTTCTTTCATGTCTACGGAACTGCTCATATAACCAAGGAGGTTTTCACCATCAATATACTTGAAGAGGTCTTTGTCCATTTTCACATCATATATTTTCCTGAAACGCTCGTACACATTCTTGTTGTAAGAATTGACAGAACTCAGCACGGCCTTTCCGTTCTCGAAATCGATGGTATATGTGGCACTCATGTCAGAAGTAAGGAACCGGTTTCCGGAACTTACAAGCTCTTCCTTGTCTCTTGAATAACGCCGGTTCCAGGAGAAAGGATTAAAGTCAGCCTGGGCGAAGTTGGAGTAGACATTCATGTAAGCGAAAGCGTCGTGGCCTCCCTGCTGGGCTTTCATGAAATTGCGGTCGCTGCTCATGTTGTCGTGCTGGGGGATGATGAGTTTTGCCACGAGGTCGAATATGCCGTTGAACTTCTGGTTGACAAATTCCAGTTCTTTAGCTTCCTGCCTCTGTTTGGCCCTGTAAGTGATCATGGTATCGGTCATGCTCCTGACGTTTTCCACTTCCTGGTCGTAGTCGAGGTTTTTGCCGCTGTTCAGGCGTTCGTAGAAGAGGCTGTCGTTCCTGAAGTTGTCTGCCTCGTTCTCCGCACCGAATGCAGAATCCACATACCCGTTCGCGCTGAAGTCATGGCTGTAATCGGCATCATAGTAGTTATAGTCTTTAACAAATACAAGCGCTACGGAACCGTTGATAGCTACGGCAAGTTCCTTAGTGGAATACATGGTAGCCTGCTCGATATGCCTTTGCTGGTACTCGTACTTTTTATGACAGGTGGTTTTCAGTTGCGACCTGAATGTTTCGACGTTCTGGAGTTTGAAAAGGTAAGCGGTTCCTGAAATATCATTTATCCTGGTTGAATACACATAAAAAGCAGATTGCATATCGACACCGAAATCCTTGGGCTTCCTGACCAGGTCGGATGTGGAAATAAGGTCGCAGGAAGAAGTCTCATCCGTTGAACCATAGTAGTACCTCGATCTTGCTCCCTTGATAAGGGGTTCAAGGAAACGCGTGTAATCCATGTCCTTGCTTTTAGCTTCAAGCTCGGCAAAATTGATGCTGATAATGTAACTGGCATTTTTCGGCAGGTAGTCTGACATGTTTTGCGCGGACAGGCCTGTTGTTAAACTGAGGCAGAGTATGATAAGTGTATGTTTCATTTAGAAAGTAATGGTATTGGTAAAGAGGGCAGGATCGGTAATGATCTTCGGAAGATCCTGCTGCAGCATGACGGCCTTGCCGTTTTTGGAGATCACGGCCTTGCTGTTGCTCACTTTTTTTACAGGCTTGTGGAACCTGTAAATGGCGGTCGCTTTCGCCCCGCTTATCAGTTTCAGATGCTGGGAGCTTTTCTTGGCGAGCCTGGCCATGCTGTCATTGGGTGTTTTATTCCTCTGGAAGGTTTCTTCGCTGGAATTGAACACATTGTAATATGGCAAATTCGATTTATTGGTAATGCTGACTGCAGCGGCATTGATAGCTTTGTTCAGTGTCTCGGTCTTGTCGAACTTGAATGTGAACGTAAAAATGAAGTTGGTGTAATCTTCGGTGTAATTCACCTGGCTGATACCGGGCACTTTTTCTACCGCAAGAGATGCTGTGTTGAAATAATTGCTGACCTCCCACTGTTTGGGAATGTTGAGCCCCATGAAGGTATCGAGTTTAACAAGGGCTTTCAGCCGGCTTTTGCTCTTGCTGCAGTTAAGCGTCAGCAGGTAAGTGCCGCTCTGGGAATCGGTATATGTCACCTCTTCGATCGTTTCAAAACAACCGCAAAGGCAGAGACAAGCGCATAATAAACCGATGACGCGGCGTGTTTTCATATACGTAAGATTCCCGACAAAAGTAAGAATATTTATGGAAATTAAAATTCAGGATGCAAGAATAAACGGAAAATTACGCGCTTCATTGCGGCAATTCAGGGAAGACCGGCCTGCGCTTACAGGAAAGGTATTTTACAAACGACGGCTTTCAGCGATTTATCCCTTATTTCGATAGCGATCTCAGTGCCCGGTTTGCTGAATTCGGTTTGAACATATCCCATACCAATGGCCTTGTTCAGGCTTGGCGACTGGGTTCCGGATGTAACCTCCCCGATGACATTGCCTTCGGGATCGCGTATTACGTAATGCTGCCTGGGTATACCGCGGTCTATCATTTCAAAACCGACCAGTTTCCTGCTCACGCCGTTTTCTTTCAGTGATTTATGATACGAGCTGTTGACAAAGTCTTTGCTGAATTTGGTGATCCAGCCAAGGCCTGCCTCAATAGGCGAGGTGTTGTCGTCGATATCGTTGCCGTAAAGGCAGAACCCTTTTTCAAGCCTCAGGGTATCCCTGCAACCAAGACCGCAGGGTAATATGCCGTGTTCCTTGCCTGCTTCGAAGACCGCATCCCATAAGGTTCTGGCATCGGCGTTGCGGACATACAGTTCGAAGCCGCCGGCGCCGGTATACCCTGTATTGGAAATGATCACGTCGGAAATGCCGGCCATGGTTCCCCTGGTGAAGGTATAATACTCCATGGCACCGAGGTTTACGTCAGTAAGCTTCTGAAGTACTTTGGAGGCGTTGGGGCCCTGTACCGCGAACAGGCTGAGCTGGTCGCTGATGTTCTCCATCTGTACGCCGAAGGTGTTATGGGAAGAAATCCAGTTCCAGTCTTTTTCTATGTTGGAGGCGTTCACCACCAGGAGGTATTCGTTTTCATTCATGCGATATACAAGCAGGTCGTCAACAATGCCTCCCGTGTTATTCGGCAGGCAGCTGTACTGCACTTTGCCGTCCACCAGCACAGATGCATCATTGCTTGTGACAAGCTGGATCAGGTCGAGCGCTTTCTCGCCCCTGAGCATGAACTCCCCCATGTGTGACACGTCGAAAACGCCGACATTATTGCGCACAGCATTGTGTTCCTGGATGAGATTGCTGTATTGCACCGGCATGCTGAATCCGGCAAAGGGGACCATCTTGCCGCCTAAAGCTATATGTAAGTCATTCAGTGCTATTTGTTTGAGTGATTGCGTGGTATCCATAACGGGGTTCAAAGATAATGAACAATTAATAATTAACAAGGAAATATCGCCCGGCCGGGGTTTGGATTTTCACTTAATCCGGGATGGGATCACATGCACAAACTGCAGGGTTCTAACCCTAAAGTAGTATATGCAGTATGCCTTAGGGACATATATATTGCACCCGATTTTCACGGACAAACAAACCAATTCATCTGCATATGATATACAAAACTACCAGACTCATTGCAGCAGTGTTATCAGTTGCTGCGAACAGCCTTTTTTCACAAAGGCTTTACACTACTGCCCAGACCGTAACCGGGGGGGCTGTCATTTATTTCGACGTTTCCGGTAACAACATCGGGAGCAGGGGACTGTTTTCAAGTGTCAATATTGCCATGCCTGTGGGTAAAGCGCTTCATGTCGGCAATGGGGTATTTTACGGTGTCACCAACAACAGTCCCAACATGTACGGCGCTATTTACAGGTCGGATACCTCGGGCAGCAGCATCCAGCTTCTGTATCAGTTCAGCAATCTCAACAGGTCGGCCACAGGATTTGTAATGGCCAACAACGGAAAGCTGTATACGCTGGGTATTACCGGCACTTCAAACACCTATGCCATTTACATGTTCGACACAGCATCCAAAAGTTACACGCAGGCTTATGAAATACCGGGGAATAGCGGCTCAACGCCCCAGGCAAGCCTGATCAAAGGCAAAAACGGTCTTTTATATGGCGTTACCCAGTATGGGGGAACAAACGCTAAAGGCAGGCTATTCAGTTTTGATCCTTCAAACAATACATTCGCAACCCTGCACAATTTCGACACTCCGGATGGCACCCAGCCTAATACGTCGCTCCTGCAGGCCTCCAACGGAAAACTTTACGGCGTGTGCAGCTACGGAGGCGCAAACGACAAGGGCACCCTGTTCAGTTACGACCTGCAGAACAATACGTTTACCAAACATTATGACTTTGTGCAGTCGAAAGGCGAAAACCCCACAATTCCCCTGATGCAGGCAAACAACGGTCTTCTGTACGGAATGACAATGACCGGCGGTGATAATTACCAGGGCGTGATATACAGTTATGATATAGCGACTGCCACTTACACAAAGCTGCATTCATTTTTTGCGGGCGGCGGCTATGGCCCCCGTCATAAACTGATCCAGGCATCCAATGGTTTGCTGTATGGAACTGCCAACCAGGGCGGATCGAAATTCAGGGGATGCATCTTCAGCTACGATATCACCAATTCAACGTATACCAAGCTTAAGGACGGGGACGACTCAAGCGCAGGCAATTTTGTTTCGCCATTCATTGAGTTCGGGGACCATTCAACAGGTGTGGGAGAAAGTCATCCTGTTTCACAAACGCTTGTTTATCCAAACCCGGCGTTTGATCGCCTGATGATAAGCAGCGATGCGCCATGGACAGCTTACAAGGTGCTGAATCATCTCGGTCAGTCGCTGCTTGACGGAGAGCTGTCAGGAACCAGCATCCCCGTGGATGAACTTGAACCAGGCTTATACACGCTGATTCTCAGGGATGATACAGGCAGGATACATCATGCAGCCTTCCTGAAAGGAAGCAGGTAACCTGTCCTTTTATTACCATATTATGGAAGGGAGACTATATTATAAGTACTCCCTTCCTGTCTTTATATCCTTACGAAGTGCCATCAGAACTGACAAGAGGCGTTGCCTTGGAACCCTCTTGCTGACCGGTACATTCATGAATATTGCATA
>CALMKH010000126.1 GCA_937867025.1 uncultured Bacteroidota bacterium | reverse complement strand
TTGCGGAGAGAGAGGGATTCGAACCCCCGGACCTGTTACAGTCAACGGTTTTCAAGACCGCCGCATTCGACCGCTCTGCCATCTCTCCTTTGGAAAAGGTCTGCAAAATTAGGGGATTCTATTATAAAAATCAAAACTTTTTATATGTAGATGGTCAGTCCGTTTTACTTCACCCTCCTGTAATGCTCAATCCCTCCTTCAAACCCTTTTATATTTAATATCAGGATATCCTTTGGGGCGGCATAACGGATGTAACGGTCCTTGACGCCCGACCACTCGTACATCACCCGTGTGGGTTCAAGTTTCCGTATAAGATCGGCCGAGTCAAGGGGCTTGTCTTTTTTCAGTTTCCATATTTTGCAGTCACTTATCTGCAGGGTAATGGTCGTATCGGTCACCAGCAGTCCTTTATTTCCGGGTCGTGCCGACATATTGTTAAACATTCTCCACCTGCCCTCAATCTCCGAACATTCGCTTTTTATGGGGGCGGGCGCTGCAGCAGTTGCCGGCGTGTCGGGGGCAGCTTCATTGCCGGTGGTGGCAGGACTAGTAGTGTTCGAGCAGGATGCCATGCACAGCAATATCAAACCGGTCTTACAATAATCGTTCAGTTTACGCATGCCTGCGAAGTAAGCTAAATTTTATCAGATTTTCTCTTCTGAATAAACTCAGCTGAGTATGGTCTATAACTTAAGGAAATATCTCTGGCCCCTGCTCTCAATGGGGTAGGTCTTGATTGGCTCTTTTGCCGGACCTGCCTTCACCTCGCCGGTCCTGACATCAAACTGCGATCCGTGCCACGGGCATTGGACAATCCCGCAGATCAACGCCCCGTCGGCAAGACAGCCTCCGCGATGCGTGCAAAAATCGTCAAAGGCCACAAAGCCGGATTCCGTATGACCAATAACAATACGTTTGCCGTTGACGTGAAAAAGCTTCATCTGGTTTACTTTCAGCGTGTCCAGGTCTTTCAGCTCCATATTCTGATCAATGGTTTCCACTTTCCACTTGCCGGCACTGGCATACCGGTGGTCAACGCCTATCTGGTTACGGTGAACAAGTGTTCCTCCCATCCAGCCGGCAACTGTCAGTATGACTGCACCGGTCACTTCCAGGGCCAGTATAACATAAATGCTCATCTCCGGGTTATTTTTCAATAGCAGCACCATGGTGAAGACGAGTAGCACCCCGATGTTCAGCAGGCCGTGTTTTGTGGCGCGTTTCTTTGCGGAACTTTCAGGCGGAACAACCGTAAAATAATCGACAATGCCGGGAATCGCAGCAATCAGTGAAAACACGATGCCGCCGAGGGCGAGGTAAAAAGCCATCTGGCTGAAAAGGAAACGTCCAGTCGCAAGAAATATAGTGTCTGATATCAGTGTGCCTGTAAAGAAGGCAATAGGAAAGGATACCAGTATCGGGTGCAGGGGATGCCCTTTGATATGTGCTCTGCTCCTCATTGTTACGGATTGGAAAAGGCATGGACAAGAAGAAAGATAAATCCGCCCACTGCAATGAGGCCGTGCATGACGCCTAGCCATTTGGGAATGGATTTGCCTGTCAGGTCGCGGATAATGAGGATCAACCCTCCCAGTGCGGCTATGACAAAAAGTACTATGCTTTCCGTCAGGCCGGGGTGGTCTGAACTATAGATGATCAGAAGGATTAGGGCTGTAGCCACGAAGGCTCCATGGACAAATGCCATGAATTTGGAGGTTTCCTTTTTCTGAAGCACCAGTGTCAGCAGGTACATGCCGATGATGGCTCCGATGGCAAACAGCGAAATGATGAGGTAAAGTGTATTCATGCCTGTGGTTTCTGCAGGTTTTTGGAAAGTAGATTATGGATGGCCGGGCCTTCCAGCACCTG
>CALMKH010000125.1 GCA_937867025.1 uncultured Bacteroidota bacterium | reverse complement strand
GTTCTCGAAGAAAACACTCTGTAGAATGAGTAATGCCGTACCGTTAGGTTCGAAAACCTAACTGGTACAGGTAAAATTGACCTTATTGACTCATCTTAACCCGAACTCACGTTTTTTATGTTCCAGTGAATCTTTTTAAGGGTCACAATCTACGGGAAAACGCATCTGTCATATAAAAGATAATAAAAAAATCTTAGATATATCTTTGTGATGATCAGTGTGTTGTAAAAAGGCGGGTTTCATCCTACCTTATGGGACGACTTCAGGGCAGGTTTAAAAGTTCTTTTGTAAAAACTCCTGAGCCATCAGGATTGACAATGCCACATACTCATATCCCTATGAACAACATAATTCATGTATTCTATCCTGTCAGTTTTGCGGCTACTACACTTTTAACGGTTTGGTTCTTTTATAAGGCGAGTGCCAAATCGGGCAGTGTACTCCTGATATCCTGCAGTTGCCTGCTCCTGATGGCAGTCATGGCTTCCTGCCTTTATCTGGATAAGAGCTATGCAGGCCAGTCACGTGTTGCATTGATGATCATTCCCGGAATATTTACGGCAGTAATTCCCTTTTTTACCCTTAAGGGAAAAATGTTTGTTGATCGCCTCCAGGGCGAGTGGCTGTCATATATGCATGTCGTGAGGGTTCCGGTGGAAATCCTGTTCTATCTGTTTATATCCGGAGAGGCCTCATCAATAATGACAGACACGGTTAACCTGAATATTCTGACAGGTTATACAGCACCGTTTATCGGGTATTTCGGATATAGGGAAATAAGGTTGAACAGCAGTGTATTATGGATATGGAACCTGGCCAGCGCCGGGTTATTGCTTTACATGATCTTCCAGACCTTATTTTATACATGGATGCCTTTTACTTATATGTTGGATGAACAAGAGGGTACTTTGCTTGATATTCCATTTATATGGCTGATGGGGTACGTTGTTCCAATATTGTTGTTTTCCCATATGGTTTGCATCCGGCAATTACTGCGTAGCGGAAAAGACCCTGCATAATACCATCAAAAAGCGGTACGCATACAGTGTAAGCGTAATTGGCTGTAGAAATTCATGATGCGTTTCCGGAATACGCCTACAGAACATGAAATGACCTATAAAAAAATACGCAGAATATGCGATCCGGAAGTATAAAGGAGGTCGAAACAGAAAATACGGACCTGATTCCAGGTGCCAAGTTACACGCATACGTTCCATCTATTTTTTCGAACTAATTTTCAGCGGGTTATAACTTATTTTGACGAATCAGAAAACGTTTCATCCTACCCTTTGGGGCGATCTGCTATATAGTTTATTTGTTTTTTTGCCTCAATTTTAAATCAATTATATATATGAAATACAAACTAATTTTTATGGCTACAGCCATGCTTTTGACAATTGCATTTTCGGGATGCACAAAAGAAAGAAAAATCAACACGCCCGGAAACCTGGTTCCAAAAACGGTAGATCAGGACCCATCGCTACCTTCCATTACTATAAACGGGGCAAAGCTCCATGCAGAGGCTTTCGGTTCACCGGACAGCCCATTGCTGATAATAGTTCATGGAGGTCCGGGCTCTGATTATCGTTACCTCCTGAATTGCAAAGCATTTGCTAACGAAGGCTACCGGGTGGTGTTTTTTGACCAGCGCGGAGCCGGGTTGTCCCAGCGGTTTCCAGCTTCAGCCTATAACAGCGTTGATGTTGCGATTAATGACTTAAAAGCTGTAATAGCCCATTACAGGACGTCACCGGATCAAAAGGTCTTTATATTGGGGCATTCATGGGGGGCAATGCTTGCGAGTGCGTTTGTCAATAGCAATCCTGCAGCGGTACAGGGCCTGATTCTTGGGGAACCAGGCGGTCTTATCTGGAAAGATGTAGTGGATTACCTCAGCAGGAGCAATAAGTTCAGCTTTTTTTCGGAAGATTTGAATGACGCCATCTATTTTGAGCAGTTCTTGTCCGCTAAAGAAGATGAGCATGAGATTCTTGATTATAAGAAACAGTTGTGGTCATCGGCCGAGGACGGAAGTTCGATTGGAAATGAAGGTCCGGTACCATTCTGGCGTAGCGGTTCCGTAACACTTAGTGCATATTTTGAAACAGCAGAAAGGGAAAAACCCGACTGGACAACGAATCTGCATAAGTTTACCACCAAAGTGCTGTTCATTTACAGCCAGAACAATAAGGCCTACGGTCTGGAACATGCAAAGAAAGTATCTTCAGCCTATCCTGATGTTCAACTGTTCCAGACAAATGATGCCGGTCACGACATGTTGACTTTTCCAAGAGGCTGGAACAATACGTACCCTGTCATGCTGGACTATTTAAATACATTAAAATAATAAAACAACAAAAGTAAAAGATGAAAAATATTATAAAAACAACACTTCTGACAAGCCTCTTGATCCTGGCCAATTTAGCATCGTCTCAGGAGATTAACTGGAAGAGCTTATCCGACGAAAGATATATCGTCAATGCCAATGCCGGGTTTTCGCATGGGATCGTGTGGGGAGCGGGATTTGGCTATCAGTTAAAGACTAAAATGCCGTTGATACTCCAGGCAGAATATTCCTTTCCGTCAGGGAAACACCTGATAGATGACTTTAAAAGCAAGGTTGGAGCTCAGGCAAGGCTGTTTGAAAGCGGTAACATACAGGTGAGTGCCAAAATTCACGGGAATTTCAGAAGATATGAAAACAGCCTGGTACGCCTTGTAAACTTTGGATCTGAAATGAGCGCGGCGGCGGGATATTACAGGCCAAAATGGTTCCTGGCCGGCGAATTTGGTTTTGATAAGGCTATCGTCACTAACTTCCGTCATTCAGCACATTACAGGGATATGTTTCCCGGCGTGCAGGACGGTTGGTTTGAACCTTCAACCGGTGGAAATTTCAATTATGGTTTGATGGCCGGATATTCTTTTAAAACCAGCGATCTTTATCTGAAAATGGGCAAGGTGTTAAGTCAGGACTTTAAGAGCAAACCCCTTATTCCTGTTTATTTTCAGCTGGGATATAATGTAAGGATCAATAAGGGAAACTAACAAGGAACCGAAATAATTTTCACGTGAACCGAAGAACGAAATATCCCTTTAAATCTCATTATTATCATGTTCAATGCCGGAAAATGCATTATATTGATGAAGGCGCCGGTGAGATCATATTATTTGTTCCCGGCACGTTCTCCTGGAGTTTCGACTTCTGGAAGGTAATCAAGCCTCTCAGCAAGCACTACCGGTGTATAGCCATTGATCATATAGGATCCGGACTTTCAGACCAACCCGAAGAGCATGATTATTCCGCGAAAGCTCACAGCAACGCCCTTGAACATTTCATACTCGATATGGGTCTTAGGGACATAACCATGGTTGTTCATAATCTGGGCGGACCAATCGGCCTGCATGTTGCCATGCGACATGCAGGCCTGATTAAAAAAATGATCATTATGAATTCATGGTTATGGAATTGCGCAACAGATCCCGTTTTCATAAAATTAAGCAAAACGCTGAGAAATCCATTCCAGATTTTTATGTACCGGTATCTGAATTATCCGCCAAAGGCGGTATTGCACGTCCTTGAAAAAAGGAGAAAGCCGGGCCATAACGGTCAATTGGTGAAACAACAGGAAAAAGCAGAATACAGAAGTATAGCAATTAAATCAGCAAAAGCCCTTTTAGAGGAGCAGGAATGGTATGAACAGCTCTGGTCAGAAAGAACAAAGATCAGTAAAAAGCCTGTATTGTTCATATGGGGTGAAAAAGATCGCTTTACATCGAACGCTCACCTCCGCAAATTCATTTCGGGATTTGAGAATAACATGGTTCATGTAATAAAAAGTTCAGGCCATTTTCCGCATGAAGAGGCTCCTCTTCAGGTTGCGGTGAGTATCTGGACCTGGTTGTCACAAAGCAAGCAGGCAGAAAACGAGTTGATAAGAGGATGACATATCATTATCAGCATGGGGGTTGTCGGGTGGGGGTCGAAGAGTGATGAATAAGAAAAAACAGGTTGGAATGATCGGGAGCGGTGAAGCTGGATGGCAAGGCAGCACTACGAAGTGCAGACTATGGCACAGGATAGTTTCGCTCGGAACGGGCAGGGAATTTTCGGCTGATATAAACTGGGAGACAGCCATCGTTAATATTTTTGCGGTAATCGGTGCATGCTGTTCATTATTATATGGCGTGTTCCATTCCCTGATCCCGGGGTTGATGTCGTGGAACCATTTATTCTGCCTCGGAGCATGGTTATTTTGCCTTTACTGCAATTACAGGAAATGGAAAAACCTGGCAAGGATACTGCTTGTAATCAACGCTAACCTGAATATGATGATTGAATTGCTTCCATCAAGGAATGCAGCAGGGTTTCAGGGCCCTTTCCTGATACTTTTCGGGCTTATTCTGATTATCAGCTACAGGCATAATGTTGAACGTTTTTGTTCATTTACACTTTTGATATTCTGCCTGATGTTCACCCACCTGTATTACTCGTGTGTTCCGGTAGAAAACAGACTTATCAGCAACGCTGTCCATGCGGTCTTTTATCTAAACCTGGTGTTTATCTTCCTGTTTTCAATAGCCGTCGGATATGTATTGATGAAAGCTACGGACCGCAGGAATGACATGCTTTTAAGGGCGCAGAGGAAGCCGTTTCACCGCAAGGCCAGAAAAGCGCAATCCGCACTGATCGTGCAGAAGCGAAAATACGACATGCTTTGTAATGCTGTTCGTGAAGCCTTACTGGTGATGGCTGGCGAAAACCATGTTGTTGACATGAATCATGCCGCAGTTAGTTTAACAGGCTATTCCCGCGATGAAATTGTAAAAGACGGGAACATGCTGCGGTTCCTGCACACGGATTCAATCAAAAGCCTTGAACATGCAATTGGAAACGAAACGGAAAGGAAAACCCCGGTTGAGATTGTTCTGATCCATAAGCAGGGGCATGAAATATATGCGAGCATGTCCGTTACCAGGTACAGGCAGCAGATTCCAAACCTGATCGTTTTGTCTTTTGTGGACATATCGGACCAGAAAAAATTCCAGGAGGAAAAACGGGTTTTTGCAATGAACAGGCAACGGGAGTTTCTTTCAGTTATGATCAGGACCAGGAATGAAGAGAGGAAAAGGCTGGCCGAGAACATACATGACAGTCTCGGACAATTGCTGACAGCGGCGAGGATGAACCTTTCCGCCATTGATTCCAATATTTCCGGGGGATATGACACCAGGGATTCTACGCTTTATGCGTTCAATAAGAATCTCAAAACTGCCATTGACATTATTGATGAAGCGATGTCCGAATGCAAGGCTATTTCTTCCGGCTTGTCTCTAAGTTTAGAGAATGACCTTGTTCCAGCGGTCAAGAACCTTTGCAACAAAATGAACCAGTCGGAAATGACCAAAGTTACATTTTATTCAAATGCCGTGTTTTTTGGCGTAAATGAAATGCTTCATCAAAACATTTACCGTATGTGCCAGGAATTGATCAATAATGCATTCAAGCATGCGAAGGCAAGTGAAATCAGTCTTCAGTTATTCAACCGTGAGGGTCACATCATCATTCTTGTAGAGGACGACGGCATCGGCTTTGATGCGGATGATACGGCTCAAACCGGCATGGGATTGCACAACATCCGGAACAGGATAAAAACGCTTAACGGTCATGTGCTGATAGATTCAAAAATAGGCAGGGGTAGTACCATTATATTAGAAATTCCTATATAAAAAAAGTATGATAAAAATATTAATTGTAGACGACCATTCCATTATAAGAGATGGTATAAGGGCTATGTTGAGCGATGTAAGGAGTTACGAGATTGTCGGGGAGGCCACAAACGGAAAAGAGGCCATATTAAAGGTTGAACAGTTAAAACCCAATGTAGTTATCATGGATATAAGCATGCCTGAAATGAATGGGGTATTGGCGATCTCACATATAAAATCACATTTTCCTTCGACACATATCATAGCGCTTACAGTGTATGACCAGATAGATCAGGTGAAAGAGATTATTGGTGCCGGGGCTCTGTGTTACCTCACCAAGAATTCGAATCGTGAGGAGCTATTCATGGCCATTGACAGCGCTTCAAGAAACCTGAGTTATTTCAGCCGTGAAATATTGCAGGCCCTTCTGGAAAGTGAAACCAGGAAATCGGAAGCCGAGGGCATCATATTGACCAACCGTGAGCAGGAAATCCTGAAACTGATAGCCGATGAATACACCAATACACAGATTGCGGAAAAGCTTTACCTGAGCATCAGGACTGTTGACACGCATCGCAGGAACCTGCTGGAAAAACTTGGAGCTAAAAATACTGCCGGCCTGGTCAAGTATGCGATAAAGAATGAACTGGTACATCTGGCCTGACTGAAATAGATGAGATTCTGAAAGAAAATACGCTTTTAAGCTGAATACGGGCGTAAAAAGCGTAGAGATGTTTACGTGTTTAAATTTGATAAAATACGCGGAATGGCTGACAAATCAAGCAATTTCATATAATTACATTTGCTATTTAATTTAATAAAAATGAAAAACATAGTCAGTTACGTAGCTTTTATCCTTTTAAGTGTTCACTCCGTATCTGGAGCAACATACACTGCCGCGATAGGAACGAACAACTGGGGAGCAGCGGCATTCGGAGCTGTTCCGACGGCAACGGACGATATCATTGTACCGGGAGGCGCAATAGTCCAGGTACTTAACGTAATCAATATGTGCCGCAACCTCACAATTCAGAGCGGGGGTACGGTGCGTTTCGCCCAGGCCAATGCCTGGCTGCGCATAAAGAACGGGGGAACTGTTACCATCAATTCAGGTGGGACGTTGTCCCGAAATGCCTTTGGCGGACTTGAGCTTGTATTTGAAGACAATACAGACTATATATTCCAGTGTGACGGCGTATGCAACATGAGTGATATGAACGGGGACGGAAACAGGCTTTCCGTGGCATGTGCCGGGCGTACACTGACGCTCCAAGGCAGTGGCAATATCGTTTTTGAGACGGTCACATACACTCAGGCAAACGCCACGGTAACACTAAACACCGGAACTACAATGACACTAAGCCAGGATATCAATTTCGGCAACAGGATCAATTCAGTGTTCAACAATTATGGAGTCCTGTTTTGTGACGAGGCCGGAAAGAACCCCGGGTCAGGCAGCGCGTTTCACAACAGGTCGGGTGCGTCGGCCAATGTCGGGTGGGGCGAGTTCGGGACCAGTGCTGACCCGTTCAAAACCAGTGTCAACTTTACCCTGTATGCTGACTACAGTAATAACTCCGTGAATTACTGCGGCACTCTTGCCTCGCAGAATATTGCAGTTCCGGATAACGGATATTATAATCTTGAAATTTCCTATATACGGCCACTGGGAGGTGCTTTGCCGGCAGGGATCAGGAAAAAGGTTGTACTGGGGAATTTCAGGGTCATTAATCACTTGAAACTTACGCGCGGCAAAATGGACCTGAACGGCTTTACAGTTTCCGTAGCGAACAGCGCAACAGGCGGCATTACCTATACATCGGGCTATATACAGTCTGAAAGGGTAGATCATTCCAGCCGCATACTATGGTCTATAGGAACAACGACCGGGTCGCATATCATACCTTTTATCACGGCTGCGAACGTAGTCATTCCTTTTACGTTCAACCTTACGGCAGGGGATGCGGGGGATGTGATTTTTTCAACCTATGGAACCCCGCCAGATAACCTGCCATGGCCAGTGTCTCCGGAAGCGGTGAACAATCTCAACAGTTCAGCAGGTCTCATTCCCGATAACCGCGATGCCACAGTTGACCGGTTCTGGCTCGTTCAACCCGGCGGCGCCACAGCAACAGCCACGCTCACCTTCAATTTTGCAGCTTCTGAAATGCCTGCAGCCCCTTATAATACCACTGTAAGTGCACAGCGCTACAATGGTAGTATGGATATGTGGGAAAGTGCGTGGCCCGGACAGACTGTTTCCGGCAATTCAGTCACAACTCCGGGAGTGCAGAGATTCATGAACCTGGCAATTACGCACAGCATGAGTCCTTTGCCCGTTAACCTGATCTTTTTCGAAGCCGAGCCATATGCCGATGGCGTGAAGCTGACCTGGGAGGCGTCGAACGAATCACCAAACAGCAGTTATATTGTTGAAAGGAGCAACGATGCCATACATTATGCGGTCCTGGATACAGTAAAAGGTTCTGGAGACGAAGCGGTGTCGTATTATCACCTGATGGATAACACACCTCATACGGATATCGCGTATTACAGGCTGCTTAAAACTGAGGACGGAACAGTATATGAACCCCTTGGCGCCGTTACGGTTGATTTTACGTCTGTATCGGTTCCGGCCGTATATCCGCTTCCTAATGACGGCGAACATATTCACCTGCGGTTGCCATTACGGCGCAGGTCGGACTACACCATGCGGATACTGAATATCCATGGGGGATTGGTGCATGAAAGCATACTTTCGGAACGCGATGGTACGGATCATGATATCCGGTTTTATGAAAAGCTGGCCAGCGGCATCTATATCATCCATGTGTTTTCAAAGGAAGAGCATTATCATTACATCATGAATGTGAGCCGTTAGTTTTTCATCCATGTGTAGTTTATCGGTAAATTAATTCTAAGAATACGCTTTTAATGATATAAAATACGTTAAAAAGCTCATGTTTAAGTGCAGGTGCTCCGCTTAATTTTGTTTAACACAAATAATTAAAGATTATGAAAAAAGCATTACTTTATTCCTTATTCATTATCCTGATGGTGGATATTGCCAAAGGCGCCACATATACTGCGGCTGCTGGAACAAATAGTTGGGGAGTGGCAGCTTTCGGGGCCACTCCCGGGGTGAATGATGATATTATAGTTCCCAGTGGAGCGACGGTGAATATTGGCATTCATACAGGCGCGCCTTTATTTACATTTATCCGTTGCCGTAATATCACGATCCAGAACGGAGGGATCGTCCAGTTTGCTTCTGATTACGCCAACCTGAAAGTATACAACGGAGGAACTTTTTACATTGCCACTGGAGGCATTCTCAGGAGCAATGGATTTTCATTTTTATCCCTGGAATTTGTTGATAATATAGATTATACATTCAAGTGCGACGGAATTTGTGATATGAGTAACATGACTGGGGATGGAAACATTATATTTATGAACAGCTCATTTAAAACGTTGTCTCTGGAGGGTAGCGGCACTATCATTTTTGAACAATTGACATTTCGACAAACTGATGCCACATTATGCGTTCGTGCTGGTGCAACTCTGAAGTTACGTAATGCCATTTACTTTGACAATAAAGTCAACTCTGTATTAAATAATCATGGCACTATATTTTGCTCTTCACTCGGTTTCGCAGGGGCAGGAAGTGAGTTTCACAACAAGTCAGGAGCAGTCCTGAATATTGGATGGACCGGCTCAAGTGGTTTTATGTCAGCTGCCCCGCTTGGCAATCAATGGTCTGCTTTGAGTGTTTTTGCAGATGACTCCAACAATCTCGTCAATTACTGTGGAATGT
>CALMKH010000124.1 GCA_937867025.1 uncultured Bacteroidota bacterium | reverse complement strand
GGGATCGCTGCCACGGCTTCCTGCTGCACCAGCCATCTCAGGGCCACCTGGCTGGCGGATTTCTGATACCTCTGACCTATCCTTTCAAGGGTTTTGTTATATGATGCCTTTCCGAGGGCCAGGGGGCTGTAGGCTGTCAGGAACAAACCGCGCTGACGGATGAACTCAAGCATGTGCTTCTGCTCCATGAAAGGGTGGTATTCCACTTGGTTGCAGCACACCGGCGCCTGTGTCAGGGCCTGCTCCAACTGCTGTATCGAAAAGTTACTGACCCCTATATGCCTGGTCAGCCCCCTTTCGCGGACCTTAGCCAGTGCGTCCGTCGCCGTGCGGTTGGCACGATCCGATGAGGGCCAGTGCAACAGCAGCAGATCCACGTAATCCGTGCCGAGCGCGGCAAGGCTTTCCTCCGCCGCCTTTTCTACCTGGTTAAAACGTGTGGGCCAGATCTTTGTGGTAATGAACACTTCATTCCTTTTGATGCCTGATTCGCGTATGCCTTTCCCGACTTCATGCTCGTTGGCATAGAACTGCGCCGTGTCAAAATGCCGGTACCCCACATTCACTGCATCAGTTACCGCCTCGATGCATGTTTTCCCGCTCAGGGCATATGTGCCGAACCCGATCTTCGGGATACGCACCTGTCCGGTATGCAGTATTGGTCCGCTCATATAACGGTGCGAATCTACCACATCTTTCCATCAAAGGTCTTATATCCTTACATGAATTTATTGTCTGGAAACATTTGCGCGCATAACAGTTCTATGCGCATTTTCACAATATAGGGCAGGTCAGAATGCGGCTTGAACCGGATCCCTATCTGTTCGAGTACTCCGTTGTTTTCATGGTATTGTATTGTATATGTTTCACTCAGGCTGCTTTCGAGGTGTTTGATAATGGACTCGTAATGCGGGATCAGTTCGTCGACACTCGCATTCAATTCTTTACATTTCTCGTTGAAACGGGTCAGTATATCATTCATTTATAGTTTTATTTTTTTCATTTTTCTTTTCTTATGGGAACCATTTGAGCCGGAAACCGGCAATAACACGTAACGCACAGCGAATTGCTGCCATAAAAGATCAGATCAGGAAGCTCCGGTGCAAAAGGTAGATATCCCCATCATATTTCAGCGGGGGTATATGCATGACCGGTTTGAAAAACGGGTATACACGGTCAGAGAAATACCGGCATGGGTACAATACTGCCAACGCCACGGACATATCTGCGCTCTTTATTATTCCCCATGCGGTTTCATGTTCGTCATGCGACTCAACGGTGAGGACCTTGTCCTCGCAGCCCTTGCATCCTGTATTCTTGCAGCAACAATCGTGGGCAGACTTATCGAAAACCGCAACCGACATGATATCGTTTCCGCAATAATGCACATTTGCCGACCAGCTGTTAAGGGCAAAAAGATACACGATCAGAAATACTATGGATCCGGCTTTTCTCAAAGGTGTCAAAAATAAATACAATGTATATTCGTTCCTCCGGAAGGCGGCAGGAATTTATTCAGACATTGTGGATTAATTAATTTTCCGTCAAAATGCCTCATTTTAACTGCCTGATTAATACCTGCTTACAGCCAATATTCTTCGAACCTGTTTTCACCTGATCCCCATCAGGCGAAAAAAAAGAGGCATATCCGCATTCGTACACGCAAGAGGTCCGTCCAAGAACCATGCAACATGCAACAAATGGAATACGCCTCGTACCAACTACACTTTCACTTGTCATTCTTGTTGCAATTTGAATGATTGGACGGTTTCTTGCGAGACTCAGTGAACGTAAGAATATCTTAATTACAAAAACTCGACGCAAAAAAAAGAATATTTCCTGAATAAAAAAATCATCAATTTCTATGATTTTTTTACATAATTTATTTTTTTACTGCACATACCACCAGGAATGTGCCTGAAAGTTCAATAAAGAAAATGATGACTGCCTGCGCTTACACACAGAGCTTTTAATGTTTGCCGTCTTTTGACTTCGACGGGTGCAGTTCAGGTAAATGCCAGGTTAATGACAAAGTGCTCTTTCTGCGGGATGGGCTGGGTAACTGTCCAGTCGGTTGCAAACACGCGCTTCAGGGCTTCTATGAAATTAATATGCGCATAGGGCTTTACAATATAATAATGCGCCCCGCTGTTGTATGAGTACTCGATATCCTTTTCATCAGATGATACGGTATACATGATGACAGGTATATGTTTCAAAGGGTCTTTTGACTTTATTTCCGCCAGGCATTTTTTCCCGTCGTCGACCGGGAGATTGATGTCCATAAAAATAATGTTGAATCCTGCATCCCTTTCCAGGTGTAAGAATAATTCCCTGGAATCCCTTGCCTGAACAACTTCAACCGCAGGATTGATTTTTTGCAAAGCTTCACTGAAAGCCTGCTGATCATCTTCGTCGTCATCCACTAATAATACCCTCATTAATTCATTTTTCTTATACAAAAACATCTGAAAACCTTATACCAAGCGACAACAGCACTCGTTATGACAACTAAGTAAGAACAGGCATTGTCTTGGACGGACTTCTAAAATGCGGTGCAAAATACAAAGGCCGCAGAAGAGGAATTTACATAATTTAAAGAAATTGTTGCATAATTTACATACCGGGGAAAACCTGAGTGAAGGACACTAAGTTCAGGTCTTCATATCCCTCTCAGCACGGGAAACCCAAGTCCTGGCCAGAGGTCCCGCACACAGGGTTCATGACAGGTGCATCCGGTCTTATCCTGCTGCGGATACAATCCTGATATCATTTAAGCAGTTTCCGGTAAGTGACCGACTGCGTGTGCTTGTCTAATATCACCATTCCATACACACCGGGCAGCCATGTTTCGGTTACAAGCGATGTATCAGTACCTGCCTCCATTTCCGTTTCCTGCACAAGCCTTCCGTTCATGTCATAAATGGAAACCATGCAGGCGTGCTGGCCCGTGTTGTGCATCTTAAGCTCCCTGTCCACAGGATTCGCAAACTGAATTCCGCCTTCATGTTTATAAACTGATTCCGTGCCCAGCACAGCAGAAACCTGGTAGCGCATCTCTTCATTCTCCGGGTCGTATGCCGCCAGATAATTACCCTTGTCCTTCGTGTACCATTGATAGCCCACAGAAAGTTCTTCCTGGTCAAGCGAAGGGATATGCGCATATGCGTCCTGACCGTTTTTGCCCCATACGGTAACAAAGGCGTTAGTCGTTGTTTTAATCCTGAGCGCGCTGAAGTCGCCTGTGGGAAGCTTGATCGTACCCCAGGCATCAGCCACCGAAGTAATCACCATATAAAAGCTCAACTTTACCGAATCGTAAGAATCAATTCCCAATTCGTCCCCGGAATGATAAAAATGCACCAGGATGGAATCACCGTTCACACTGTTGAAAGCGACGGGACAACTGAATGCCTTGCGTTTCCAGTAGATCACCCTCTGGAAATCCTGCAGGGGGACGACCTGGAAGATATCGGAGCCCGACACCTGTATGAACCCTGATGTATCCTCGCCTTCCACGATTGCCAGGTTGGCTTCATTGCCATGGTCCATGCCATTATAGAGCATGACATTAAATGCGAAGGGGGTCTGATTCTCCAGGCCGCTGAAGTCCCAGGTCTTGTTCCCTCCCGGCGTACCGGGATCAAAGCCACCTGTGGCATCCAGGGCCATATTGAAGCTGCCCATGCGGTACATATCTGTTGCTGAAAGCTGTATTTGTCCTGTCATAACGCTTGCTGTAAGAGTGAACAGGATAAAGAATAAAGAAACGGTTTTTTTCATGATGTTCTGAATTTAATGATGAAACGTTCCGGTGGCGGAATAGTTACATTCAAAAAAACACAAAACGGTAACATGCCATCAGGATTTCCAGAACGTTTGCATGAATCCCTGCTTCCCGAAGACAGGATCAAGCCGGGGAACCGGGAGTTTCTCAATACGCCCGGCAGCCTTTTTATATTCGTCCTCCGCACCGAGCAAAATATCATAATCTTTTCCTCCCGGGTAAGCTCCGACACATAAAAAATCACTGCTTTTAACCGTGCATTTATGGGCTACCCCTGCAGGCAATATCAGGACATCCCCTTGTTCCAGCTTCACTCTCCTGCCGTTCGGGCCGCCGAGTATGACATTGGCCTTACCCATACAGATGCCCAGGCATTCATGCGTGACGCTGTGGTAATGATGAAAATCGTAAATGCCGTTCTTCCATGCATTGGTCCAGCCGTTGCGGGCAAACACGTCCTGTATGATGCGGGCCGCCTTATTTTTCTGATCCGGCAGGTCGAGCGCCTGTTTGTAAATCAGCACCGGGTGCTTGCTATTGGGGAAAAACCGGTTCTTTTCCAGTACAATATCCAGGATATGGGGATTGGTATCTGTCCTTTTCATGTTTTGCCAGGGCAATATTAAAAAAGGTATAGGAAAGATACGGATGATTGAGGTCAGGCCAAATTACGTCGTACCACTTACGGGTCACCTCTTCATCCCGACGCTTTAACCCTGAATCCGGTTTGTTCACGACAGCATCCAGACAATTTCACCCAGCATCCAGACGGTTCTGCCCGGCATCCAGATGGTTCTGCGCGGCATACAGACGGTTCTGCGCGGCATCCAGACAGTTCCAAACGGCATCCAGATGCTTCACATCGCCATCCAGATGACTCCGGATAGCA
>CALMKH010000123.1 GCA_937867025.1 uncultured Bacteroidota bacterium | reverse complement strand
GAAACTTCGTCATCACTTATCTGGCTGTAAATCCTGACGCCTGTCGCGGTGAAAACTTCTACATGCACCTGTCCTTCCGCGTATTGGCTCACCTCAAAAATGCCATTGTTCGGATTCGGATGTACGGATATCTTCATGGTGTTGAAAGAATGAATGCCGGTGTTTACCTGTATACGTTTTGTGACCTCACATGAACAACCTTCAGCATTGGTCGCTTGCATGGTCACGTCAAAGTAATTATTTTGCATGTACTGATGATCCGGATTTACAACATTGGAGGTATCCCCATCACCAAAAAACCATGCATATGTTCTATAAGAACTGTTGGCGGGTGTAAACCTGAAATTCATGGCCCCTGAATTGACATGGGTAAAATCACAAACAGGATTAGTCTTGACGGTTATATTCCTTCTCACCGTATCATTGCACTCAGCTCCGTTTAAAGCAATCAGTCTTACGGCATAAACTCCGGGAACATCATATACATGGCTTGGCTCATGAAGGGTACTTGTAGTACCATTTCCAAAATCCCATGAATACGGCACACTGCCATTATCGCCCTGGGTAGTATTCACAAAGACTGCTGTATTTCCTGAACATATATCCTGCACATTAAAATCCGCTTTGGCTTGCCTCATGACAACAAGACTTTTGGTGATGGTGCCGCTGCAGCCGTTGCTATAATCTGCCCGAAGGCTCGCATGGTATGTGCTGTCAGCCGGCCATGAGCGTGTAACATGTTTGAGCTGCGAGCTGTATCCGTCGCTGAAAGTCCATGTATACACAGGGTTGGCAATGGCTTCAGGGGTCTGGTTGGTGAAAACAGTGGATGTCCTGCTGCACAATTTGCCTGTAGTGAAATCAGGAACCGGGCTGGGCTTTATGATGATGGTTTTGCTTATGGAATCCTTGCAACCAAAATCAGAGACCGCCACCATTTTGACGGTGAATGAACCTGCACTATCATATGTGTGGCTTCCATCAGTGATGGCCGAAACATGGTTATCTCCAAAATTCCAATATGCGCCATAATTGCCCATGACAATGGCAGAAGTATTTTTCATGAACACTTCAGTCCTGGCGCAGACTGGAGCGGAAGGAGCATTAAAATCCGCAACAGGACCTGCGAACTGGTAAGCATTCTTGACAAGTGTGTCAGCACAACCGTCTGCTGTCGTGATAAGCCTGACACTGTATATGCCTGGCGCAGAGTACATGTGCGAAACATTCATTGACGTGCTGCCTGTTCCGTCACCAAAAGTCCATTCATATGACGTGGTACCTGATCCGGCCACCGACCCATCCTGGAAGCTGATAGCAGTACCCTGGCATGCATTTATCACTGTAAAACCGGTAACCGGTGCTTTTCCGACCTGTATAATGATGCTGGTGTCTTTCACTATTCCATACGGAAAACTCGTAGCTATGAGGGTGACGGTATATGTACCGGGGAGCCCATATGTGTGCACAGGATTAACCAGGTCTGAGCTGTCGTTGTCCCCGAAATACCACATGTAAGTCGTCAAGCCCGAGTGTATGGTGGTTGTATTGTCGAACACGATCGCCCGTTCTGAACATAATGGCGCAGGAACCGTGAAATTTGTTTCAGGCATTGGCACCACTCTGATGACACGTTTCACAAA
>CALMKH010000122.1 GCA_937867025.1 uncultured Bacteroidota bacterium | reverse complement strand
CATGACGGTCATTTTTAAGGTTTGCCCAAGATCTGTATACGCTAAGTCGTACGGCGTTCAGGATTTTTCTTGCTTCGCTTCAGGTATATCTTCAGGTGCCCGTAGCGGGAACACCCTGGGATCCGGTTTGTAATATCTTTTTCATCCCTGCGCCTGTGATGTAGCCTAACACCACGCCGCCTGCCAGTATCAGGACAAGATTGACCAGCGCCAGTAGCAGGACGGATATGTCAGACTTGTACCGGCTCGTGAAATCGATCAGGAAAACAACACCAATACCCATCAGCCAGCCTGATATGCAACTGATTATCCAGAATCGTGCCTTGCCTGAGATACGCTTCAGCAGCGCAAATTGCAGGATGCTGATACAAAACGTGCCCAGGGCGATGGATGTGATCATGGAAAAGGGTATAGCATTGCCGGGTATCAATCCGATGACCAGGAAAGGCAAACCCATCCCTGCGACGGAGGTCCATAACCAGGCAGGCCCGAAACCCGGGAACTTCCGCAGGTAGTTCCACTGAAGCAGTCCGACGCCGAGTCCCATATAAAGCCCCAGTAAGGATTGGTGGCCTGCCAGTATGATCAGGATGACGCCTGTTACCCATCCCATGAATGTGAAGATAACCCATTTGCGGGTATTGAAGACCAGTGTTGTGTCCATTTCGGCACGAATGTAAAAATATTCAGGTCCTGGCACATAACACTTTCCATACTTTTTCGATAAAAAGAGAATTTTAGCTGTCGGCAGTTTGCCCCCGTTAATGCGTTCGCAGCACCCGGATAAGACAAGCCGTTACGCACTGCACATAAGGCCCAGGAAACGGTCAACCATATAATAAGCCCCGTGTGCTGAAGGTGAAATGGCCGGGAATATTAAATCGAAAGCGTGGTCGGTCTGGGGAAATGTGTGCATGACAACTGGTACACCTGCACCCCGCAACTTCGCTTCCAGCTCAACCATGGCATCCGTGGGGGCGAGTATATCGTGTTCGCCGTGCAGGATCAGGGTCGCAGGACAATCCTTGTGCACATATGTGACAGGCGAATAAAGCGCATAGGCCTCCGGCTTTTGTTGCGGACTTCCCCCGAGCATAGGTTCCAGCATGCCGGGCTCAACATCCTTATCGAAACCCAGGCGGTGAAAAGCCGCACCCATTTTTTTCTCAAACCATGAAGGCGGTGCGCCTGTGGTTTTTTTCTTTTTTGCCAAAGCCGAGTATTTTACCTTGTCCTGGCAGGTATGGTAATATGTAGCCGCCAGATCGCTCTGCCCGTATAAGGAAACAATGCCGCGCACACTCAGATCGGTTTGATGCAGGTCGGAAGGCGTTAATGGTCCGTTGTTCACTGTGTAGCCGGCCAGCAACGCCAGGTGCGCTCCGGCCGAACCACCCCCGGCAACAATCCTGTCAGGGTGCACGCCATACACGGCAGCTTGCGTTTTCAGCCAGGCAATGGCGTGTTTTGTATCGTGCAGCATGCCCATAAAATCCGTTTCCGGAAACAGGCGGTATGCCACATCCATAACAACATGGCCCTGCGCTGCCAGGTGCCTGAAAAAGGTGCGCGTGCCATAATCCTTGTCAAGCACGGCCCAGGCGCTTCCATGCAGGTAAATAAAGGCAAGTCCGGAGCGGGTTATGCCGGCAGGAGGCTCCCAGATATCGCACAGCAAATGCCGGTCATTTTCAGGAATGGTATAAAAGCAGACATCTTTCGTAAGGTTCGCTTCAGGCGGCTTAGGCAGGACAAACTCGTAAGGTCTTGCCAATACAGCGGATTGCAGGTTCGCGGGAATCCTTTCCTTCCATTGTTTACCGAAAGCGGTTTCAAAATCTTTGCCCGAAGAGGTTTTCCGGATAACACGCCACATATGCATGGCGTACAGAAGGGAACCCGAACTGCCGGCCACCACGATGAGAGGAGAATCAAACATGCCTCCTGTAATGGCGAACAGCGCGCCGCATAAAAACAGAATGGGCGAAAGTCCGCAAACTGCCACTTTCACAACCCATATGTAAATGGTGGTCGGCTGCCGCAAAGGCAACAGGGCAAAACGCGCCAACAGCAGATTGATCACGGCCAGCAGCAATATCAAACCTTCAAGAAATGTCATCATATTCAGGCAGTCGTTTGTGTGTGTATGTCACCTTGCCTTTTCAGCAAAACCAGGGAGAACACCGTCACCCATACCATAAATACGGCAATGTTGATCCGTTCCCAGATGCCGATGGTCGGAGTAGGTGTATTGGATTCTATACCCGGCGCCTCCATAAATGTCAATGCCCCGAACACCATGTGCAGAAGAATGGAAATCAGCGTATAGATACGGAACGACCTGCCAAATGCAAATGCTCCTATGCCCATCATGGCTATCATCAGCAGCACTGTAGCCGAAGCCCACACCAAGTGAAGCGTATCGCTGATGGAGGCTTCCTGCCCGCGTATATGCATGGGAGGCCAGTAAAAATTGAAGATGCAGTAGACCGTGATCAGGTTTCCCACTATACGCAAACGCCTGTTATCGCCTGCTGCCTGCAGAACACCCCATCCGAATGCCGCGAAAAAAAGCATGTAAGGTAAAACGATCAGGACCCATAAGAGCCGGGTGGGCGCACCTATAGCGGACAATTCGCTCGGCGTGTGGTACGACAGGCTGTATCCTTCGTAATGCATAGGAACATAGGCATTGATGGCAACATACCACACAGATGACAGGATGCCGCAAATCAAAAGGCCCCTGTGCATGCCGGGTGTCGGATGCCGCAAGGCTATCAGGGGGATGGCCGCCACGGCGCCGAGAAGGACCGGAACGCCCCACATCAG
>CALMKH010000121.1 GCA_937867025.1 uncultured Bacteroidota bacterium | reverse complement strand
GTCTCTTCTTCCCATTTCACCTTGGCCTGATCCAGCATATTGATAAGGTTTTTCTCCTTGTCGCGCAAACGCGCCGCTTCTTCATATTTCTGACTTTTCACGACCGCGATCTTCTCCAGCTTTATAGCCTCTATCTGGGCTTCCAGCTGGACGATTTCTTCAGGGACATTGATATTGGTGATATGAACTCTTGCGCCCACTTCATCCAGCACATCGATAGCCTTGTCCGGAAGATTCCTGTCGGTTATATACCGGTTGCTCAGCTTTACGCAGGCTTCAATGGCTTCAGGAGTATAGATCACATGGTGGTGATCTTCGTACTTATCCTTGATATTCTGCAGGATCTCTATGGATTCTTCAGGGGAAGCAGGTTCAATCATCACCATCTGGAAACGCCTTTCAAGGGCGCCGTCCTTTTCAATGTATTGCCTGTATTCGTCAAGCGTGGTTGCGCCAATGCATTGCACCTCGCCTCGCGCCAGGGCGGGCTTGAACATATTGCTCGCATCCAGGCTTCCGCTGGCCCCGCCTGCCCCTACTATGGTGTGTATCTCGTCGATGAAGAGGATCACGTCATTGGCTTTTTCAAGCTCGGTCATGATGGCCTTCATACGCTCCTCGAACTGGCCCCTGTATTTGGTTCCGGCTACAAGAGATGCAAGATCCAGTGTGACTACGCGTTTATTGAACAGCACCCTCGATACCTTTCTTTGAATGATCCTCAGCGCAAGACCTTCGGCGATGGCCGTTTTACCAACTCCGGGTTCACCTATCAGTATAGGATTGTTCTTTTTCCTCCTTGAAAGAATCTGTGAAACGCGCTCTATTTCTTTTTCCCTTCCCACTATCGGATCCAGTTTGCCTTCTTCGCCAAGCCTTGTCAGGTCGCGTCCGAAGTTGTCCAGCACAGGAGTAGTGGATTTGGGGTTTTTCTTCTTGATATCCTCTATTTTCTTGTCTTCCGGGGTCTCATTGGCCTCATCATCAAATGAATTCATGGGACTTTCCTTTGGCGGGAAATTGTTGGCCCCTCCGTCAAGCAGCGTCTGCTTGAAGAAATCGTAGTTAATGCCGTACTGCGACAGTACCTGCGAGGCGATATTGTCCTCATCCCGCAGGATCGACAGGAGCAAATGCTCGGTGCCAATGGTCTCGGTCTTGAATATCTTCGCTTCCAGGTAAGTGATCTTTAGCGCTTTCTCGGCCTGTTTGGTGAGTGGAATATTGCCGAGGTTGCTGACCCCGGTAGCGGTACCCTTGATAGTGTCTTCTATAGTCTTTTTAAGTCTTATGACATCGATTTCCAGGTTCTTGAGTGTTGTAAGTGCTGTACCTTCACCCTCTCGGATAATGCCCAGTAAAAGGTGCTCCGTACCTATATAATCATGCCCCAGTCGTATAGCCTCTTCACGGCTGAACTGTATGACTTCCTTGACTCTCGGTGAAAATTTTGCTTCCATTTATGTATTGTTTAACAAATTTACGAAATTGATTTTATTTTTTCAAATATTTCTTATCATTACCAGGTGTTGCTTGACGAAGATCAACCTGCAGGTTTTTTAAGAACTTTTTTATGTTTTGCTGAATAGTCAGATTCCATAATTATGCCAGTTTTATACAGGGATACTTTCATGTCAAATAGGCAAGCTTTACCGCATGTATGAGCCAACATGGCAAAAGTACGCCATTTTTGAACGCTCCTTGTATTAAGTTTGTTTTTAAATGAATGATATTAACAAAGTTTGAACAATTGTTATCCACGGAAGATATGATAAGATAAATTGTATAATGATAATAAACGTTTTAGTTTCGCAGCTATGTTAGAGAGACCAGGTGTTCGGAAAAGCAAGCGGATAGATTTAACTACACTTGACGCTGGAGGAAAGATGCCACCCCAGGCTGTCGACCTGGAAGAAGCCATACTCGGAGCAGTCATGCTTGAGAAGGAGGCTTTGAAGGACGCCATGGAAACTCTGCAGGCCAAGCATTTCTATGTGGATGCACATCAGTATGTTTACGAATGCATGCTCGACCTCTACAACGAAAACCAGCCGGTCGACATATTGACGGTAACGGAAAAACTCAAGTCAAAAGGCTACCTTGAAATCGTTGGAGGGCCTTATTTTATTGCTAAACTTACCAGCAAAGTGTCTTCCGCTGCCAACCTGCAGTACCACGCGCATATCGTCATACAGAAATTCATCCAAAGGGAACTGATACGCATTTCAGGTCAGACGATTACAGAAGCATACGATGACAGCGCTGACGCATTCAAGCTCCTGGATTCAACCGAAAAGGACCTGTATGAAGTGAAGAACGACGGTATGAAGCGTTCTTACAAGGAAATTTCCAACATCATCAACGAAGCCATCGGACTGATAGAAGCCAACGTAGCCAAGAAAGACGGCCTCACAGGCGTACCCAGCGGCATCAGGAACCTCGACACCATTACGGCAGGGTGGCAGAAATCCGACCTCGTTATCCTGGCGGCCCGTCCCGGTATGGGTAAAACAGCCCTGGCCCTCACCATGCTCCGGAATGCGGCAGTCGATTTCCAGAAACCGGTAGCCATTTTCTCACTTGAAATGAGCGCTACACAGCTGGTAACGAGGCTTATTGCATCCGAAAGCGGACTGTCATCCGAAAAGCTGAAAAAAGGCCAGCTCGAAGAGCATGAATGGGCGCAGCTGCACTCCAAGATTCAGAAACTGTCGAAAGCAAAGATATTTATCGACGATACGCCTTCGCTTCCGGTATTTGAACTCAAGGCCAAGTGCAGGCGCTTGCACAGCAAGCATAACATTGAACTGATCGTTATAGATTACCTGCAGCTGATGAGGGGCGAGGATGCTGCCAATAAGAACGGTAACCGCGAACAGGAAATAGGTTATATTTCCAGGTCGCTGAAAGGACTCGCAAAGGAGCTGAACATACCGATCATAGCGCTTGCCCAGCTTAGTCGTGACGTGGAAAAACGCGGAGGCGACAAAAAGCCGCAGCTGAGTGACCTGCGTGAATCGGGAAGTATAGAGCAGGATGCGGATATGGTCGGGTTTATATGGCGTCCTGAATATTATAAACTCTCAAACGATGGATATGACGGCGATCCGAACATGGGCGAAGTCATTATAGCCAAGCACAGAAACGGCCCGGTAGGAGAGGCCAAGGTAAGGTATATCGCCCATCTGGCGAAGTTCGAAAACTGGGATGAAAATGCCGGGTACGCAGGTTTGGGTGAAGAAGGTCCCACCGTCATGACTTACAGCAGCAAGATCAATACCGATGTGGATGATCCGGTGAACAAAACGGATATGTACGAACTCGGAAAGAAACATATGGACATGCCTCCTGTAAATCCTCCTGATCCGGATGATGACTGGCTCAGCGATACCGGCGCCAATATATCCGAGGATAACACCCCATGGGAGTAAATCCCTGAATCCACCCTGTATATATTTATCGGGGACGCTCCCCGGGAGAGAAACTCCCATAACGTTAAAACTCAGCGCATCTTCTTTTTTTCAGGAACAGGTAAGGTGTTTTTATCTTGAGGAATTTCCCGGGGAGATTGCCGAACTGTATACCAATGAACAGGTCAGCACCCTGTTTCCCGTTCGGATGAACAACCGCCGCAATGTGACGGCTGCCAAAATACAGGTACATCCATCTTGCGTAAAAACCCATCCTGAATTGCCTGTAATTATTGTCGAGTGATATCGGGAATCCAACCGTCCAGTTCCTTTTCTCAAACCGCGGAGTCACGCTCAGGAATGACAATGTGTGGATATGCCGGCTGCTTACTCTCCGCAGGTTTTGCTGCAGCAGGAAATCCAGGTAAAACTTTTTTGTCACCTGCATGTCGCCGTGAAGGACCAGCCTGGTGGGCAAACCGATCCGGGTGGTCTTTCCGTAAACTGTCTGGGGCTCTGCATCGCGGAGATTGGCGAAATTCTTCGTCAGTTCATCCTTGATCTTGTCCGGTGACCATGTCAGTACCTCCTCAATGGAAGGCATATTCATGGCTTCACTTTCCGATTTCAGGAATGTCGTGATAGTGCGTGTGTAAACAAGATGGCCGATATCGAGCAGTGAAAGGCCTATCCTGTACATATATTCCGGGTGTATGTATTTTGAATTGTTGTGTTTTCCCGTCTCTGATTTTTTGTTTAAGAATTGCACCCCCAGGTCAATGCCTCCGAAACCTTTCGGATAGAATAAATTTTTTCTCGGCATAAGGGTTTTAATCTCAAACCCCGGACTGCTGATCCTGATGCTGCGATCCGGTTGTTCTTCTATATTGCCTGCATCTACCTGTATTTGCGAGCCTCCCATGCCGTGGAGCAATTTATAGGTAATACCTGCCGAAATCATTTTCCGTCTTTTGAATTTCCATAAATAAGCATAATGAAACCCAATGGCAGCCCATCCCTGTTGTTTAATGTTTAAATGGATTTGCTGACCGTTGTTTAAAAAATTTGAGTCCTGCCTGCGCAGTTTATGTCCTCTTCTAAGGTCTTCATAAAAGGCATCGGCAAGTGGTTTCGGAATGCCTTTCAGATCTGCATAGAAATTGACTTCACTAAGTAACCCGAAACTGTGGCTGCCAAGCTTGACAAGGGCGGAAGGCCCGTTGATGCGTATGAAACCATGGAGGCTTATATTCTGGTCGCTTTTGCTCGTTTGAACCCAGTTCCATCTCCATAACGGGTTATCATATCTGGTGGTTAGCGAATCGGGATAGTTTTTCAGCGCCAGGCGATAGGGATGGTAAGGCATCGACATGCTCAGGTAATTATTAAAGATGCTGAAATCAAATCCTCCCGGCGAAACCACCCATTTGTGCTGCATCTGGGCAGACGTCGCGGGATTCACCCGGGCCGCGTATGTACCTCCATAGCGGCTGTTGACAAAGAAACTGCTGACCTGCGCACTCGTGAATACAGGCAGCAATAGCGATAATGTCACACCATATCTCATGATGTGGCTGATCATAATACGCACGGTTTAATGCCATTTGCAAACGTATTCTTCGAACCGATGTCGGCGTTAAAGACCACCTTGGTGCCTATAAGCGAAATATTGCAATAGGGCTTCGGCGATTTGAAAGTGGAATTCTTGCAGTCGAGACTGGCATAGTTGGATACGTTTAATACAGCCCTCTCGAAATTGTTTGAATTGCAGGCATTGAATATGCCGTATTGTATTTTATTGTAACCGGCAGTCAGGTTAATACCTGCCCACTTGTTGTTTTCTTCCGTGCTCACCGATCCGAACGTCACCGGACTGCCTGCCGTCCCGTTGACCAGAAGCCCACCGTACATGTCAGGCTGTGCGTTGGAGCTGCTGATGCCCGTGCCGGCTTCAAAAAGCAGGGTGACACCGCTGTTCACCGTTAACTTGTTACGGTTGATGATCAGCCAGGATGGAAAATAATAGGGGAGGCCGGGATGGTTCAGTGTCAGGTTCATCTCGGTCATAAGCATGCTGCCGTCCTGGTTCTGTATTTTAATGGCCTGGTGCCCGTTGTCCATCATCTTGCATCCGCTGGCATTCAGTACGGCATGCAGGTCCATTTGTATGGGATAATTGTTTTTGGTGATCTCGCAGTTCACGAGGCTGCATGTGGCATATCTGGCGATCAGCACGCCGCTCGACTCCCCGTGGTCTTCCACCTTGCAGTTTTCCAGGACAAGCCTGGACCCAGGTTTCGCCTCCACTGCTGCATGATTGTTCCCATCCGATCCGCCCGATCTTATCTCGACGTGCTTCAGGATGTTGTCCATGTTTGAAAAGACAATAATGCCTTTCCACCTGCCTGAGGCATCCCTGTTTTTTATCACCACCGGCTTGTTTTCGCTGCCAATGGCACGAATCACGCCGGAGTCATGCACCTTGATCTCACACCCGGGGCTTATGGCTATTTCCACCCCTTCCTCGATAATAAGCTCTTTTGATATTTCCAGGCTGCTGCTGATGATATAATCCACACCGGGGGTATGGTTCTTGAGAGTGGTCTTAAACACTATTTTTTCAATGGGAATTGCCTCCAATTCCTCATTCTTTTTATAGCAACCCAATGTCAGGATAATACATACCCAGAAAAAAAATCTCATCTCCGCTGTCCTAGTTTATACAATAGACGTCTTTAAAAAGACAAATGTTGCATTTCTTGCAAAGATTTTACATTTATTTTTACAAAGGGGGTAATTTTACAAGAATGTCATAATTCAAACACAGCATATCATATGCATCATACAACGTATGGCACGATGGCTGTCGGGACCACCCCCTATCCCCTGTATCCTATATCCTGTCCCCTCCACTAACTATTATCTACTCACCACTCCCCTGAACTAATTATTCATTTATTAATTCTCCATTCCCCTATCCCCTGTATCCTATATCCTATATCCTTCCCAATAATCCGTTCGCCCCCTATTCCACCACAAACTTCTTCACTACCATCTTTTCTCCCTGTCTTACCGACACAGAGTAAATACCCGCGTCCAGGCGTTCAAGCGCGATGATCTCCGTCAGTGCGTCCCCTGTCCTGGTCATGACCATCCTTCCCAGGGCGTCGTAAACCATGACTTCATAAGCGCCTTGCGTGGTAAAGTCAAGGTACAGGTTCGTGCTGCCTTTCGAAGGATTCGGCAAGACCTGCACATCAATGGAATTGTCCGCACGCTCAGGAAATGTATTGTCCATGGTGAAGGTCGAATAAAAGTTCAGCACATGTTTGGTCCCGAAGTCGGCATTAAAACTCTTCAGCATGGCATTGGTCACCCCGTTGCGTATCTGTATATAGCCGCTTCCGTCGTTCGGATTGGCCCACCAGTCGAGGCCATCTTTGTTCAGAGGGTTGTTCTGCGGTGGCGTGCCGTCATCAAGAAATTCAAACGTATAGCATATATTATTGTCGAGCTCTACCGTGTCGCGGTAGATAGTGTTGGGAGCAAAATTATTTTTGCTGCGTATGACCTTGCCTCTTGCATCTTTCAGCGTGTAGGAATTCTCGCCCGGTGCACTGTTGGTTTTGAACACGATGCAGATCTTGTTAGGGAAAGATGCCGTATTGGCGATCTTTGAATACATGATGTTATCGGCGGGATACCCGTCTTCGGTATTGTTCACCTTTGTGATCTCTGCCACAAATGTATTGCCCGGACCTCTCCAGTTGTAAACCGCTTCCAGCGTCACCATCTGCGTTTCGAACGGCCAAATATCGCATGGAACCCATATCTTCTGCATCTCGCCACCGACCTTTCCGTATTCAAACTCAAGGGAGGTAATGGTTTGACCGCCCATGTTCTTCACGCTGACAAGCGGCGCTCCGCAGGTAGGATTCATTCTCAGGTATTCAAAATGTGAAGAAGGGGCAATGATGTCGTCGATGGCAGCGTCGCACTCCCTGGTATTGTCCTTGAAGAAATGGGCATACGTGGTGAGGGCGTAATTGGCGCTTCCCCCTGTCGTGTTATTATACGCTTCCATGTCCAGCGAGAAGTTATGCTGGCTGTTCTCATCGAGTTTCATGTAGATGTTGTCGGGTATCACAGGAGCGCCCGGACACCAGCCCGCCCTGTCGTATATCCATGTGCCCGCCTGCGGATAAAGGGAGTTCCATCCACAGTCGTCGCGCCAGACATTCTTTTCCGAAATGACCGAATTGTCGAGTTTGACTGTTCTTTTCTTGGAGCAGAACTCCGCGCAGTTCTCCTGCTTATCCATGCCGTGACCGGTCTGAATGATCTTGAAGTTTATCCTGTCTGCGCCGGCAGGCATGGTGAACTGCACATCCGGAACCGAATTCTTGAACGGACTGGAAGGATTCCCGAAACCAGCCGACAACTGGTGCATGCGTTGGATTCCGACAGGAATTCTTGCAGGCTCTCCGTGAACGAACACAAAATCCATTGTCACCGTCCAGCCCCGGTCGGTATTGCCTTCATACCCCGTGTGTTTATAGATAATCTCCAGTGAATCGTGAAGCAGGTGTGAAAAATCGGTGAGATCGAAATACCATCCGTGTTTCCAGTTCTGCGAGCTGTTCCAGTAAAAACCATAAGGTGTAATGAACCTTGCCAGCTCATAATACAGGCTGTCGCCTTTCACGCCCCCTTTCCTTCCCAGCGCTATCTGGTTGATGTAATCCCACTCGCCGCATTTAAGGCCCGGGGCACAGCCGAACTCAAGGTAGAGGTATACCTTCCGGTACGACACATTTTCGGAAGGGAATTGTCCCCAGGCGGGGTAATCGGTAAACCCTTTGGAAGGATCGGTTTTGATAACCACTTTATTATGGGTGTTCACCCGGGTGGTATCGGCGGAATAAACCCGCAGACATACAAGGAACAGGACGGACAGGGTAATTGTTTTTTTCATACTTGCGCAGTTTGGTGATACAAAGATAGGAGTTAATAGTTAAGAGTTATTTGTTAACAGTGGATAGTTAATAATTAAGAGTGAAGAGGGCATTAGGGCGCCTGTTCTTCGCCCTGCACACTCCGCTGACGCTCCGGCCCTGTAGCGCTGCTGTGCTCTGCTACAGGGGCGGCCCGCTTGGCGGTCCCGTTCCGGTCTCAGGGCGCAACCCCACCACCTGTAGTAGAAGCTGACACTTCCCCTCCCGGGGGAGGGCCTTACCTTTCTTCTCATAATTCTCCTGGCGCTCCTGTTAAACATCACGAATTGTCTATCTCCATATAAAAATCACTTATATGTATGATTTACGTCGCCTTATTTACTTTTAAAATGGTTATTTTTGCTGCGAAAATCTAAGGACGAAGTGTTGCAGGGGAAATCAAGGGTAAAACATGTAGTGGTCAAGTTCGCAGGGGACAGCGGCGACGGCGTGCAGCTCAGCGGCACCCAGTTTGCGGATACAACTGCCCTGTTCGGAAACAACATCGCCACCTTCCCCGATTTTCCGGCCGAAATCAGGGCTCCCATCGGCACCGTTCCGGGCGTATCGGGATACCAGATACATTTCGGAAGCCAGGAAGTGCTGACAGCGGGCGATCAATATGACGTGCTCGTTGCATTAAATGCGGCTGCTCTCAAGACCAACCTCGCCCAGCTGAAAAAAGGCGGGATGATTATTGCCAACAGGGACGGCTTCGATTCGAAGAACCTCAGGCTGGCAAAGATAGACGAGAATGATAATCCGCTGACCAACGGCAGTCTTGACGCCTACACGGTGCACGAGGCAGATATCACAAAACTCACCAAGGAAGCCGTCAGGGAATTCGGTCTCGGCAATAAGGAAGCCGAACGCTGCAAGAACATGTTCGTGCTCGGCATGGTGTATTGGCTGTTCGACAGGAACATGGACAACACCATCGCCTTCATAGAAAAACGTTTTGCCAGGCAGGAGCCGCTGGCCAAAGCCAATATCAGGGCGCTCAAGGCAGGTTATAATTTCGGCGAAACATCCGAACTGTTCAGCAACCGGTATGAAGTGATCCCTGCGGAATCGCCCAAAGGCGTCTACAGGAGCATGAACGGCAACCAGGCGACAGCGCTTGGGCTCATGGCCGCTTCCATACAATCCGGGCTGCCGCTGTTCCTAGGTTCATATCCTATCACGCCGGCTTCGGATATCCTGCATGAGCTTTCCAGGCACAAAGGCTTTGAAGTAATGAGTTTTCAGGCGGAAGACGAGATAGCCGGCATCTGTGCGGCCATAGGGGCGGCATATGGAGGAAGGATCGGCGTCACTACCAGTTCCGGGCCAGGCATAGCTTTGAAAGCTGAGGCTATAGGACTGGCCACCATGCTGGAGCTTCCGCTGGTTATCTGCAACATACAGAGGGGAGGACCGTCTACCGGTTTGCCGACCAAAACCGAACAGTCGGACCTGATGCAGGCCCTGTACGGACGCAACGGCGAATGCCCGGTCGTGGTCGTAGCGCCCAGCACGCCTTCCGATTGTTATGAAATGGCATACAACGCCGTGAAGATCGCATTGGAGCATACGGTCCCCGTGATGTTCCTGAGCGACGGGTATCTCGGCAACGGCGCCGAGCCATGGCGGATCATGAATGTGGAAGAACTTCCCCCCATACATCCGCATGTTATTACAGAAGCGTCAGAAGAACCTTACCTGCCTTATCACAGGGAGGATAACCTGTCGAGGTACCATGCCGTACCGGGCACCCCGGGTCACGAACACCGCATTGGCGGACTTGAAAAGGAGAACATCACCGGCAATATCAGTTACGATCCTGCCAACCACGAACTGATGGTCAAACTGCGTGCGCAGAAAGTGGAAAATGTGGCCAATGATATTCCGCTACAGGCATTCGAGAACGGCAACGAACATTCCAAAGCCCTTGTGATAGGATGGGGCAGCACTTACGGAAGCATCACCACGGCCGTGAAGGAACTGAGAGAAGAAGGCATGGACGTCGCACAGCTGCACCTGAAATACATCAGCCCATTGCCGAAGAACCTCGGCGGGTTGATATCACATTTCGACAAGGTGTTTGTGGCAGAACTCAACAACGGGCAGCTCATCAGGCTTATCAGGGATAAGTTCCAGGTGAATGCCGCCGGCATCAATAAGATACAGGGCCAGCCCTTTCAGGTGGCCGAAATAAGGGATACGATTAAACACGCACTCATGTAATGGATACACTGGAACCGATAACCATATTCACCTCGAAAGACCTGGAAACAGACCAGGAGGTGCGCTGGTGTCCCGGTTGCGGCGACTATGCCATACTGAAAAGCGTGCAGAAAATATTGCCGGAACTCGGCCGTCCGAAGTACGACTTCGTATTTGTTTCGGGCATCGGGTGTTCTTCCCGTTTCCCGTATTATATGGATACGTACGGACTGCATTCTATACACGGGAGGGCCCTGGCCATTGCGACAGGACTCAAAACCAGCCGGCCCGGCCTCAGTGTCTGGGTGGTGACGGGCGACGGCGACTCGCTGAGCATAGGGGGAAATCATCTCATCCACACCCTCAGGCGCAACCCCGACCTGAACATACTCCTGTTCAACAACCAGATATACGGTCTTACCAAGGGACAATTCTCTCCCACAAGCGAACAGGGAAAGATCACCAAGTCATCACCGTTCGGAACGGCCGATATGCCGTTCAATCCCCTGGCTTTGGCCCTCGGCGCCAATGGTACTTTTGTGGCGCGTACCCTTGACAGGGACCCGAAACACCAGCAGGAGATATACAAAAGGGCATACGACCATCATGGAACATCGCTGGTGGAAATATACCAGAACTGCAACGTGTTCAACGACGAAGCGTTTGCGCTTCTGACCGATAAGGAAAGCAAACCTTTCCATACCATCTTCGTGGAACATGGAAAACCGCTTGTATTTGCCAACGGCACCAAAGGCATTGTACTGGACGGACTCACGCCGAGAATAACGGACATGAGCACTGCCTCGGCCAGCGACCTCTGGATACATGATGAGCAGGACAGCGTCAAAGCGTATATTCTATCCAGGTTTTTTGACAGCGACGAACTGCCAAGACCCTTCGGCATACTCTATGCGGATCCCTCAAGAGCCACATTCGACGATGTCATGAACAGGCAGGTGCATGAGCATGCCCTTGCCGACAAAAAGGAGGCATTTGCGAAGCTTCTCAGATCGGGCACCACGTGGACGGTGGAGTAACAAAACATCATCTAACCAAAAAATAATTCCCTCTTTGAAGGGGGAATAAGGGGAATGTCAGGAACACATGAACCGGTCATGTAAATGCCATCTGATTGAAAAATGTTAGTAATTCCATTTTCAGGAAAAATAATGA
>CALMKH010000120.1 GCA_937867025.1 uncultured Bacteroidota bacterium | reverse complement strand
TTTTCCCTGATGTTCACTGCAGGAAAATCTTTTTCAAGTATCCTGTTGAACCAGTGATTGCCGAAAAAATCCCTGTCGTTGAAAAACTCGGTAACAACAGGAGGCAGGAAATCTGATGCTTTGATTGCTTTTGACTGTGTCATAATATAATGTTTTAAATTGATAACGCAAAACTATAACCGTCCGGAGAACGCTGATATGAGAGTACTCATGAGCGTATGTGATTTAAGTCACATTCAGATTTTCAATGTATTGCACCTTTTCGGGGAAACCCGGCTTTTCGTATGGTACAGAAGAAAAACATGTAAAGAATCATGTCAATTGGTGATAGCCGTCAATACAAAAACGGAAAAAACGTATTTGATTCGTATTATATCAACTACAGTCAATTATGAACTTCCTGACACAACTGAATACATATCCTGAAGGAACAGGGAATATAATCCCCGATCCCGATGGTCCTGAACCATCCACCGTTCCGGAAGTCAACCCGGGGATTGTTCCTGAAATCAGCCCACTCACTGAACCGGTGCCTGTACCTGAAACAGTACCTGAAACCATTCCCACGCCTGAATTGCCGCCAAGCCCTGAGCAACCTGGACAATACTCCGGAAAAGCCTCATAACATATAACGGAAAATTTTATTTTCCCGGCACTATATATCCCCCGGGACCGAATGTAATCTTCAGGTATGGCAAAGCCCTCAGTTTTCCGGATGGAATAGCTGGAACCTCATAGTCTTCATATCTCCAACCGTTCCATGAATGAAGCAGCATGCAGCCTATTTCCGCGCCGACGAGCAAACCGCCCCACCGGATCTCTCCCTGATCCTGGGTCTTGCTGCAGGCCGTCTTGAATGCAAAACCCATGTCATACAATACACAGTCGTTCCAGAAGGCTCCCCTTCTCCCGGCAGGGAGCTTATAGTCCCTGTCCGGCCATAATGCTACGGAATCACTGTTTTCTACGATAAGATTATTCCTTGCAAAACCTCCCCCCACATATACATAGGTTAATGCATGTGGTTTAAGGCGCAGATCATACCCAACGCGTACATATGCAGATGACAGGGTATATGTATAAGCTCCCCTCTCGGCATGTCTCCGGATAGGAAACATCGCGAATCCGCCTGAACCGATCAGGATACGTTTTACCATAACCGACAACTCCCCACCGATATGGTAATTCAGGATGGGCGTTGAATATGATTTACCTAAAAAATCTTCCCCTCTCAGAAAATCGGTGGTCCGGTTTGAATACGGAAAGGAAGCGCCAAGAGTCATTTGGCCAAAACTCGCGTTCAGAACCTTTGTGTATTCGCGCGACTCCTGGGCTTCCAATGCAGTTATGCAACCCGTTCCGGAAATAACCAAAATATATATTTGCAGGAATATTGTTCTCATGTATCAAACTGTCTGCAAAGCAACCCAGAATCGCACGGCCTTCGAATGACAATGATCAAACACCGGCAGGATATTGATCACAGCATGGCATAATCCCGGACCGTCAGGTATTATAGACTATCCTGATATAAGCCTTTCAGTCGATATACGTCGTTAATGTCGAAACATTGTCCTCTTCCTCCATCTTCTGAAATACAATAAACGGTATCCTCAGGTGATGAGTCACCTTCCGGGCCACGCCGTGCCTGAAAAAGGTGGTGAGGAACGAACGATGTGTAAAGGAAATGGCCAGCAGGTCGATGTGATTATCAGCGACAAACCGTTCAAGGACTTCGAAGGTATCTGATCCCTTGAGACAATTAAAGCTAAGCTTGTCATATTGAATCTCCCTGGCAATCCCTTGCACAAAGTTAGAAGAAAGGCATTCGTCATCGCCCGGGTTCATGTCATCGCTTATCACATGCACCACTTGCATGTCTGCTGAAAAGGTCTTTGCAAGATTGCCCATGAACCGGATGGAAAGATCGTCTCCCAGCTTGTAATTAGTAGCGAATGCGACATGTTCGAGTTTCGGAGGACTAAAACCTGAAGGCACTGCAAATACCGGACATAGCGCTTCTCCGATTATCTTCATCGTATTGCTTCCGGCGAAAACCTCCTTGACACCGCTGGCTCCTTTTGTTCCCATGACGATCAGGTCAATCTTCCGGGTCTTCATCAATTGCCTGACATGTGTTAACAAATTGCCCTCTTCGAACACCGCCTCGCACGGAATATCCGGCTGTGCTGCGACCAGTGCGTCCTTCCACATGTCAAGTTCAGTCTTTACTTCCCTGGGTGTCCCGGTTATGGTCTCATTCACCATCAGTTTATATGTATCCGTGATGGCTTCTTTCAATGAGGGATCAAATACATGCATCATCAGTATGTTCATTTTCAGTTTGCCGGCGAGAAGGATGGCATAATCCATGGCGTTCCTGGAGTCGTCTGAAAAATCGACAAGACAGAGAATAGTCTTCATAATGTTATTGATTATTGTTTTTGTGTTGTTGAAAGTGCCCTGAAAAACCGGCTGGAACCGACATGGTGTTCATCGTATTATTTTTAAGATCACAAAATTGACCTGTAAAACATTGGCGGCAATTGAGGGAGGTCAAAGCGTGGTATGACATTTGTCAACGGCTTCACTTCTGCAATAGTTTGCGTTTAACCAGTTCCTCCCTCAATCTCGGGGGCATCTCCCTGCAGGAACAATGTTTGGCATGTTCCAGGTGCCATTCCAGGCGCTGGTCCAGGGTAGGGTGTTCCGGCATCGGGTGCGCCAGATGCCACTCCTTATTCAGTCTTGACTTTTTCATCATATATAATGTTTCCGGATTCATGGCAAATTTCGGCTGTACATGCTGCAAATACATGATTCAGGTCAGCGGAAGCACTGACAGTTGGCAGGGCACGACGGGAAAGAGATCACCCGCCCTCCTTTTATAATCATTTCACATAAAGTCAGCTTGTTTTTACTTTGCCTCATGCATAGCAGGACAGTTCGTGAAACATCATATTCCCGGGATCATGCAGATGTTATAGCCTGGCTTCTGGAAGGAGACATTTCCATCCGGTTCCAGGCATACCGCGATTTGCTGGATGAACATGAACCCGCACTTCAGAAACGGATTGCAAAGGAAGGATGGGGTTTAAGATTACTCGATGCCCAACATCCTGGCGCCTATTGGGGAAGAGGGTTTTATATGCCTAAATGGTCTTCTTCCCATTATACGCTCCTCGACCTCCGCAACTTATGCATCTCTCCGGACTGCCGGGCCGCGAAGAGTTCTATTGCCGGAATTCTGGAAAAACACAAAGCGTCCGACGGCGGCATTAATCCTAATACGGGCATACAGGTCAGCGATGTCTGCATTAACGGCATGTTCCTGAACTACGCTTCGTATTTCCGGGCAGACGAACAGCTATTGCAATCGGTCGTAGACTTCATCCTGAACCAGGTAATGCCTGACGGGGGTTTCAATTGCCGGTCGAACAGGGGCGGTGCCGTTCACAGTTCACTTCACACGACATTGTCCGTTCTTGAAGGGATACATGAATACAGGACTAACCATTATACATACCGTCTTGATGAACTGACGGAAGCAGAAACATCGTCCAGGGAATTTATCCTTCAACATCAGCTTTTCCTGTCAGACAGGACAGGCAAGGTCATCCATCCCGATTTCCTTCGCCTGAGGTATCCTTTCCGGTGGCATTATAACCTGCTAAGGGCCCTTGACTATTTCAGAAACTCACTTACCCCATACGATACGCGCATGGATAAGGCCATATCATACCTGATCGGAAAACGAAGACCTGACGGTACCTGGAAATTAGCATCCGGATATCCCGGCGAGGTGCATGTAGTGATGGAAAAAGCAGGCAAACCCAGCAGGTGGGTCACTTTGCTGGCCATGAGAATATTAAAGCACTATAAGATCAGAGCTTAAGCGTGTTGCGATCGTATGGCTTCCATACATTCTGCATATGCCGTGACAAGGATCAATGCCGGCGCTGACCTGCCTCATTCACCGTTCAGGTTTCCGGTGCTTAGTTTGAATCCTAAATAGGTTATGAATACAATACTTGTCGCGACCGATTTTTCAAAAACGGCTGCAAGCGCTGAGGATTATGCTTCAGAGATTGCGCTGCACCTGGGGTCTAAACTGGAATTGATCCACGTTTACCAGATTCCCGTTTTGACAGGTGAAACGGCAGCTGCCATGCCAGCGTTGGATAGTATAGAGAAAGACAGCATCACCCGGCTTGAGGAAACAGCTTCCAGGATACGTTCATCCTACGGCAATGAACTGGATATCACCGTAGCGTTCCGCAGCGGATACTCTGTCAGTGAAACGCTGAAACAATATATTGAGGAGAAGCGAACAGACCTCCTGGTGATGGGCATTGAAGAAGCAGGTTTTTTAAAGGAAAAACTGATCGGCAGTCCAACCACTGATATCATAAAGATGTCTCCATGTCATGTTCTCGTTGTACATGAAGGCACACGCTTCAAGCGGCCGGAAAAGATCCTCCTGGCCTGTGACAGGCTTGAAGATATAAAGACAGACTCCTTGCAACTCCTGAAGGAATTGGCCGAAGTGTTCATGGCGGATATCACTTTTCTCGGGATCATCAACGAGCACCATGAAAAGTTCTCCGAAACAGCATCACAAAAGATCAGGGACATGATGAGAGAGATTGATGTCGCATTTTATGAGGTCAGGGCTTCCGGCGTTTCTGAAGAAATAGAAAAAATTTCCCGCAGGATAGAGGCGGATCTGGTCATTGTCATCAAACAACGGCATAGCCTTATCGAACGGCTGTTTCACACAAGCACCACAAAATCCCTCGTTTACCATTCCAATATACCCTTGCTGGCGCTACATGGATAGATCTGATCAATGCCTCAGCATAATAACAGCCAATCCGGCACCACACAGTCGAAACTCTGGACCGGCCGGTCTGTTATAATTCCGGGTTATACCATTTGAACCCTTGATGAACACAATGAAAACTTCACACAAAGGAAAAAACGCAGTGATCGTTATTACAAAAGCCAACGGCGAACAGGAGCCGTATTCAAGCGATAAGCTGAAGGCATCCCTGAAAAAGTCAGGCGCTGACGAAAAGGAAATCCAATCCGTGATTGAGGCTATTGACAGGAAGTTATATGATGGTATAACCACCAGTCAGATTTACCGCGAAGCTTACCGCCTCCTGAAAAAGACCGACCGCCATTTTGCTGCCAGGTACAACCTGAAGCGGGCCATAATGGAATTAGGTCCCTCCGGTTATCCTTTCGAAAAATTTTTTGCTGCAATCCTCACGCGGAAAGGCTACAAGACACAAACCGGCACAATCGTTCAAGGCCGTTGCATCAGCCACGAAGTAGATATAATTGCCGACAAAGATGACGACTGTTTTATGATTGAATGTAAATACCATAATCAGCCCGGGACCATATCGGAAGTGAAGATCCCTTTATATATCCAGTCGAGGTTCAAGGATATTGAGCCTGTCTGGAAAAATACATCCGGGCACCGGAACAAGTCATTTACAGGGTGGGTGGTGACCAATACCCGGTTTTCAGGTGACGCCCTGGCGTATGGTATGTGTGCAGGTCTCCGGATGACCGCCTGGGATTACCCCGTCAACGAAAGCCTGAAAAAAACCATAGATATGCACGGGCTGTATCCTGTCACCTGTCTTACCAGCCTGACGAAAAATGAAAAACAGGCCCTGCTTCAAAAAAATATTGTTCTTTGTACTGAACTCATGCACAATGAAAACTACCTGAAGCAGCTCGGATTAGACGATGAAAAGATACGTCGGGTGACCGGGGAAGCCGGTGAGCTTTGCAGGAATACACAACATATCACATATAAATAAGCAGTCAGACAGCATGGATTATTCTGAAAAAAACAAACTGAAGGCAAGGGATCTCGGGATCAATACATATCGTGAGAATATTATTTTTATGAGGGCCGATTGTCCCGTAAGTATTTCAGAAGGATTAAAAGCCCTGACCAGGGTGGTTGTGCACAAGAACGGAAAAAGTATCGTGGCCACCCTGTATATCGTGAATTCAAACATCATCAGCAACGGAGAGGCTGGTCTTTCAAGCGAAGCGATGACAAGACTGGGCATTAAGGATTCTGAGCATATTTTTATTTCGCACCTGCACCCTATTGCATCCCTAAGCAAAATGAGAGCCAAGATTTTCGGCAAGGAACTGGACGAAACCGCCTATTCCGAAATCATGAAAGACATTGCATCCGGGCGTTATTCCAACATTGAAATTGCAGCCTTCGTTTCGGCCTGCGCAGGCAACAACCTGGCAGTGTCCGAAATGATCTCGCTTACAAAAGCGATGATAGCGACAGGTACACGAATTGTATGGAACAAGGATATCATACTTGACAAGCATTCGGTAGGCGGTTTGCCGGGCAACAGGACGACCCCTATAGTGGTGAGCATACTTGCTGCCGCGGGTCAAACCATTCCCAAAACATCCTCCCGGGCCATCACCTCGCCGGCTGGTACGGCCGATACCATGGAAACCATGACAAACGTCACGCTGAGCATCGAACAGATCAAAGAGGTAGTGGAAAAAGAGGGCGGTTGTTTTTCATGGGGAGGTGCGGTTAAGCTGAGCCCTGCGGATGACATACTGATCGCTGTGGAAAAAGCCCTGGAGGTGGACAGTGAAGGACAGATGATCGCCTCTGTTTTATCAAAAAAAGTGGCAGCCGGTTCCACGCATGTTATTATTGATATTCCTGTGGGACCCACGGCAAAAGTGCGCTCGCAGGAAGAAGCCCTTAAACTCCAGTATTATTTCAAGGCTGTCAGTGAAACTATCGGTATAAAGACCGATGTCATCATGACGGACGGAAGTCAGCCCGTCGGAAGAGGGATTGGCCCTTCTCTTGAAGCCATCGACATACTCCAGGTGCTGAGAAATGACGAAAATGCTCCGCCTGACCTTAAGGAAAGAGCCATCGAGCTGGCTGCAGCCCTGCTGAAATTATCAGGTCAATATGAGAACGGAACAGAGGCCGGCCTGGCGCGATCCATACTTGAAAACGGCCTGGCATACAAAAAATTCATTGCTATCTGCCAGGCCCAGGGCGGATTCAGGGAACCTGTGACCGCCATATACCATTACGACGTATTGTCTGAAAAAGACGGGACGGTCGCCGACATTGACAACCGGAAACTTGCCCGTATTGCCAAGCTTGCCGGTGCGCCGAAGGTGCCTGCAGCCGGTGTTTACTTTAATGCACCGCTGGGGAAACAGGTGAAGGCCGGCGACATGCTTTTCCGCATTTACGCCGAATCGAACGGTGAACTTGAATATGCCAAAGCATATGTCCAAAGCATTGGGGAATTCATTAAACTTACATGATGAAACCATTGGTGTTCATAGCGCCAGAACAGAAAGACCTCGGTGAGGAGATCATCCGGCTAAGCGGAGCGGAACCGGCCGTATATACACAACGTCCGTTCCCTGATGGCGAAACATATACCAGGGTTTTCTCCGATGTCAGGGGAAGGGTATGTGTTCTCATCAGTTGCCTTGCACCGCCGGACAATGCATTCTTGCCTTTATACTTCCTGTGCAGCCTGCTGAGAGATATGGGTTCTGGCAGGATCATCCTTGTTGCTCCTTATCTCCCCTACCTGCGGCAGGATAAAGCATTCCAAGAGGGAGAAGCTGTCAGTTCAGTGTATTTTGCCCGGTGTGTTTCAGGCATATGTGACGAACTGGTAACTATTGACCCTCACCTGCACAGGATCACCGACCTGAAAGTAGTGTATGACATACCCTGTGTCGTCCTGGAGACCGCAGGACTGATTGCCGGATTTATAAACGACCGTTTTGCACAACCGCTTCTTATCGGTCCTGATGAAGAAAGCGAGCAATGGGTTTCACGCATAGCCATGCTTTCAGCGGCACCATATTGTATGCTGAAAAAACAGAGGCTTGGAGACCGCCTCGTAAAAATGGATGCAGACATTCCACCGGAATACATTCAGTATACGCCGGTGATAACGGACGATATCATTTCATCCGGCACTACAGTGATGGAAGCCGCCAGGCATATACGGCAGGCCGGGATGAAAACACCTGCCTGTGCAGTGATTCATCCGCTGTTTGCAGGAGACGCGTTTCAAAAACTGCAAGCCGGAGGCATCGACGTGTATTCATGCAATACGATCCCACATGTCAGCAACAGGATGGACATTGCGCCGCTGGTGGCAGAGTACATCAAAGGGATCAGTTAATGGTCCCCTGCCTGCATCCTGAAACTCCTTTTGCCGAACCGGCTGAATATTTCCCTGTCGAGTTCTTCGCGTATTGACGGATGTGCTATATCCCGCAGTGCATTCGCTCTCTGCAGGAGATTTTTACCAAAAAGATCAGCAACACCGTATTCGGTGATCACATAATGTACGTGAGCGCGGGTGGTAACGACCCCGCTTCCCTGTTTCAGATAGGGTACAATTTTGGAGTAGCCGTCACCTGTGGTCGAAGAAATAGCAATGATCGGTTTTCCACCGTCGGACAAAGCAGATCCCCGCATGAAATCAATCTGGCCGCCCACGCCCGAAAACTGGTACGTGCCGATGGAATCGGAACACACCTGTCCTGTCAGGTCAATCTCTATGGCAGAATTGATAGACACCGCGCGCGGATTGGCCCTTATCACCTTGGTATCATTGACATAATCTATATCCAGGAAAGAAATAACCGGGTTGTTATCCACAAAACTGTAAAGTTCATGCGTTCCGAGCACAAAACTCGTGACCAGCTTGCCTTTGTGTTTTTTCTTGAACCGGTTGCTGATGACGCCTTCCTTTACAAGGGGGATCATGCCGTCGGAAAACATTTCCGTATGAACCCCGAGATCCTTGTGATTATGCAGGCATGAAAGCACGGCATCCGGAATATGCCCTATGCCCACCTGTATGGTCGACCTGTCTTCGATAAGCTCTGCACAGTACTTGCCGATTTGCATGGATGCGTGATCAGGCGCCTTTGGCATGATCTCCGGAAGGGCATCATCAACAGCCACGATGGCATCAAAACGGCTGATGTGGAAAATACCGTCACCGTGTGTCCTCGGCATGCAGCGGTTGACCTGTGCAACTACATGTTTTGCATTGCCGATGGCTGCCCTTGTAATGTCAACGGATGTGCCTAAAGAGCAATAACCATGCGCGTCGGGAGGAGACACATGAACAAACGCCACATCCAGGGGAAGAATATTCCGCTCGAACAGTAATGGGATTTCGCTCAGGAATACAGGAATATAATCACCCGCTCCTTCATTGACAAGTTTCCGTGAATTGGATGACACGAACAGGGAATTAAGAAAAAAATGTTCTGCAAAACCGGGATTTTCAAAGAACTCACCCCCGCATGTGCTGATGCTTACCAG
>CALMKH010000119.1 GCA_937867025.1 uncultured Bacteroidota bacterium | reverse complement strand
TGTATTCCGTAAACGAAGGCGGGGTAACTCCGGAATAGGGCAATACCAGTCCGTACATATTGCCTATCCGGTAAACGCACATGGCAAAGTCCTCCTTGTGGGTGCAATTGTCCACGTAATAAACCGTGTCGGCTTTGCATTCCAGCACTTCATTCCCTTGCTGCGCACAAACACCATATTTGCCATCCCTCCGGGTAAAATAATAGAAACTCTTTTCCCACCATATGCTATCGTACAGCACTTTGGTCTTACCTCCGGGGTTGGCTTGTACCCTGCCCATATCACCGCCCACCAACAGGCTGTAAGCTCCCTGTCTTGCTATAAACGAATGATACCTGTCATAGAACGTATCGTAAGCGGGAATCTGGCCCGTTTTACCTTTTACGGATAATTCATATCCCCATTTCCCATCGGACCGGTACCAGTAGAAGACAATACAATCGACCGCATTCCTGCTTTTGACGACACGCTGCAACTGGCTGATATTGTCAGCGATCAGACGCCAGGGCCCTGCTTCATAAATGCTTATTTTGCCCGACTTGTGCAGCATTACCAGGTCGCGGGGTTTATCCTTATGCATGTCGTATGTCCGGTCGGAGGCATAATACATACTATCATACTCCGGTTTTAAAGCGATCTTTCCATCCCTGTTGATGACACCGTATTTACCTGACTGACTGAAGGCTAAAATTTTAGTCAATATCCGGTTTGGCAAGTTTGAATTATTGACCTGGATGCACCCGTTGTTTTGGTACCGGTTGTTCATAAAAAATACTGTATCGCACGCCTGCAGGACATATTTCTGTTGCAGCAGGTTGTAAAGCCTGATCCTTTCTTTCTTTTCACTTACAATTAACAGACTGTCATCAGGCAGCACATCAAGGATACGGATAAACGGCAACTTTGTCTCCCTGCCCGAAACCATATCCCTGCGATAGAGGCGGTCCTTGATTTTCACCACTGACACCTTTAACAGATCGCTGGAATAAATGATCGTATGGCCGTCCGGATTCCTGTCATCTTTACTCCCCCCATTTCCGAATCTGCCTGCCTTGTCTTCTCGCATGGGGTGTTCCCGCCAATCAGGCACCTCCACATTCTCATGTCCGTATGGCGAATAATCCATCTGACTATACGTTTCGCTCATTCCTTTACAGGGCCCGACCTCAATGGTAAAATTTTCATCTTCGAGGCTAAATTGTCCGCAGTTCCTGCCTTGGGAAACCCAAACCAGGTCACCACCGCGACTTTCCAGCTTCGTGTATTGGCAAGGCAATATCTCCCGATTTTTCCGGCTGTCATACAGGCCGTATTTTCCATTTTTCATTACCAGGAATACAGTCATGTTCAGGTCATCCATCATCATAAAATGATCATCATTCTGCAATACGGTTGTATCCAGAAGCCTGACAGATTCATATCTTGGCGGTACGACTACTCCTTTATAATTCCGGAAATAGCCTGTCTTTCCATCTGCGGTGAAAGCAAATTCATATTCAGTCAGCATGGAGGCGTTTACCGAATCTACAACCGGCTCTATATACCATTTGATATACTGTGCCCTGGAGGCAGAGGCGCCTGTTACAAGAATAAACAGCAGGAAAAAGTAACGCATGCCACGAAGATAATAAAAAATGGATGGGTTGTCGACAGGTCGGTGGCAAACACCGACCAGGAGGAGAATAAACCGGGTTGGGAATGTCGGCAGGTCGGTGGAGTTAGTGAGGAGGAGCGATTAGTCAATGGACAGTTGTCAGTAAATAGTGGCATGTGGTTAGAAACAGTCTCAAAAAACCGGTTACGATATTATTTAGGATTTTTCACGCTTCGCTCTTTACTTGAAGTACATACAGATGGCCGCGGCCCATGCTGTGTTAATTACAAAGTATCTGGCCTGGCCATGACGGTCATTATTTTTCTTAAAAGGACAAACAGGTTAGTGGCAAAACTTTGCAATACACAAAGCCAATGAGAGTCGTAAGGCGCTTCTCGCTTCGCCCTTACTTTGAGGCTCATACAGATGGCCGCGGCTCATGCTGTGTTAATGACAAAGTATCTGGCCTCGCCCGATTGCTATCGGGCATGACGGTCATAATTTTTCTTAAAAGGACAAACAGGTTAGTGGCAAAACTTTGCAATACACAAAGCCAATGAGAGTCGTAAGGCGCTTCCCGCTTCGCTCATTACGTGAGGTGTATACAGATGGCCGCGGCTCATGCTGTGTTAATGACAAAGTTTCTGGCCTGGCCATGACGGTCAGTATTTACGTTGCATGGCTTTAAAGATTTTTCTTGCTTCGCCCTTACCTGAAGTACATACAGATGGCCGCTGGTTAGAAACAGCACCGCATCCCGCTAAATATCGTTAAGCAACAACGAAAGGGACCGTAAAATAAAAAGGACCGAAGTTGAACCCCGGTCCTTATGACTATTTTATCAGATGATCAGTTCCAGCTGAGTCCCATGTTGTAGAACATAAACGCGTAGAGGTCGGCCACTTCGTCTATGGCTTTGCTGATAGGTTTGCCGGCGCCATGACCTGCATTGGTCTCTATGCGGATCAATACCGGGTTTGCACCGGTATGTTTTTCCTGCAAGGCGGAAATGAACTTGAATGAATGTGCAGGAACCACCCTGTCGTCGTGATCAGCGGTGGTGACCATCGTGGCAGGATATGCCACAGGTTTTATATTGTGCAGAGGGGAGAATTTTATCAGGTTGTCAAAATCTTCCTTCTTATCGCTGCTGCCGTATTCCACTACCCAGCCCCAGCCGACGGTAAACTTATGGAACCTCAGCATATCAAGTACGCCCACTGCAGGAAAAGCCACCCTGAACAGGTCGGGCCTTTGAGTCATGCATGCTCCAACAAGCAAGCCGCCATTACTGCCTCCCTGTATGGCCAGGTATTGGCTGGACGTATAATTCTGGTTGATCAGGTATTCGGCCGCGCTGATAAAATCATCAAATACGTTCTGCTTCTTATCCAGCATGCCTGCCTTATGCCACTCTTCGCCGTACTCTCCGCCGCCCCTGAGATTCACCATCACATATACGCCTCCATGCTGCATGAACGCCACGCGGCTCGGGCTGAAGGAAGGTGTCAGGCTGATATTGAACCCACCGTAGCCATAAAGAAGCGTCGGGTTTTTACCGTCGAGCTTCAGTCCTTTCTTATGCACAATGAACATCGGGATCTTGGTGCCGTCCTTACTGTCGAAGAAAACCTGTTTGCTTTCAAAATCCTCGGGATTGAACTTCAGTTCGGTTTTGCGGAACAGTTCGGATTTGCCTGTAGCAATATCATAGCGGAAAATAGTAGGGGGATAATTGAATGAGGTATAGGTATAGAACAGTTCCTTATCGGTCCTTTCCCCGCCAAATCCTGAAGCGGTGCCGTTCCCCGGCAGGGTAATGTCGCGTTCGAACCGGCCATTGTAATCGTGCTGGTAAACCCTGGTGGTGGCATCCTTCAGGTAGCTGAGGAACAGCTTGCCTCCCCCTGTACCTGCGCCCTCCAGCAGTTCGGGTTTCTCCGGCACAACATCGTTCCACAGGGGTACTCCCGGATTTTCAGGATCCACCAGGATAACGCGTTTGTTGGGTGCGCCGTGATCGGTGAGCACCAGCAACTTGCCGCCGTCATTGTCAATAACACTGTATTCATTGGAAAACCCTTCAAACAGCATGTTGAAACCCGGTTCCGCCTGTTTTTTTGAAAGATCCCGGTAAACGATCTGCGTTCCGTAAGTGCCTTCCGAAATATAGATGAACAGGAAACGCTCGTCCTCCGTAAGGCCGGCCCCGAAGTATCTCAATGGATGCGCCGGGTCGGAATAGATCAGCTGGTCGCTGCTCTGGGGATCGCCGAGTTTGTGGTAATACACCTTATGGAACTGGTTCTGGTTGGAAAACTCCTTTCCTTTGGCAGGGGCGTCATACCGGCTGTAATAAAACCCATCGCCTTTCCATGCGGCCCCGCTGAATTTTACCCATTCTATCTTATCGGGCAATTCCCTTTTCGTAGCCACTTCCATCACCTTGATCTCCTGCCAGTCGCTGCCAGCCTTGCTGATGGTGATGGCAATATATTTCTTGTTCTTGCTCACACCCGCCAGCCCGATCGCCACAGTTCCTTCTTTTGAATACGTATTCGGATCGATAAACACTTCCGGCGTGCCTTTCAAGCCTTTCTGGTACCAGATGACACTCTGGTTCTGAAGGCCGTCGTTTTTGTAAAAGAAATAATATTCCCCCACCCTGAAAGGCGAAGAATACTTGGGGTAATTATTGAGTTCCAGCAACTGGTTTTTAATGTTCTCGCGGAACGGTATCTTAGACAGGTAATCGAATGTCACCTTATTCTGCTCCCTCACCCAGTCCTTGGTGTCTTCGGCGGTATCGTGCTCGAGCCAGCGGTAAGGATCTTGTATCTTCACCCCGAAATAATCGTCTACCTGGTCTACCTTCTTTGTCTGGGGATACTTTAACTGCGCTTCAGCCATACATGGAAAAATCAATAATAATGAGATGTAAATACGGTGTTTCATAAAATGAAAATATGGATTCAAACTTAACGTTTTCGGACCTAAAAGCGAACATTAAAACAGTCTTAACTGGAAAATTTTGAGGAAATACTTGAAATACACCATGAAAATGTTGCTGTATATGCCATGACTTTTCAAAATACGGAGGATTTCGGCATTCATCAGCTTCTTGCTCATGAACCCTGAGGAGCTTATTCCGCCATCGCGCATATAGACGCTGACATACGTTGAATACCTGACCTTAGCCTTATGGATTCTTATGACGCGCAGAAGCCAGTCGAAATCACCGCTTATCCTGTATGAGTCATTGAACGCGCCAACCTTATCCAGCATGTCCTTCCTGATAAAGAAGCCAGGGTGCGGTGGCTGCATACCCAGCCTGAACTGCCAGGATTTGAACCTGGTGGCATCATACATCCTGAACGGACGCTCAAAATCATTATTGCGGAAAATGCTGACCGAGGTGCTGACCGCATCGGGATGTCCGCCGGATTCAAATTCCGATACGATACGTGATATCACATGTCCGTGAGGGTAAAAATCGTCGGAATGCAATATGCCGGTGATATCACCGGTAACCGCTTTCAGACCTTTATTTAACGCATCATACAGGCCATTGTCCTTCCCACTCTGCAAGATTATCCTGTCGCTGCCGAACGAACGGATAATATCCAGGGTGCCGTCGGTTGAACCTCCATCGATGATCACGTATTCAAGATACGGATAATCCTGTTTCAGGACTGATTCCACCGTATCCTTTATGGTAATGGCGGAATTATAACAAATGGTGATAATGGATACCCTGGGCTTATTCAATGATTCGTTCTTTTACGCGTTCTGCAGGATTTCCCCTGTAAATGGTATAAGGCTCGAGGTTTTTGGCGGCAACACTCAGCACACCCAATACGCTGTGGGAATAACAAATGACATTGGGGCACACCATGCTTTTGGCGCCTATCCACACCCCGTCTTCCAGGATGATCTTGCCGACCATTAGGTCGAACGTGACTTTCCCGTAATGATGGTTTCCGCATAGCAGAAGCGCGCCCTGGGAAATACAGACATTATTCCCGATGATCACCTTGTCGAGGCTGTCTATCCATACTTCCTCGCCTATCCAAACGTTATCCCCTACCTGCAGGTTCCAGGGATATTTGATGTTAACGTGCGGCTTGATGACCACATTCCTGCCCACTTTTGCCCCGAAGGCCTTGAGAAGCCAGACTTTAAGACTGTAAAAATGGAAAAACGATTTAAAAAAAATGCCGTTGACAACAAACCAGAACGCGCGCTTTGCAAGCCCTGCGCCACCATTGAACTTCTGGTTATCGAACATGTCGAGCCTGACTTCTTTTTTCATTTCCGTACTGCAAAAATAGTCAAGAAAAGAGTCTTAAATATATGTCCTCAAAATTATTGTCCTCAAAATAGGTCTTCGAAAGCCCGAAAGCCCCCAGTCGCCAGGCTGAATATTCCACAGGGTGCATGGTCGTGAATTTTCGTATAGCCACCGTGATGGATTCCGTGTTTTTCGGATCCACCTCCACACCCGCCTTATCTTCCTCTATGCCCGTCCATGGGGTATTGTTGCCAATGATCACAGGAACGGCGTGCACAAAACTTTCAAAAATGGCATGCCCGAAATTCTCGCCGAGACTCGGCATGATCATCACATCGGTGTTGTCAAGCAGGTCTCCGATCCTGTCGTGCGGCAACTCCTCTATGTAAGAAGCTTCAATATGGGGCGGCAATTTGCCGAGCTTTTCATGAAATACAGCGGCGTACTGCCTGTCAAGGCCCGAACCGCAGAATGTCAGCTGGCAGGGCTCGGCGATCTGCATGAACGCGTCGACTACTGCTACCGGATTTTTTTCCGGTGCTATCCTTCCCAAAAAGAGGAACCTCGTTTTTCCGCCCACCCTGAAAAGCCGGCTTTCGTCGTATGAAGCCCGGGGCATCAACGGAATATTAGGCGCTGTTTTCACAGACACATTGCCAAGTATCTTCCTGATCTCAGATGTTTCCCTGGGGCTGGTGGACAGTAGCGTCGCACGCGCATATAATCCGAAGCCCTTCGCAAACGACAGGAATATCCTTTTCTTTGCGGGCTTAACCGAAAGGGCCGACTGGTGCAGCATGCCTCTCACGGAAATAAACACGCGGTTTACCTTCAGCAGCATCGAGTAATATGCTGGCAGAATGCTGAAGTAAAAAGAATACAAACCGTTGATCAATATGATGCTATCCTTGTTTTCCTTTATAAGTTGCCTGATGAAGGAAGCTTTGATACGTTGAGGACTTGCATACAATGCCTCGTGGTTTTCTCCCAACTCCACCCATGTATCCGGTTGGATTCCCGGGTAGGGTGCTGTTGAATTCAAATCCGTGATCCTCGTAACGACCCTCACCCTGTAATGCCTGCTCAGCAACACAGAAAGGTTGTAGGACGACTGGATGGGGCCGCCTGCCTTGTAGCCTGGATAATACCAATCCGAAAATACAAGTATAGTCTGCATTATTGCACGCCGTTATTATTGATCCAGTGACCCAGCACCGCCATACTCCAGATCATGTTCCATTTAATGCTCCGTCTGCCTTCAAAATACTGAGCTTCCAGGTCTGCAATACCCTCTTCGTTAAAGAACGAATGATGCTTGAGGGTGTTCAGGCCTTCCTTTACATAAGGCTTCAGTTCGTTTTTCATCCATACTTCGTAAGGCAGCACAAATCCCATTTTAGGCCGCGACACAATTTCGTCAGGCAGCAGATCGCCCATCGCGGATACCAGCAGCTGCTTGGGTTTCTCGCCGAACTTATAGGAGGCAGGCAGCGACAACAGATATTCGACCAGCTTATAATCCAGGAACGGCTCCCGTATTTCCAGAGAATGCGCCATACCCATCTGGTCAGTATCCCTCAGCAGGACCGGCATCAGGTAGGTTTCCCATTCGGCAATGGACAGGTCCGAAATAGTTTGAATATCCGGATGCTTCCTGTTGTCAGGCGCATTTACCTGTTTCAAAAGTCTTTGTATCTGGGAAGCGGTAAAAAGTTTTCTTTCAGCCAGGTGCAGGTCTGAAAACCTGAGATCGGAACTTAAAAGCTCGAGTTTCTTGGACCATGATTCATTCCTGGCCACCGCGCCTGCCAGGCCAGCTGCGGACTGACGCAAAACCTTAGGCATCATCCTGAACCTTTTCAGCTTGTCATGGTACATCCTGTGAAAGACAGGATATCCGGCAAACCATTCATCGCCCCCGACACCTGAAAGCGCCACGGAAATGCCTGCTTCTTTAGTGGCCCTGGATACCACATAAGTATTCAATCCGTCGATACTGGGATGATCGAGCGCCCTGACCGCCGTTGGCAGCAGGTTTAAAAAATATTCGGGCTTCAGGTTGATTTCGGTATGATTGGTATGAAACCGTTTTGCCACCATGCGGGCATACGCCGCTTCGGAGAATTTTCCCTCGGCAAAGTTGACATTAAACGTATTGGGCTTGTAACCCGATTCGGCCATGGCCGCCACCACAGCGCTACTGTCAATACCCCCGGATAAAAACGCGCCGAGTGGCACATCGGCCATCATACGTTTACTCACCGCGCTGAATACCAGTTCACGCGTGGTCTTTACCGCCTCATCGTATCCTATACTTTCATCCGTTGCATATGAAAGTTTCCAGTACGGTTTTATATCAAAGGCATCCCTGCTGATGCTTGCAATACTGCCAGCTTCCAGCATCTTTATTCCATCGGCAAGCGTAGCCTGGCCTGTGACGGTCTGGAACGTAAAATAGTCGCTGACCGATGCGGTGTTCAGCTTTGGTTTTATGCCCGCACCGGCTATTACTCCACGAACTTCCGAAGAAAAAAATATCTCTCCACGGGGTGAAACATAATAATAGACCGGCTTGACACCGAGCCTGTCGCGCACCAGGTACACTTTCCCCTGTTGCCTGTCGTACAAGGCAATGGCAAACATGCCGTCCAGCTTTTCAATGCATGCAATACCCCATTTCAGGTAAGCGGCAATGATCACTTCCGTATCGGTGTCCGTTTTGAACGGGTAATCCGCCAACTGTTTTTTAAGTTCGGGAAAATTATATATCTCCCCGTTAAAAATGAGGACCACTGACTGATCCTGTGAAAACATTGGCTGATGCCCTGAAGCCGAGAGATCAATTATGGACAACCGTCTGTGACCGAGCGCCACAAAATCATCCGCGTATTCGCCGCTATCGTCAGGCCCCCGATGCGCCACACACATATTCATGCGGGCAAGCGATTCGGCCGCCTGCTGTTTATCCTGTATTCTTATAATGCCGTTAATGCCGCACATATTCAGTCATCCGTTATTGTTTTCAATGTTTCCGACCAGTCATCGCTGGTGAGTTTTAGTCCTGCCCTGTAACTTTCTGCCGCCATATCCCACAACTCATCATCGCTCATGTTCATGATCTTTATCAATACGGACTCAAGCTCTGCGGAGTTTCCCGCTTCAAATTTAAAACCGTTGCTTTTATCCAGGAACATAGAACCCGCACCCACCTTATCGCTGAGAACCAGAGGCAAAGCACTCAGCGCCATTTCATGAACGGCCACTCCCCAGGGTTCGTACGTACTCGGGAGAACGTACACTCCTGCTTCCTTTATATACTGCTCCAGCTCTCCGGGTTGCTTGAAGCCCAGGTGTTGTATATGACTGTCCAGTATCCGCGATTCGAACAGCTCGCCAAACCCGAAACATTTCAGCATCCATGATTCACCCGTCTTTTTATTTGCGGCAATAAACGCTTTCCATAACGTCGGAAGATCCTTCTGAGGGATATACCGCGCAATACTGATAAACGTTCTGGGATAAGGCCCTTTCCCTTCAAGCTTCTTTTTACCTATTGCTCCGTAAAGCGCTGAATCGGCCGGATACAGGCCTGTGAACACGCGGTCCTTCCGGAATCCGAGCTTCAGGGCATATTGCCTCTGCGGCTCACCCGGCACCCATGCATACCTGAACATCCGCAATAGCCAGAAAGGCGAGGCCATCACCAGAATCCTTTGCTTAAGGGATCCCTTCCACTGGTTATCGAGACAAACCACCTTTTTTACGTTTGCAGGAAGTTTTTTGGTGATTTCAAGGTAAAATGTGTTGGCCCATCCCGAACATAACACCGTTGCAGGATTAAATTCGTTTATGGCTTTCAGGATATTTTCCCGGCTGTTTTTGCTGATATCTATGAACGTAATACGTTCAAACCGGTTGAAATTAAAGGGAGCTTCAGGATTGACAGGGTAATGTACGATGAGGACGCGGGCGTCTTTGTAAGATTGGAGGTAGCGGTTAATATTGCCTAAAACATAGCCTGCGAGTTCTGTATATAGGATTAATACGCGCAAAATTTTACTTTTGCAAAGATCAATCTTAATTCATGAAATTCAAAAACATAATCAGTTGGGCCATGGTGGCCTCGGTTTTCATGGATGATTTCATCATTCTGAGGCACAGGATACCTTTCGATTTTTACGTGTATTATCTTGTGTTCATCATCAGCATCTTTTATTATATACGCACTAAAAAATCCATCAAACTCCTGCCCAGATGGTTCTCCATAAGCATCACCGTGCTGATCCTGACATCGCTTGCAGTCACGCTTTTAAGCAATACATATTCACTGGGGGTTACGAAGCAGGTTATCGGCCTCATCTTTACATCCATCGCGTATTACACCTTCATAGCTTATAATAATTTCGAGATCAAAAAGATATTCAGGATGTATGTGTTCCTCGCATTCTTTGTGGCCCTGGAGGGCCTTCTGGAAGAAGTGCTCAACATGAACGGCATCCACATCAATGATAAGATGAAAAGAACCGACATGGGCTTTTACAGGATATTCGGCATTATGGGAGAGCCCTATTTCCTGGCGGTGGTATTGTTGCCGGCCCTGTTCTTTGTGTTCTCCAAGGTGACGGATTTCGAGCGCATCATCAGTAAAGTGAACAATTACGTGATGATCTCCGTTATTGCGCTCTGCTTTGTGCTTACATTTTCTTCAGCCGGGGTTATCGGCATTGGCGGCATCGTGGCGCTGTGGCTCTACAACAAAAAAATCCTTTCCCTGAAAAGCTGGAGGATTGTCTTTCTTCCGATCGTGCTGCTGATTGTCAGCTATTCGTTCTCAAACATTCAGAAGGAATGGAAAGAGTTCAACATCAAGTATACCCAGACACTCGGTGCGTTTACGAGTCTTTCAACCAAAAAGGAAGACATCGAAAAACTCAACACCAGCAGCTTCGCATTATATTCAAATTTTGTGATCGCAAAGGCTTCATTCGCTGAAAGACCCCTGACGGGAAGCGGTCTTGGAACCCACGAAACGAATTACAAAAAACATTTCGGAAAATTTTTTGATGATGATTTTATTATCCGTTACGGTGTATTTAATACGGCTGATGCCAATTCATTGTTTGTGCGGCTCATGTCCGAGACCGGCTTGATGGGATTGGGATTGTTCTTTACCTTCCTGCTGAAGAATTTCCTTAGAAGAAGAGGATATGACGATAAAGAATTAAAAGATTACACCCTGATCAATCAGGGCATATTTATTCTGATCATTGTCAGACTGGTGCGAACAGGCAATTACTTCGGAAACGGATTCTTCCTGTTCTTTTTTATTTATTATTTCAGTTATAAAATTGTAAAGGCAAGGCTGGCCGAAAAGAAACGGCTCAGGGAACAGCCTGTGCGGGCGTTTCCCCCTCCGATGTCAATACAAGCTTAAACGGTTTCAGCTCGAGCAATATATAATAGAGGAACAGCGGGATATTCAGGTAAAAATACCTCCCGTTATTTGTGCCGAATGTCGCTGCAAAACTCAGGATCGTTATTTCCGCAAGCAATAATAATGTGATATAGAGGTGATGGCTGTTGATGGAATACCCTTTCATTTTTTTATACACCAGGATAAAGATATATACCAGGTAAACGTTCATGGTCATCAGGCTCTGTTTGATCAGGGGTACCAGCTGAAGATCGTTTTCCCACAGTGTCGACCACAGGAATTCGGGATTGGTCTGATGACTCCAGTGTATGGTGTGAAATACATTTTTCCTCAATATGAAATAAATGCCGAACCCTGCAACAGATGCTACTGAAATCCACAGGTAGTAGCGGTTCCTGCCATGCCTGAAAAAGTCCATGAAGGCCACCACAAAGAAGGAGAGAAAATAATATTCACGCTGGAATATCAGGGCGGCAAAAAACGGGAGCATCCAGTAACTCCTGCGGATATAGAAATATACCACCCACGTAAAGATCAGCACGGACAATGCGTCGGGACCCGGCATCATCAGGTAAAAGATAGTACCGAAACCCAGCAGGTATGTAAGACCAGCAAGGAAGGACATAATCCTTGAAAAATTAAGTTTCAGGAATATGGTGAACAGGGAAAATGAGGTGGCCGTTATGCAGAAAAAATTGAAAAAGATACTGTTGAAGAAAATCCTCTTGTTCACCCACGTGTAAGTATCTATTGAACACTCGGTGTTGTACATAAGGCCGAGCTTATCCATAAAATGGATGCACGATGCGCTGATAAGCCGCATATTGAATGGGGCAGGCACCTCCGGATCGCTGAGGTTCGCATAAAGCTTCAGGTAGGATTTGACATCATCATATCCCATCAGCAGCACACCGAATTTGTAGACATAATAGAACATCGGAAAAACCAGCAGCAGGTAAACAACTAAAATGTGCAGGTTGAGCGATTGTAGTTTTCTAAGCATATTATTATTATGTTTTGATCAATGTTTTCCTGATGTTTCCAAGGGCATAGCGCACTTCGTTCATATTCCAGTACGCCTCAACATTTATCCTTTCTATCCTCAGCGGATCTACGGATGGATAATTGTTGCCATAGAATGTCGTGAAATGAAATGAGTAATGCGCCCTGATCAGCTGTTCCTGCAAGGGACCGATAGATACCGCGGTATTATTGATGGAACAGAAATACGGGACCCCGGCAGATAATTTCTCTTCGAGCAGCTGTCTGGAGTAGACGATTTCCTTTCTTGATTTTTCCTCATCGTCTTCTTTTGCCAGACTATGAGAGTATGTGTGTGAACCTATCCGATGACCTTTGGCTAGCAATGTCCTGAGAGTATCCCAATCCATAGGGCGAAAATCTTCAGGCGCAGTTTCCTTGCTGTTGGAATAACCTGGCCTGATAACGGTGGCGAGATAATTTTCAGGATCCGCAGCATCAATGAAAGCCGGTATAACAAAAAAAAATGCCCTGATATCCTTTTTTTCCAGAAGGCTCAAAACATGCCTGTTATTCTCCATGCCGTCATCAAACGTCAGAAGCAGTAAAGGTTTCGGCCCCTGAGGATAAGAACCTTTGCGGCAAATGTCCTCGAAAGTCTCCGGACCGATCAGCAGGTAGTTTTTTGAATAGTATTCCAGGTGCTTTGCCACATTTTCCAAAACCGTTTCAGGCGTACCGTGGTAATTAATGACAAACAACCCTCGAGGCGAAGGCCTGAAGAACAGCAGACGCTCAAGTAAACCAAGTATATTTTTAATAAGCCGTCCCATTTTACCAGGTGTCTATATCCGAGCGGAAGATCAGCCAGTCAGCGGATCTTGTTTCGGGCGCATACTTGCTTATGAAGTATACTTTCCTCTCAATCGGCTTCATTCCATATGCCAGAATGTATTGCGATACCGTATCTTGTTCGTTGTTGGTGCAAAACGATATGAGGGCTATATCCCATTGGAAAAAAAGCCAGCGCCTGTACTTCCTGAAAGCCTGCTTTATAAAATCTTCATCGTTTGTGCTGCAAAGCACCTCACCGATGATCAGCTCTGTAAATATACCCTTGCGGGTGTTGACTTTGTGGTTTACTTCAAATGTGTATGCGCCGTCGTCGTACCTGAACATGCGGTATCTTCCCTTTTGATAATTCTGGCGCCAGTCGAGGAATTCCCTTGAATTCTCCATCCTGAAAACACCGGAATTGAATGGGCCCTGCCATTTTACATGATTATCCGACGGGTACATCCATGAGAACAGGAAGCCGAAAGGATTCTTGACCTTTATATACCATTGCATGTTAAACGGATTTGCCCAGCCGTTCGACATAAAACTTTTGTAAGAAGCTTCTACGGGAAATCCAATGAAAAAGTCTATGCCGTACTTTTCCTTCACAACCTCCATATATCCCAGCATCTTCTGGAATACACCCTTGCCGCGCGCATGCCTTGACACAATAGAGCTTCCCGACTGATACACCTTATAGTGTTTTCCGTTCCTGACGTAAGGCCAGTAAAAAAACGACTGGAAGCCCATCAGCCGGCCATCCTCATCCACCGCTATAATGCGTATACATTGATCAGCCTGGTAAGGATGTTCAAAGAACCTTAGAAAATTGTCTTTATATTCTGTCCTGTCAACCTTGTATTCCTCAACAAAAAGATTGATCACATCTTCGAGATATGTTGTTTCGTATTCCTTAATGATCATGTCGCTGAACTTTAACGGACTCCAAAACACGAATGAGTTTATCAATAATCAGGTCGTATACAAACCTGCTTTTAATTTTCTGAACCGAGCTCTTCTTCATCTCCTCCAGGACTTCGGGGCCAAGTGTTGTCATCTTTTTCAGCGAATCAAACAATATGATTACCTCGCCGGGCGGGATCAGGAAACCATTGGTATGGTCGACCATCAACGAGACCGCGCCAACGTCCGTGGCAATGATGGCACATCCCCTGGCCATGGCCTCAAGAATGACATTAGGCATGCCTTCGCTCCAGCTCGGGCAAACGAGCACATCCGTATCATCCAGCCGCTTTTTAAGCTCAGAGTTATCGCTTATCAAGCCGTGATATACCACTTTGTCTGATGTAATTTTTTCGCTGTCCTCGAACGGACCTATAAAATTGAACCTGAAATCCAGGTTTTCCTTTAACAGCATACCTATGGCTTCATTCAGCTCTTCGACCCCTTTCCTTCTTTCATACCGGCCGAGAAACGTAAATCTGACAGTCTTTCCGGAAATACCGGTGTTCTCACTAATCCAGTCCGCTTCGATACCTGCGGGAATTTCAAGAATCCTGGAAGACGGTACACCGAGTGCCTGTATCAGTCCGGTAACTTTTCCTCCATACGAAAAGACATAATCGGCATGAAGCGTTATCCAGCGGGCCGGACCTTTCAGCATCATCTGGTGAATTCTGATGATAAGCTTGGTTGCCTTCTGAAACATTTCATAACCGTGGAATTTCACGCCTACCGGAGGGAATTTACCGGGATTTTTTTCCTTTTCCTCAATCAGTTTCCAGGCACTGAACCCTTTCGAATAAATAAAATCGAATTCAGACAACCTTTCCTTTAATGCCTCGTATACCAATGATGAATATTTATAGGAAGACCTGATGTAATGACCGGGCAACCTGTCGCCTTTAGGAAAAGGGATGACCATATTCTCTATATAAGCTTTTTCCTCCTCGGTAAAAAATTCAAGCTTCTGAATGTCATACGCACTTTGGTTAAAATGAACAAGCGTGACATATATTTTTTTCCTGCTTAAATATTTGGCAAGATAAAACGAGTGCCTCTGCATGCCGCCCATCACATACGGATAAATGCCATCTGTTATAAGTGCTATGCGCATTCCTGTATAATTCTTTCCGCAGCCTTTTGCCAGGTAAATTCAGACGTGACCCTCCGGTGAAAATTTCCCGCGCAGGACATTGCAAGTTCCGCGTTATTGAGATATGACAGGATAGCTGCTGCCAGTTCATCTTCATCATCACCTACTATCAGGCCGGACTCCCGGTGTACCATGACATCCCTGACCGGTGAGGTGTCGGGAGCGATAACAGGTTTGTTCATCAGGCCGTATTCGAATATCTTGACCGGCGAACCGTACCAGTTTGACTTTGCCATCACGCATATATCCATGATCTGAATATAAGAGAACACATTTTTATGGGGGATTTTACCGGCAAATATTATTTTTTCTGACATTCCCAGGTCCTGCGCCAGTTTTCTGAGATCGGGCATGATAGTGCCATCTCCAACAATCAGCAGGCGTGTGCCTGCATCCTCCCTGTTTACCTTTGCGAAAGCCTTTATCAATACATCTACCCCATGGTACGGGAAAATGGATCCTACAAAGCCTATGACTTTATTGTCCCCAAGCCCCAGGGAGTCTTTAAGACCCTCTATTCCGCCATTGTCACTGAGTTGTGCGGGATTGATGCAATTAGGCTGTAGAATGATCTTGGCAGGATCACAGTTATATCTTTTGCAGAGAAAACCGGATAATGCAGACGATACTGAGAACACTTTCCTTGCAGCATCAAGCTTGAACTTTTCGACCTTGTGGGCTTTGCCTTCATATAACGAATACCCTTCAAAATGCCGCATTTCCTCAACAAATGGGGCATTCACTTCGAGAAAATACCTGATACCGTATTTTTTTGCCATCCTTGCACCTGAATCCTGCAGGTATTCCGACCTTTCATAAATCAGGTCGGGCTTATGCAGGTTGATAGCTTCTTCCAGCCTTTTCCCGGCCGTCCGGTCATGCAATATCAGCTTATAATTGTTAAGGCTGGTCCAGATAAACCGTGGAATGATCCTTTTTAATGCGAGTTTTAAGGGGGAAGGGTTGATTTTTTCTTCACGGATAAGCTGGTGATCCAGGGCATTCTCGCCTCCCATGATTACTGTCATCACTTCGTGGCCCAGCATTCTTAACGCATTGATAACTTCCCGCTGATGCGTGGAATAACCCACCTCACTGACGATATCGTGGGTTGGATGCGGTGAATAATAGATGATTCTCATCGGAGAAATATGATGTCCTTATTTACCCAGAGCGTTAAAGACATCCTGCCTGCTATATGTCCCCTGCGGAATATTAATTGTTTCCTTGCAATAGGTTTCCTCCACCATCTCATTCTTCAGGGCCTTTTCAATAAAGGGCAGGTAATAAGAAGGAACACCGGGATTGTTTTTCATCCGGCTCAGCAATTCATTGTCGATCAAACCTTTCTGCTGCAGAAAATAGAACACGGTTTGCATGCTGTAAGTGTTCACCTCCGGTCCGACCGCATTCCGGGTGGGCGCAAAATAGGCATCTTCCTCTATGCCCTTAAAATGATCGCCTTCGGGATACCACTGATATGTCTTTTGTGCAGCTATTCCAAATCTCTTCTCCAATCCGAATGAGTAGATTATTTTTCTTAAAGGACTTTTTATGGCTTTCAGAACAGGATTTGTCCTCAGTGAATCCGTTACCCTTTTTTCGTCCGGTGTCCATAGCTGAAGCGTAGCTGAAAATGTCCGGGGATTGTATACAAGATGCGGCTGCCATGCATCTACCGTATGAACCGGTTCGTCATCCTGATTGAAATCTTTATACAGGCTGAGTTTTGTGACCAATGTCACAGGATCCATAAAAATCTCCTTATCGAAGAGCATGGCTTCATAGCCTGAACCGAAAATGGCTGTTGTGGTAAGAATATAATTGTTATGATGATGGATGCAATGCGCAGCTGTTCCCCGGACAAAATTCCTCATTCCCGGAAACATATGGATTTTCAGGTTGAAATCAGCCGTTTCGTAAATATAGAAAAAAGGTATGTTGTAAAGGCTCCACTTCTGGTTGAGATATCCCTGGTCTTCAAAATTCCTTTTGATGACCTTCCTGAGAAAATCGTCATCCTGACCCATACGCGACAGAACCGGACCGGCATGGGCGTGGAATTCCTGTCTGTCCGGATATTTTTTCTCAAGAGACAAAATCTCCCGGATGTACTCGTGGTTTTCCAATTGTTCCTGCATACGTTGATTTTACTGCAAATTTATATGCCGGTTGAGATATTCAAATTACAAATTCTTAACAGATTGTGCGTTCTCCATAAGAAGTGTCTCAATTATGTGTCTTGCTGTGTGACCATCACCGTAAAAATTGCGGTTTTCCGTGAATTGCTGATCCTTAAGCATATGGTATGTGTTAACAATGAGTTCCGTATCTGCGCCGGTAAGCCTGTTGCAATGGCTGTCTACGAGCTCCGTCCATTCGGTTTCATCCCGGAGCGTCACGCAGAATTTCCTGTTAAAAAACGCTTCCTTCTGCAAGCCCCCGCTGTCGGTCATTACCAGGCTGCAATGTTCCAGCAGGTATAACATTTCAAAATAACCTACCGGATCGATGATCTTTATATTGTCATGAAGATCTATTTTATCTATCTTTTTTCTTGTACGGGGATGCAGCGGCAATATGATGACTCTTTCTTCCGCTATACGGTTCAATGCGTTGAAAATACCGGTCAACCTCGTTTCATCATCAGTATTCTCGGCCCGGTGCAGGGTGCAAAGAATAAAAGTTCCTTCGGCTATTTTTCTAATCTCCTGCGAAGCATTGCCGATATATTGCTTAAACAACAGCAGGCTGTCGAACATAATGTCTCCCGTATTCCTGATCACCGCAGGGAATGTATCAAAACCTTCCCTTTTCAGATTAGCAACGGCGGTATCGGTAGGACAAAACAGGAAATCCGATATCCTGTCCGTCAGTATCCTGTTGATCTCTTCAGGCATTGCCATATTATAACTTCTGAGGCCTGATTCCACGTGGGCCACTTTTACCTTCAGTTTTTTTGCAGCCAGGGCGCCGGCCAGCGTAGAATTGGTATCGCCGTATACCAGCAGCAGATCCGGTTTTTCTGTCAGTATCACATCTTCTATCTGTTCGAGCATCCGGCCTGTCATGGCTCCGTGGTTTAATCCGTTGATCGAGAACCTGTATTTCGGCTGGGGTATCTGCATTTCAGTGAAAAAAATATCAGACATGTTTTCGTCAAAATGCTGACCGGTGTGCACAATCACTTCTTCGATGCGCCCGTCTTCCATAATTGCCTTGCTCAAGGCAGCGGCCTTGATAAACTGTGGCCTTGCGCCCACAACCGTAATGATCTTCTTTTTCAATGTATGAGTGTTAAGTATGTTTTTGCGAGGTTCCTGACGTCATATCCCGAAATGTCCACCGGCATATCGTAATACTTTCCGGATTCCAGCGTGAGAAGGGTTTCTTCAAGATTCAGGTGATCCATCTGCCTGCCGATATGATGCTGTTCAACAAATTCACCGGTTTTGCCCGGTTTTGAAAAAACAAGTATGGGCTTTTTCAATGAAAGGTATTCGTAGAACTTGGTACTGAACGAATAGTTAAGATCGTCGGTCAGAAACAGAAGGCAGGCGCTGGAATTCGATATTTTGGAATAGACTTCCTTCAACGCTATTTTATTATGAAAATACAGGTTCAGTTCGGACCTGAAATAGTATTTCATGGATGGATGGATCTCTCCGTAAAAATGAAAACGGTAACGGTCTAACAATTCAGGGTTTTTGTCTTTCAGTTCCTGGAGCTGATTATAAAACATAAGGAATGACCCATGGGCTTTCTCATACAAGTTACCCGTGAATACAATGGTTCTGGCCTCATTTGTTTCCATCGTTGCTGCAGGAATATCCTCCAGGTCGAACCCGTTTTTAATAGTCAGGATTTTGTTTTCGGGCACACCGTATTCCTTTTTAAAATATTCGCCCATGTCGTCTGCCACTGAAACGATATGATCGTAATTTGCCGCCACTTTCGCCTCGGCCAGCTTTTCCACGGCAAACCTGTTTCTTTCAAGAGTTGAGTACCCGAATGAGGTCTTGTTGTTGGTCCAGGGATCCCTGACATCAAGGATCAGGTTCAGGCCAGGGTACCTGGTTTTAAGGTCCGTGAGAAAACTTGCATAGTAGAACGGTCCGACACTTATGATGATATTTTTGTATCCCTGCTCAATAAGAGGGATAAGTGTATCAAGAAGAGGCTTTTCGCAAAGGGCCGATTTGTCGTAAAAGTTTCCCTTGATTTTTTGTTTTACACGGAATAAGGCAAACCTGTACTTTATCTTTTGAAAGACATTTTGGGGCGGACTGATCAATGCCCAGGGATAAGATGTACTGAAATAATGAATACGTCCGGCCGCTTTCAGTTCCTTTATATCAGCGGTCCATTCTGAATCGCTGGTGAGAGGCAGTTTGGCTGTGACAACCCTGACATCAATGCCATCCCTGAGAAAGTATTTTGAGAACTTTGCCCACCTGCGGCCGCCGATGCCTTCAATAGGCGGGAACGTAAAAGAAATGACAATGACTTTTTTCACTTAAGGACTTTCCTGATAAGTCTTGTAACCGGTTTAATGCTCTGCATAAATTTTTCGTGCCTGCGGTAAAGACCGGTTTCATATGATTTATAATGTAGGTGCGATACGGGAGGTGTGCGCATCATCTCATCGAATTCTGCCTGGTTCCATTCGAGCTTTTTTATAACATATTCCTTGTCTTCTGCCAGTTGCTTTGCGTCGTATGCCGGTTTCGCTATTTCGGCCAAAGCCTGCTCCCTGCTTATCTGTCCCGAACAGATCAGGTTGGATAAATGTGCTTTCCTTTTGTCATACCCGAATTTTTCCTTCAGCACATATCCCTGGTAAAACCTTGTAAAGATGGATTCATAATGTTTTCCCCCGTAATCCCTCCAGCCGAATTCCTCCATAATGATCTTTTTGGCCTGTTCCTTGTCGTAATCTATCAGCTCGAGAAGATTCATGCGGTTGATCTTCTTTATTTTCTGAAGATATACATATTCAAAAAAATTCATCATCGGGAACGTGCGCAACCTGATCTTTCCAAACTTGTCGTGGATATCTGTAATGTTGGCCGTATCCATTTTGCTCCAGCGCATGGTTTTTGGGAGTATGGCTTCCGTCTGGTGATTATGCCCGGTGAGAATGTGGCGTATATTATGTTTGCCTGCCTGTTTGTACAGCATCGCAAAGAACCCGTGGTCCGTAGGTATTTCCCAATCCAGCACTGAGGCCTTGATATAGGAGAGCTGCAAGTCTCTGAATTCTTCCCAGTCCACCACATACGTATACAGGTCAAAACCTGTTTTATTGATGATACCTTCGATATTCTTTACGGCTAGTTCGGAATTCCATCCGTTATCAAAATGCACTATTAGCGGGTTCAGTCCCCATTCCTTGGCTTTATAAGCCAGGTAAGAACTGTCAACTCCGCCGCTGAGGCCCATGATAGAGTCATATTTTTTCCCTTTCCCTGCGGCTTTTATTTCTTTCAGCGACCTTTCCAGTTCCTGTTTTTTTTGCTCAGGGGTAGGCGCATTGTCAATGTATTTGCGTTTATAGTCATTGCAATAGTTGCATACGCCCTTTTCATCAAAAACGATGGCCGGGTCATCGTGCGTATCGAGTATGCAATGGCTGCATTGCTGGTAGTCTCTCTTCATAAATGTGCGAATATTTCCTTTTCGAGTGTTTCCTGTGATGGATAATTTATTAGTATGGATTTGGGATCGTTATTCTTGTATATGAAAAAGCTTCCGGCTGCAACGGCGCTGGCATGACCTTCCCTGATCACTTCCCTCATATCTGCGACAGAGTTGGCACCTCCCAGGGCTATCACCGGAACCGATACCTGTTTGGCAACCTCCGCAACAAGCGGAATATTGTAACCGGAAAATGTGCCTTCCCTTTCAATATCGTGAACAATGATTTCACCTGCGCCGGCTTCAATGCAATTCCGGATAACCTGCATGTAAGGAATTCTGGATTTATTGCTTCCCGAATTAAAATACAGTTCCCGTTTCCCAAAAAGGTTTTTCCTGATATCGAGCGACACAACTATGCTCTGATTGCCGTATACGGAGGCTGATTCACTTATCAGTTCAAGATTGTCTTGCAAGGCTGTATTCAAAATGATCTTCTCGACGCCGAGCGAAAAAATGCGTTTAGCCTGTTCAAATGTTTTAATACCCCCGCCATAAGCCAAAGGCATGAAACATTCGCCGGCCATCTCTTCAATAAGACTGTAATTGGGCTCCCTTCCCTCTTTCGACGCGCTAATGTCTACCAGGGCTATCTCATCAACTTCCTTATCATTAAATATTTTGATGGCATTGATGGGATCGCCTATATAATTAGGTTTTTTAAAGCCGACGGTCTTTACAAGTTTTCTCCCCTGAACCGTCAATACAGGAATAACCCTTACCCTTTTCATCCTAAAGCTCAATAAAATTCTTCATCATCTGCAAGCCGAAACGATGGCTTTTTTCGGGGTGGAATTGAACACCCATTATGTTGTCCTTAATGATCGCAGAGGCATAATCTTCTTCAAACACAGATGATGCCAGCAGGTTTTCCTTATTCGCCGGCACCACATAATACGAATGGACAAAATAAAATCTTGCTGTTTCAAGATCTTTAAACAACAGATGTTGCATCTGCGGCTTAACATCGAGCCAACCCATATTGGGAACCTTTAATGTATCTTTTGAGGGCCTGAACTTCACTGTTTCAGCCTCAATCCATCCCAAGCCCGGCACGTCCGCCTCCTCGCTTTTATTGGTGAGCAACTGCATGCCCAGACAAATACCCAATACAGGCGTCTTTTGTCTAAGCGCTTTATCATTCAATATTTCCAGGAGATTTTTTTCCCTGAGAAGCTGCATGCCTTTTCCGAAATGGCCGACACCGGGCAGAATCAGTTTATCCGCTTTTTCAATCAGTGAAATATCATCCGTGATATCAGCGCCTGCCCCTGCCTTTTTTATCATATTCTTGATCGAGGCCGGGTTGCCTAACCCATAATTGACTATGACAATATTTTTCATGTCAGTCGGTTCTGAGATATTCTATCATTTTGGTTGCCACACTCGGATGTGTCTGGGGAAGCGCAATTTCCTGCTTTTTGTCCAATATAAACTTTACCGCTGCTTTAAAGGCTTCCATATTATTGACATGTACCGTTTCATGCCCGTCAGCGAAATACAGCAGCGAATGTTCTCTTGGCTCAAAGGTAATACATGCCGTTCCGAACCATTTGCATTCAAGCGCTACGGTTGACCCGTAAACGATACAGACATCCGAGGCGCATATCTGATCGTACAACGTGGTTTTGGAATTCTTCTGGTTGTAATTCACCCAGTGTATCCTGTCCGATTCGAAATCAGGCAATACATAATCTTCCGGTTTTTCAGCAGGGTGAGGGCGAATAATCAGGAAAAGCTCCGTATTGTTTTTTACAAGTTCATATAAATACGCCAGTGACAATAATTTTGTTTCCCGCTTGGTCCTTATGGAAAAAACGGATATCACCTTTTTCCCCTCTAACCGTTCCCGGGAAATACCGAATGAATACTGGTTGACATATCCTTCTGCAAAATCTTCCATCATGTGACCCGCCACCAGCAGTCTTTTCTCATCCAGGCCACATTTTTCCATCAGCATTTTTTTCATCTGCTCATCCCATACGAACCACCTGTCGAAATTAATAAAGGCATCCTGCGCCTGTCCGGCCTTCAAACCGTTCATGGTATTGTACATTTTAATGCCCTGTTTTTTCATCACTTCTCCGAAACATGCGCCGTAAATGCCATTTTCAGCCTCATTGACGAGGATTTTCTTTATTCCTGAGGCCGAAATCTGCTGCGCCCTGAACATCCATTTGTTGATCACATCCCAATGCCTTATGAGTGCTGTCAGCACAAACCATTCCGCCCCTTTGAGCGTAATCGGGTTAATTTTCGGAAAACTGATAACAGGGCTGTAATAATCGATGTGGGTGATATCCTGGCCTTTCAGACCAAGCCGGTTTTTATTCTCATGGTTAAGATCTTTTTCATAGAAAAGCCTGTATTGCCCGGTTTCTGCAGATTGTTTCAGGAAATGTTCATACAGGCCGAGCTCAAAATCGTCCTTCAGGTGGATTCCTATATATTTATCCGAAGCCTGAACATTTGATATGGCTTTCGGGGATTCATTATAGGAAAACCGTGTTCTGAGGTACCTGATACCGGATTTAATAATGCTGTATGAATGAAGCGGGTCAATGTGACAAACCTCTTCATTGGGGTAAAATTTTTCTTTGCAATACCATAAAAACCCCGTTTTGTAATTAGTCCAGAACAGCATTTTCTGGAATACCAGGGTCATATCATAACCGTTCCAGTTAAAGAACTGCGGATATTTCCGTTTGAACACCTGCAATAATTTATCGTTCTCATCCCATGTATACCATGTGCTGGGAACTTTTTCGGAATTGCAGTTAAGAAAGGTGTCTTCCTTTAAATTATCCGTCGAAAAGTTAATTTCGTTGAATAAAAAGATATTGACCCCTTTTTTCTTGTACTTTAAATATTTTTTTTCAGATAAATAATTTGTCGCAAGTAGCAATGCTTTATAGTTTTAATTTGAAGATGACAGAGATGTATATTGATCGCGTTCTATTGTGCGCCATATTGTCCTGGCAACACTGTCGGTGTTTATACGGGTTTCCATGGTTTTTTTCTTTTCAAGCGTTTCCAGAATAGTTCTCAGGTCATTCACCGAACGAACATGCCTGATACTTACCTGGTCCACACAATAAATGTTAGACGTTTCCCTCTTCTCAAATGTGACAGCAGGCACATTCATCCACTGGCATTCCATGGCTACAGTTGAACCAAAAACTATACCAATGTCAGATATGAATATCTGGTCGTACAAAGTCTGTTTTGAATTCTTTAAATCGTATCTTACAAAATAAATATTTGGGGTCGGGGAGTCCGGAAACGCATAGTCGCCCTCATTTTCCAGCGGATGGGGTCGAATAATGAGAACATATTCAGGATTGTTTTTTATAAGCCCGGATACGTACTTGAAAGTTTCCACTTTTTCCTCACGCTGGCCTCTTACGGAAAAAACGGAAATCACCTTTTTGTTTTCCAGACGCGCCACTTCAATTTCCAAAGTATTCTTAAATGTAAACTCGTTTACAAAGTCTTTCATCAGGTGACCACTGACACTTAACATGTCTTCTTTAACGCCGCACTTTTCAACCAACATCCTTTTCATGATGTCATCCCATACAAACCATTTGGTGAAATACACGTCTCCATCATGTGCCTCACCCGATTTGATGCCATTCATCGTGTTATAGACTTTAACAGTGTCCCCGAATATGTCTGTCATGAGATTCCGCACAGGAAGATTCTCCCCGACATTGATGATAAGCGACTTCACGGATGTTCCGGCAATATACCTGTAGCGCATAATTTCGCTGGATATGTAATGCCAGTTTGATACAAGGATATTTACAACCGCCGTTTCCGTAGCCCTTAGACTAAAAGGATTGATAAAAGGTTGCTTGCTGTAATGACGTATTTTGTTCAGGTCGATTGTTTTTATTTCCGGACCAACAAACGGGTACTGAGTGAAATCAATATTTCCGTAATGAAAGATTACCAGGTCCGCAGGAGATGCTGTTTTAACCAGGTATTCAAACATGCCTAATTCAAAACTGTCATTAACCAGAAGACCAATCTTCCTATTATTGACCTCCTCATTGCAAGCGATGTTCTGGAGCAGGAAATACTTGAGATTATTGGAAATATAATGCCTTATGTACTTGATGGTTTCCCTGAATATATTTCCGGGCAGGTAAGGTTTTATGCCGACGATTTCGGATGCTTTGCCTAATGCATTAATACAGGCATGAAGATACCCGGTCTTATAGTTTGTCCAGTACACCATCTTGGAAATGGCTTTCCTGGTTGAAATGCCGTTAACGGCAAGCTTGTTTTCAAATTTTGAATACAGCCTGTCAATAATTGAGTTATTGTATTTATAAGCCTCATGCGTCCCGGGCACCCTGAACACTTCAGAATTGATATAGTCGATTCCAGGAGGGATATCGCATATCCTTTCATTGCTGACAATGGTATCAGCCTTCAGGGATATGGCCTCCTTCAACTCCTCCTTACCGAGAACATCCGTTGAAAAAATTCTATTTTTTGCCAAGTGCCGCTCTTAATTTACCTGTTATAAATTCCTCTGTTCTGCCCATGGAGGTAAATGTGGCACCGCCTATATGCGGGGTAACTATGATATTCTGACGTTCAGCAAGGGTGAGCCATTGACTCAGGGTTTTCCTGGTGGTTTGTTCATGTGTAATGACATCAATGGCAATTCCCCTGAAATGTTTTCGTTGCGCCATTTTCAGGAGATAGGTTTCATCGGTGAGCTCCGCCCTCGCCGTATTGATGAAGTACTTGCCTTCCAGAAGATCTATTTCCTCTTTATTGATTATGCTACCTGTACCAGGATCATAACTGCTGCAAAGCAATACGGTTTCCGAATTTTTTATAAGGTCATGCACGGATTTATACTTTACTGTGCCGGCACGGGTTTTCCTGTCTGCAATATCATAATAACCGACAATTGCTCCCATATTCTGCAGGTATTTGCTTACGATGCTGCCCACCCTTCCCAATCCGATTATACCGATATGGCTTCCATAAATTTCATAGCCTTTGTGTTTTTCGCGGTTCCATTCATTGTGCGAGGAGCTGAGGAATGCCTTAGAATAGTTCCTGTACAGGGCTATGACCAATCCCAGCGTGTGTTCGGGGGTTGCGCGTATGGTTTTTAAAAAGGCGGTTTCACCCTTAAGGGAAATGATGCGGATGTGCTTTTTCCGGCAATACTCCAGATCAATATGATTAAGTCCCGTTGTCGGTGTGCAAATGACCTCAAGTCCGGGCGCTTGTTCAAGCAATGATGCATCCAGATGATAATGCAACCTTACAAACAGAATATGAACATCTTTCAGGAAAGCCTTCAGGTTTTTCCCATCATACATCCTCACTGTATCGATAGCTTTTAACTGAGTTACAGCTTTTTCAGAAAAATCCGAAGGTTCAAGTATACCGATCATTGGAGCATTTTTCTTAACAGTTCAAGATCTTCCATGGTGTCTACATTGACGGAACGGTTTTTATCCATGATATACATCAGCGGTTGTTCTCCTATTACAAATCCCTTTTCCGCCAATGACACCGAAGTGATGTATATACAGCCATTCCTGACGTAAAGCGATCCGTGGTCCTGCCTGCGTACACCCTTATTGTGCAAGGGGCTCACAGGAATGGATGTTTTACCGTCCGCATCGAGCCTGTATATCACCAGGTCGTTGATATATTCCTCTTCAAAACATGAAATCAGACTGTCGTTACTGCTATTTTTAAACAGTTCGATTGCCTCGCGGATGTCGGACCCTGTCCTCAGCGGAGAGGTTGGCTGGAGAAGCAGAATGGCGTCAAAATGTCTGCCGCCCTTCTTAAAATAATCCAGTGCATGTTGGATGAATTCTATGGATTTCGCTTTATCACCCGAAATATTTTCAGGCCTCAGGAACGGCACGCTGGCACCAAAACTCCTGGCAACTTCGGCTATTTCTTCAGAATCGGTTGAAACAATCACTTCATCGATTGCCCCATTCCTCAGAGCTTCCATTGCCGGTTCAATGGTATAGGCTATTAAAGGCTTTCCATTGACATCGATGATGTTCTTCTTTGGTATGCCTTTCGATCCGCCCCGTGCCGGTATGATGGATAATATTTTCATGCTTGGATCATATGGATATCATTTGTCAGGTGTCCATAAAGTTTTTCAGCAATTCAAGTCCTGCATCCCCGCTTTTTTCGGGGTGGAACTGCGTACCTGAGACATTATTTCTTTTAACCGCCGCTGCGAACACCAGGTCCCCGAACTGTGATGTGGCCAGGACATCCTCTTCATGATCCGGTTTGGCGTAATACGAATGGACAAAATAAAAACAAGCCCCATTTTCCGTTTCCCTGAAAATTGAATCCTTCCAATTGCCTTTTCCCGGATCATATGTGCGATGCCAGTTAATGTTCGGCACTTTAAATCCTTTCATGTCCCTGGGTAAAGGCAGTACTTCCCCCTTTATCAGTCCCAATCCATTGGTTTCAATATATTCAAAGCCCCTGGTCAGGAGCATTTGCATGCCAAGACAAACACCCATAAGCGGACGCCCGGAAGCGGCATATTCCTGTATTGGACCAACAAGATTCCTTGCCTCCAGTTCTTTCATGCCGTCAGGAAATGCTCCTACACCCGGAAGCACCAGGTAATCTGCATTGCGCACCTCTTCCGGTTTTTCTATGATATGCACTGTTGCGCCGACATGCTCAAAAGCCCTGCTGATACTCAGCAAATTGCTCATGCCATAATCTATGATAGATACTTCTTTTCCCATTATCTCGTGCTGATACCGTTTTCAGCGGCCTTGTTCTTAATGTCCTCAATGTTCACTTTTCCATAATGAAGGGCTTTAGCTACAGCAACAGCATCCGCGCCGCTTGCCACTGCCTTTACGAAATCCTCAGGTCTTGCCAGTCCGCCACTTGCAATGACCGGTATACTTACGGCTTCCGACACCCTGGATATCAATTCCAGATCCATTCCTTTTTCCATCCCTTCCGCATCTACTGAAGTGAGCAGGATCTCGCCCGCGCCCAATTCTTCACCTTTTACAGCCCATTCAATCACATTCATTTCGGTACGTTCGCGTGCCACGTCATACCAGACTTCATATCTGCCTTCCACATTTTTTTTGGCTTGTATCGATAATACCATGCACTGGTTGCCGAATTTGCCGGCTACCTCCGAAATTATACCGGGTGTTTTTACAGCCTGTGAGCAGATTGCGACTTTGTCAGCGCCGCTTCTCAATATCTCATAGGCATTCTCCACCGAACGGATCCCGCCTCCTACCGTAATAGGTATAAATACGTTTTCCGTGGTCTTGCGAATGATCTCCTTGATGGAATCGCGATTATATAGGCTTGCTACGGCATCCATATAAATGATTTCATCGATGCCATGCTGATAATATTCATAACAATATTCATTGGGATGCTTCGGCAGAAACCTCCACCCTTCCAGATGAATGCCTTTTACCAGGCGATTGCCTTTTATATCCAGGCGCGCTATCAGTCGTTTCGGCGACACGTTAATTCACTTTATGCCTGAGTTTCCACTCTCCGTTCACTTTTTCCCACAGGTGTGGCGACCTGGCGTTATCAATCACCTCCCAGTATCTCTCTTCCGAAATTCCCATATACTCCAGAACCTCTTTAAAATATTTGACCGGGAATTCGCCGTCATATTTGTTGATCAGTTCAATGCCTTCCTCGCGTGTAATGAATCCATCCCTTATGTCGCGATTCACGTCGTTCATTGCCCTGCCCTGTCCGAATTTGATATACATCGTATAATAGTGCTGACCGTCAATTTTATCATCAAGACTGGCAAACTTGGTGTATGTGCCTTCGCTGCGCCCGTCCGGATTGGATACAAAACCGGAATGTTCCATCGCGTAATAATAATTTTCCTGTGGCGACCAGTTCTTGTAATAGCTGTAAAAATGCACCTCTATACCCGCCTGTTTTATATCTTCCTCTTTCAGGGGTTTGTACAGGAACATTTCCTTATCGTCAATACCGTAATTCTTCAGTTCATTTATATGCACGCCCCCGAAATATAAATCCTCATCTTCCTTTTTGCAGAAATGCGAAATGTCCATCAGAGGACTCAGGTTCTCATCAAATTTATTATGCGCTTCAGCCTGATTCTCGCCGTACATGATGAGCTGAACGCCATACTGCAAGGCCGCCCGGGGAGCTACATTCTTTTGCCCGATAATAAACGGCTGGAAAGGATTTACGAGATTCTCAAATGCCAGCCGTGTAAGCACCCTGTGCACTTTGCCGTTCGGAGTAACAAGTATATTGTCAAACCCTGCATCTATCATGCTCTGGAAATTCTGCCACCCGATGTCTGTATATTGATGCGGAGCCCATGTTACTGTCAGGGGATTCATTCCGTATTTATACTTCAACTGGTGCGCGACATAAAAGCTGTCCTTGCCACCGCTTGACGGCACTATTACATCGTAAGTGCCATCGTTTCGCCTGAACTTATTGCATAATGCTTCCAACTGTTTCTCTCTCTCCTGCCAGTTGATGGACTTCTTGAATTCAAACCATTTGCATGTATCGCAGATTCCATCTTCACCGAATCCAACTGTTTCAGTATCCTCAGTTGTCTTTTTCGAGAATTCCCTTTTAGTGCTCGGTCTTTGGTTTGAAATACAACATTTTTTGCAGAAGATTACCTTTTCCGGCAATCCATGTAGTACTTTTGTCATATTGTTTGGTTGTTTTGTTGTTGTTGTTGGCTAATAACTAATCACTTTGCTGATGTCTGGTCTGGCCTTCGCTATCACATCAGCTATTTTTACCGCAGCGCTGCCATCTCCGTAAATCAGGTCAGCTTCGTATTTTTCATGTTTTATCTGACTGCGTATAGCCTTTAATATGTTTTCGCTTGTGTAATCCGTATCGATCACATTGTGTCCGCGCAACCTGCGGTTCTGCCTGCTGCCTATGTTTACCACCGGGACCCCGAGGTACGAGCATTCCCTTATTCCCACACTGCTGTTGCCGACAAGACATTTGCTATGCAAAAGCAGCTTAAGGAAATCATGGCCTTCCATATTTTTGAAAAATCTGAAATTATTTTCCGGATGCTCCTCACGATATGTCCTCAGGACACTGCTGGTGCCATCGCTGCCTGCATCAGGATTAGGCCAGAACCAGAATACCGGTAACCCAACCTCATGCACGGCTTTCAGCAATTCCTGGGCCTGTTGCCTGGATGCATCATACTCCGTTGTAACAGGATGCTGCATGACAACGATATAATCTTTGGAAGGATCAATATACTTCCCGACACCTCCATATTTTTCACATGGATCAAAATCGAGCTGCGGTTGATCGGCAACTTCCTTTGCAATATCTATGCTGGGGCAACCCGTAATGAAAATCTTTTCGTTATACTCTCCCATTTTCAGCAATCTTTGCCGCGCGTCTTCATTGGAAACAAGATGAAGATCCGATAACTTGGTAATGGCATGTCTCACTTTTTCATCAATATTTCCTGTTACTTCACCTCCCTGTATGTGCAGCAGCGGAATATTCATATAACTTGCTGCTATGGCCGTGGCAATGGTTTCGTACCTGTCGCCTATGGTACAAACCATATCAGGTCGCAGGTTGTCGAATGTGGTGGACAATTCCATGATGCCTATGCCGGTTGTTTTTGCCGATGTGGTAAGTGTAGCGCCTTCAATGACCATGTACACTTTTTCAGTGATCTCGAACCCATCCTTTTCAATATAATTAACGGTCGAACCGTAACGATCGAGCAGGGCAGAGGCAGCCACCACCAGTTGTAATTCCAGCTCAGGATGTTCTTTTATGGCTTTAAGAGCTGTGCGCACACGGCTGTAGCTTGGCCTGGCTGTGATCACCACACATATTTTACGTTTTGACATGTTGTTGTTTTGCTTAATTAAAATCCGAGGTTTCAAGAAAGGACCCCGCAGCTTTATCTTTATTGATTTTTTTTCCTATGATCTCCCGGTATGCGCCTGCAGGGATCCCTTTATCTCCGGGTTTCCGGGTTTCGAGATCATCGAGAGAGATTGTTTTCCCCTCCGAAAGGTCATTCCTGGCTGACAACGATTTGCCGAACATGATTTTCAATTCTGAATATTCTTCGGTGGCATTTTTATTTACGGGGTTGTTAAGCGATGTACTTATTTTCCTGCATCCGTCAACAAGCGTCCTGAACTCTTCAATTGTCAATGAAGACTTCGCATCGGGACCGAACATTGCCTTATCAAATACCACATGCATTTCCA
>CALMKH010000118.1 GCA_937867025.1 uncultured Bacteroidota bacterium | reverse complement strand
CCGGTATATGGAAAACATACGTTCGTTTATGTGCAGCCTACCGCATTCCTGCCGGTGTTACCCGCCAATTACAGCAAGCAGAGAAATAACCTCTTCGCCCTCGGTGTGGAGGTAGGTGTCATGTACAGGCCTGAAAAGGAAAAACAGCCATGAGAATTGTCCTGCAACGGGTGTCAAAGGCCAGCCTGGAGATCGGCATGGAGGTTCACTGCAGCATAGGGAAGGGGTTTGTCCTGTTGCTCGGCATTGAAGAAGCCGACGATACCTCCGATGCGGACTACCTGGCCTCAAAAGTGAACGGTATGCGGATATTCAGCGACGAGCAAGGCAAAATGAATCTTTCGCATGCAGAGGCCGGCGGGGAGTTCATGGTTGTAAGCCAGTTCACCCTGCATGCCCAAACCGCCAAAGGCAACAGGCCGTCCTTCATCCGGGCGGCACGCCCTGAAAAAGCCATCCCGTTGTATGGGTATTTTGTAGTGAGACTGGCCGAACTAAGCGGCAAGGAAATAAAGACAGGGGTCTTCGGAGCCGATATGCAGGTGTCTTTAACAAATGACGGTCCCGTAACCATTATCATTGACAGCAGGAACAGGGAATGAGTTGCCGCCGGCTTAGCTTTTTAATTTACCAACGTTGACCTTGCAAAAATAAATGTGATGCATAACCGCCTGAAAATCAATGTCCGATAACGGATCATGACCAGGCGCGCGCATCTTCGCCCAATAACGATTAAGTCTCAATATTTCATTATCTTTGCCGCCGTTTTATGATGATCCAAGTATTAAAGTCGAAAATACACAATGTCAAGATCACGTTCACTGAATTGAACTATATAGGCAGTATCACGATTGATGCCGACCTGCTGGATGCCGCCAACATGATAGAGAATGAAAAGGTGCTTGTGGTAAACAATACCAACGGCGAGCGACTGGAAACCTATGTGATAGTGGGAGCGAGGGGAAGCGGGATTGTGGGGCTCAACGGGGCAGCCGCACGTAAAGGAATGATTGGGGATGAACTTATTATCATTAGCTTTGCCACGATGGATTTTGAGGAAGCCAAGGTGCATAAACCGTGGCTTGTCTTCCCTAACGCCTTTAACAAACTCTGATAGTTGAAAAAAAAAGAGATCATAAAATACCTGGTATTTGCATCCATCGGTGTGCTGGTCTTTTATTTTATCCAGCGCGACTTCAGCATGGACGAATTCCTGCAAGCCATAAGGCTGGCAAAGGTTCAGTATGTTATCTGTTCGGTGCTCGTGGGCGTTCTGGCCGTATTTATACGCGGGCTTCGCTGGCAATTGCTGCTCAAGCCGCTGGGATACAAAACCAGGCTCAGCAATGCCTATCACGCCACAATGAGCGGTTATCTCGTCAACCTCGGTATTCCGCGTTCGGGCGAAGTTTACCGCTGCGCAGTGTTCTCCAAATCCGATAACGTGCCTGTAAACGTATTGGTAGGAAC
>CALMKH010000117.1 GCA_937867025.1 uncultured Bacteroidota bacterium | reverse complement strand
AACGAGATATTTGATATACTGCATGGAAAGGAATTATCGTATAACAATCTTGTGGATGTGGAGGCTTCGCTTCACCTGGTTGCAGAATTTTCCGAACCGACATTCGCCATCATCAAACATACGAACTCCTGCGGCCTGGCAAGCCGGGAAACCCTGAAAGAAGCTTATATGGCCGCTTTTGCATGTGACACAACCTCAGCTTTTGGTGGTGTGCTGGCCTGTAACAGAACAGTGGATGCAGAGACAGCCAGTGAAATGAACTCCCTGTTCTTTGAAGTTGTAACGGCCCCTGCATACACGGATGAAGCCCTTGAAATTCTTAAACAAAAGAAAAACAGGATTATTATAAAGTTAAACAAGCCGGTGGGCAATAAAATCATGTTCAAAAGCCTGCTTAACGGAGTTCTGCAGCAGGATGTCGATTGGAGCTCTGAAAAAAAGGAAGATTTCAGGACCGTTACAGAGGCAAAACCTTCAACAGAACAAATGGCTGATCTTGAATTCGCAATTAAAGCCGTAAAACATCTTAAATCGAATGGAATTGCCCTGGTGAAAAACAGACAGCTAATCGGAATGGGTTGCGGGCAGACTTCACGCGTAGATGCCCTTGAATCAGCAATCAAAAAAGCTGCAGCGTTCGGATTTGACACGCAAGGTGCTGTGATGGCTTCCGAAGCGTTTTTCCCTTTCCCGGACTGTGTCAATATTGCCGGTAAGGCAGGTATTGGCGCCATAGCGCAGCCCGGAGGTTCGATCAAGGACCAGGAAAGTATTGACGAAGCCAACAGGATTGGACAGGCAATGGTGTTAACCGGTATAAGGCATTTCAGGCATTGATATGAAAGACGTTTTGCTTTTGCACGGCGCCCTGGGGTGCAATGCTCACTGGAATCATATTTTACCGTATCTCGATAAAAGTTTTACATATCATAATCTCAATTTTCCTTTACATGGCCGCGCCGCTTCACCCAAAAAGGACCTGCAGCTCCGGGATCTGTCAGATTTTATTTCAGGATATGTATCCGCACAACGCCTCGACGAATTCACTATCATGGGGTATAGCATGGGCGGTTATGCCGGCATCGACCTGGCTATACGTCATCAGGAGGGGCTTGTAAAAGTGATAACCCTCGGGACAAAACTGAACTGGAGCCCCCGGGTAGCCGAAGAAGAAATAAGCCGGATCAGTCTTGAAGGCTTAAAACCTATTCATGAAAAACTGGAAAAAGAACATGGAAACGCCTGGAGGGATGTCGTATATGCAACGCACTCCATCATGAAAGGAATAGGTGAGAACCCGATAAAAAAAGAAGATATGGCAGCGATAGCCATACCGGTTCATCTGCTTGTAGGCGAAAAGGATAAAATGGTGACGGCCGAAGAGACGAAAGCCTTTGCCGAAAGTGGTCACACCATTACCTGGGAAGTAGTACCTATGCAGCCACACTTGCTTGAGAGAGTGGATGCCGGCTTAATCGCAAAAAGGATCAACAGCCTCCTTGACTGATCTTTTTCACACCGTGGAAAAGGTATTGGAAAAACGCAGGCAACCTTTAATTGATTTTTAAAATCCTTATTTTTGTAAAAGTCAAAAATCCTATATGAGAATCTTAATTTTTATTTCTGCTGTTTTATTACTCGTTTCCTGTTCAGGAAAAAAAGCCGTTGCAAAAAATGAATCAGAGCCCGCAAAGGAAAGTCCTGTAGCCGTTCAACCGCAAGCCAGGCCAGATGCAGGGCTCGATGAATTTCTTACCCGGCTGGAGCAGGCCATGATCAGGCACGACAAGATTACAATGCTTGACCTGATGGATGCCGATTACAGGAAGCAGCAGTTCGAAAAAAACATGAACAGCAATATAGACCGTTTTATGGACTCATTGTTCTGCAGTTACCAAACCAACGGACAGGGATTTAAATGCATAAAATTTAACGATATTTCAGAAGTGAAACGCATTGAAACCATGCCGAATGACGGGCATTTTTCGGTCACTTATCACGTCACCGGAAAAGGGAGTACGGTAAAGTGCGATTACTTGGTACTGGTGCGAAGAGAAGGTAAGGGCGGTTCAAAAATCACCTACGGTCTATACGGTCCTGCGAATTGATCCGTATGAACTGGTTGTTGCTGGTTATCGCCGGTGTGTTTGAGGCGGCTTTTGCGATCTGCCTTGGTAAAATGAGGGAAGCGGCCGGACAGGCGGCGGCATGGTGGTTCGCAGGCTTTATTATCTGTCTTTTTATTAGCATGTTTCTGCTTTACAAGGCTTCTCAAACCCTTCCCATCGGAACCGCTTATGCCGTGTGGACAGGCATCGGGGCAGTTGTTACTGTGATCGCAGGAATCATCCTGTTCAAAGAACCAGCAGATGCCTGGAGGCTGTTTTTTATTGTAACGCTAATTGCATCCATTATCGGATTAAAAGCAGTGTCACATTAACAATATTTAAATTCTGCAACATTTCCACGAAATTATATAAGACCGTGTTTTGACTAAACGGTCATCTTTGTATTGACGTAAGATAGCATCTGTTTAGGGGAGATTCGCAAAGAGAATTCTGAGAAGTAAACCCTTATTACTTGATCTGGGTAATGCCAGCGAAAGGAAAACAGCTAATTCAAACTTAAGCCCCTGGCAGCCCCAGGGGCTTTTTTTTATCCCTTATCAATCCATGTT
>CALMKH010000116.1 GCA_937867025.1 uncultured Bacteroidota bacterium | reverse complement strand
TCTTTTAATTGTTAATTATAATTATTTAATTTTTTCCTCCTCCTCTCAACTCTCCATAATTCATTATTCATTGTCAATTTATTCATTAATTAACCGCCAAGGTCCCCTTCCCGTGATAACTGTGTATGCTTCCGTCGTACATGGCTTCAGCCTGCACCGGTCCCAGGACGAACTTACCTTTTGAAACCGCCCTGCACATATAATAGAAGGTTTTTATATTTCTCGGCTCAAGATCCATGAAATAATTGATCCTGTCGTCGCGCACGTCCATATGGTCGGCGTAGGCCTGGTTTTGTGTCCACTCCAGCTCCTTGGTTGCAGTGAGCCGCGGATTCTCGATCTCCAGGCCGGCCGGTAGAATATCAGTCACCACCACATTCTTCAGTGATGTGGCGAATGTTGTCTGCACACTGATCTTCACCACCACCAGGTCGTTCTGTTTGATATTGGCAGGGTTGACAGGCTCACCCTTCCGGTTGAAGAACGAGCGCCGCACCATCAGGCCGTTATCTTCCTCCGTGATCTTGCCCGATGAACTGATGCCTTCGTACATGAGGTTGTAATATATACTGCCTTTGCCTGTGTTCTGGATACTGATGTTTCCCGGTTTTTCCTTCAGGTTGATCACAAGTGTTTTGCCATCGTAGGTGCCGATCTTTTTGCCGTTTGACATTACCACGGCCTTTCCGCCCGGAACTATGGCTTTCTGACTGTATTTGCCCAGGGCCAGCAAACTATAGCACATTTCATTCGTATTAACATATGAAGCCTTGCTGATATCCGAAGAAAGCGTGCGTACGATCTGCAATACCTGCGGATTGTTGAAATCAGCCTCTACGAGCGCATTCAACACCAGCGCCTTGTCGCGGACCGGCGAAGAGAACCCGTACCATGACCATACATAATCATTTTCGCGGCTGTAGGTTTTCGGCAGGATATCCCTGAAGCTCTGCATGTCACCCGCAAGCGCATAAGCTGAGGCCAGGAGGTATTTGGAGGAGATGTGCAGTTTGCCTTGCGACATCTTGCAATAGTTCATCGCGCTCCTGTTGGGGGAACCTGCAAGTGCCAGAACATACAATGCATATGTCTTCTCCCTGCTGATGAATTTCCTGTCGACCCACTTCCCGCTTTCACTCCATATCTTATCCGTTTCTTCAAACGAACCCGAGGTCTGGTTAATGCAAAGATTGGTTAATCTCGACTTCAGTGACTGGTTGGCCTCAAAGCCTTTCTTCTCGCATTCGACAAGGAAATGAAGCGCATAGGCATTCAGGTAAAGCGAGTAATTATAATACCCCGGCCAGTAGGCAATATTTCCGTCGGCGGTAGACATGGCATTGAGTTTTTTCAGAGCCTCGTTGACATTATAGTTGGGGTTCCACTCATTGTCACCGAGCTTGTCATAGTTGGCGAACTGGCCAACAGCCTTTGCATACTCGGAAAAATAGACCTGCGGGAATGCCGTTGAGATGGTTTGTTCGGCACAGCCGTGCGGATACCGGAGCAGGCTCCTCATCATGCCTGATAACTGTGCCAGGGGTGAATTATTGACAACGATCTTCACCTGCGGGGTTCCGAGGAAATCGGCATCCAGGTTGAAATCGGAGCTATTCCCGGCTTGCAGCAACCCTTCACGGCTGATCGTCTGCAATCCGGCTGCAGGTCTTACGGCAATTTCGGTCTCATCGGTAAATGTTTCCCCCAGGGCGGTAACTTTAACCTTGATCACAGCTTTTCCGATATCACTCCTGGCCCTGATGCTGAAGTTGATCACTTTTTCCCTTCCGGCTTCAATGGTATGCGACGCATTATCGCTCTGCATCAGCTCCACCGGTCCCGAAACGGACACCGAAGCCGTGACACTGCCATCTTTGGCGGTTGTGTTCATCAGGTTGACTCCCATGCTGATCTCATCGCCCGGTGAAAGGAATCGCGGCAACGATGTGCTCATCACAATAGGATCGAAAATCTTCATTTCCTTTTCAGAAGCCCCGAAAGCCTGGTCTTTATAGGCGACCGCCATAATACGGACAGCGCCGTAGAATTTGGGTATCTCGGTCGTAAACTCCACCTCTCCATTGGCGTTGGCCTTCAGTATGCCGCTCCATATTGACACGGGTTTAAACCGGTGAACCGATAGCGGGTTGACACGCTTTTCGAGTCCATACCCGTCTCCGCCGGTAGCCGCCGCGCTTATTTCAGGGAAAAGGCGGGCGTAGAGGTCGAAGCTTTCAACCTGCAGGGCCCGTTTCTGGTAAAAATAGCCGTAGGGATCCGGCGATTTAAAATTCTTGATGGATAATATGCCTTCGTCTACCACGGCAATAGTGACCTGCGCATTCGGGGCGGTTTTCACCCTGATGGTCTGCTTGACCTGCGAACGGCTGCTTTCACTGGCGGAAATGGTGACCGGCAACTGCGTATTGGCTTTTGCAATGCTTATATTCCTGAGTCCGTGCGCTACCGTTAACGGAATATCGCTCAGGTTGGCGCGTTTGATCAGGGTAGCGGAGACATAGATGTTAGGTACGTGCTGTTCCCCGAGATCGATCTGCAGAGAAGCGGATTTATCTTTCACCTCAAGTATCTTGTAGTCGAACACTTTATTCCTTTCAACGGTCACGAGCAGTTTGCCGTTGAACGGTGTTTTGAACAGCACATTTGCTTTTTCCCCTTCGGAATAGGATTCCTTATCGGTCTCAATAAT
>CALMKH010000115.1 GCA_937867025.1 uncultured Bacteroidota bacterium | reverse complement strand
CTAAAAGGAAGCAGTTTCAGGTTCTGGAAGAACACGTTTGTTGATTCAGAAGGCAGACCGGTGAAAGGCCGGATAAACCTGGTGATTAAAGAGTGTCTCGACCCCATTGATATGGTGATCGGGAATATGACGACGACCACAAACGGTCAATTCCTTCAGAGCGGTGGCATGATCTATCTTGATGCCACTTCGGAAAACGGCGGACAGCTTTACATTGCCAGGGGCAAGGACGTGCTGGTAACAGTTGCGGCCGGTAGAAAGCTCAAAGGCATGCAGATGTATGAAGGTCTGATGCAGGACGGCAAGCTGAATTGGGTTAATCCCGTAAAACTGGCTGATGAAGCAAAGCCTGCTCAACCCCTGCTGATAAGTGAGGATTTGAAAAGCTATACATATACGGTGGACGGAAGTCTTAACGAAAACACTCCCGGTTACCAGGAGATCATGAGGTTTATAGGTGAAGAGTCACGCAAGATTTGCCTTCGTCTCAAAAAGGGTGACGACACAAATGTGGTGATTAAAGGCTACAGCGTGAATGTCCTGCACGGAATACTATTCGCCAACGGCGTGCAAACGGGGGAATCGGATATTCCAAACCCAAAGACGTCCCAAAGCAGCTTCAACAGTTTTGCCGAAGATCAAGGTACAAGGTATATATTTTCCATGAAAAAACTCGGCTGGGCCAATATCGACAGACTTTTTTCCGATCCCCGCACCAGACCGGTACAATTCGTAACGAACGTAAAGGATCATTCAGCCTACGACAATATCTATATCAGCATGGTGTTCAAAAACCAGAACATGTACCTGCCGGGGTATCAGAGAACAGACAACACCTTTTCCTTCACACACGGGGATTTCGAAAAACCGTCGCTTCCCATCGGCGAAACAGCAAGCATCATCATGACAGCCTATAAAGGCGACAAACTTTTCTATGCCATCGAGACTTTCACCATAACATCTAATCAGCACATCGAACTTAAGCCCGTGGAAGGCAGCAAGGAAAATCTGAAAAAAATGATTGAATCGATTTAAGGGATTGACAGACTGTTGCTTCCGATCTTTTGCTGAAAAAGACAAAGGGGCTTAGGCTTATCCTTACTTCCTGCATGTATATTATTTCAAGAGGGATAGCCTGGAGCAAACCATGGCATGTCCATGCACGTATGTCACATTTCATCTGAGACATCGTCTATAAGGATATAAAATTTCTAATACTATGAAAAACCTGTTTTTCGCAAAAGTAAAGTTCCTCATTATGAGTGTGATGTTAATTCAATGCCTGTACGGAAACTCCCAATCACTAAAATTTCAATGGGCACAGCTCATCATTGATTATGGCTTGGCTGTTCACCCTGCAATGGAAGTAGATTCAAAGGGCAATATGTACATTGCCGGAGGGTTCAGCGGGACAAGGGATTTTGATCCTGGTGCTGGAATATTTACGTTGACCTCGAATGGAAATACGGATATGTTTATTTCAAAATTCGATCGGTATGGCCAGTTTCTTTGGGCAAGGCAAATGGGAGGAGCTTCTATCGATGTTGTACAAGCAATAGAAATAGACACCCTGGACGATATTTATATTTCAGGCCGTTTTGAAGGAACTGTAGATTTTGATCCGGGAACTGGAACTTATCCATTGACTTCCCTCAATGCCAATGCATCCGTTATTTCAAAATTCAATGGTTCGGGAAACATGCTATGGGCTAAAAAATTTGATGTATATACGATGATACCCATAACCCTGGACCTGACCGGTAACGTCTATGCTGCTGGCTATTTCAATGGAAAGGTGGATTTTGATCCGGATGCGGGTGTATTTGATCTTACAGATACTCATAACGGAGATGTATTTTACCTGAAATTAAATACATCAGGCAAGTTTGTTTGGGCATTAAAAGTCAGCAATCCCGAATATCATTATATGTTTAACTCCCAGGGGATAAACTCTGACCGGTCAATAGCAGTGGATGCTTCCGGCAATATTTATGCTACGGGCTGGTTTAGCAAAACAGTTGATTTCGACCCCGGAGCAGGTGTTTATAGTCTTACTACATTCGGTACCGATAAAAATATAACCCGACCGGATATATTTATTTCAAAACTGGATGCCTCCGGCAATTTTGTATGGGCAAAGCAAATCGGAGGATTAGGCGTTGAAAACCCCAATGATATTCTTATTGATGCCAGCGGGAATATTGTCATTACAGGCACTCATCCCGGCGAGACGGATTTCGATCCGGGAGCCAGTACCAATAATTTGCCGGGTGGTGGAACATTTATTGCCAAATATGATTCCTCGGGTGATTTGATATGGGTTAATCAATTAAATGGAATTGGTTGGGAGAACGATATGAGACGCATAAGGACTGATAAATTAAACAATGTCTATTGCTCCGGGTCTTTCAGTGGAACAGTTGATTTTGATCCGGGTACTGGCATATATAATATGACTTCCAATGGCATGAGTGATATGTTTATATCTAAAATGGATAGCAGCGGACAGTTTGGCTGGGCAAAACATCTTGGAGGAACATCCGATGACAAAGGCAGGTGGTTTTCCCTGGATGAAACAGGAAACATCTACCTGATGGGAGGCTTTAGCGGTAATCTTGATATTAATCCTGATACAGGTGTTTGTAATTTAAGTTCCACTGATTCCTCCGATATTTTTATAATGAAATTAGGTGATCCTTCTCTTGAAATTGAAGAATTCGCAGCAGGTGAAGATGGCATTTCCATATATCCTAATCCCAACGGTGGAAATTTTGTAGTCAGGTCAGCGGTAGACGGTTACTATTCCATCCAGAATGAAATAGGTCAAACGATTCAAACATTCGCAATACATCAAGACAGCACTCATGAAATACAAATAGAAGGGCTTGCTCCGGGCATTTATTTCATTATCGGATCAGGCAAGCGGCACGCTATAAGGCAAAAGATAATTGTGCTGAAATAGATTTTTTTGATATTCTTTCTTTGCGTTTAGCTATATTATATACCTGATCCCCACAACTTCTGGCCTTAGCATTTACATGCTTAATTAATTTTATTATACGCAAAACATCTACAATACAAAAGCCGTGAGTGAACTTCACGGCTTTTGTTCTCATTAGTGACCCCGGAGAGGCTCGAACTCTCGACCCGCTGATTAAGAGTCAGCTGCTCTACCGGCTGAGCTACAGAGTCTTTTTTAAGGAGTGCAAAGATAGTGAATTTTTTCATTTTGTAAAAGAAATTCATGCATCGAAAACCTGTACAAAATACCATTGAGCATCCGCTTATAAACATATTAGATGCCCTGTTCTTCTATGGCTTTAACTATCAATTCCCAAATCCTTCCAGCACCTCGCACAACCTGGCTACCTGCTCTTTGCTCTGATCGAGGTGAAAGACAAAACGCACCAGGTTATGCCCCATCGATACGGCTTTTATATGGTGCTCTTCAAGATGTCTGAGAAACAAAACCGTGCCGGGATGCTCACTCACTTTAAAAATAACAATATTGGTTTCTACCGGCAATACGGATTCCACCCAGGGTCGCCTGAGCAATACCTGCTCCACCTGCCGGGCCTTTTCGTGGTCTTCTCCCAATCTTTCCACATGATGCCTGAGCGCATATAAGCCCGCGGCAGCCAGTATGCCTGCCTGGCGCATGCCTCCTCCCATCACTTTCCTCAGGCGCCTGGCTTTGTAGACATGTTCCTTTGTTCCCAGCAGCAATGATCCGACAGGCGCACCCAAACCTTTGCTGAGACATATGGAAATGGTGTCGAATAATTGCCCGTATTGCTT
>CALMKH010000114.1 GCA_937867025.1 uncultured Bacteroidota bacterium | reverse complement strand
ATGTCCGTGTCCATGAGGTAAAGCTGCACCCGCCCGACCTTTACAAGCCATATCTTGGCAAACACGGTCCTGCCGGGAAAGGCAATGCTGACCTTGAGCCAATCCCCATCACTGGTATATACAGGATGCAAAGGCTGGTTTGAGAAACTCTGGGGTACTGTTACGGCCATTTGCTCTCCTCTGTCCGATATTTTCTGGACAAAATATCCATCCCGGTAAAGAAGACCTATACCTGTAAGGGCAATATTCCTGTCACTCGCCTCCTTTAAAAGATCACCCGCGAGAATTCCCAACCCTCCGGAATACAGCTTCAGGTCAGCGTGAAGACCGAACTCCATGCAAAAGTAAGCGACCGAGGGCCCTGCTTGGGCCGCTGAGCGCATATAGCTGTCGAACCTGCTTCCGGTTGAGCTGAGCTTTTCAAGAAATGGTTTATTGCCGGCAAGCTTTGCCAGCGCTCCTGCTGAAAGACTGTTTAGCATGACCAGCGGATTTTGCCTTGATCTTTCCCAAAGCACAGGGTCAATGCTTCTGAACATGCCGGCTGCCTCATAATCCCATGTCCACCACAGATTTCCGGCAAGTTTCTTAAGGGGCTCAAGGCCAGGTGGAAGGTGGAGCTGTATGAATATTTTTCTCCAGATAGGTACAGCAGGTTTTGACGGTTTTGATCCTGCCCAAAGGAAATGTGTTTCAGCCGGTTTTCCCTTGATGAAGAGCTCTGCCCTTTTATCGGCCTTGACTAGCGCCATATGGAAAGCCTTCCTGTATTCACCAAGCAGGTTTTTCCACTGGAATTTCCTGGAAGTTTGCTGCGCAGATTCCCTGATGGCATGCATCTGCGCACTGTCTTTTCCAGAGAACTCCAACACCATCCTGGCTATCTCCGCCGATGTTTCACGGCTATTTGTGTCTGTACGCGTTACGATGCCGATACCAGTCTCAAAATTTTCCTTTCCGGCCTGGACCGCTACGCCAAACCCCGAGAGGTTGCTGGTAATCGACGGCACCCTGAAAGCCAGGCTTTCCATGGGAGTGTAGCCCCAGGGTTCGTAATAGGACGGAAAAATGGAAAGATCGAACCCTGCAAGCAGATCGTAGTAGTCAAGATTATATATCCCATCCTGACCATTGAGATAGACTGGTGAAAACACAACCCTGACATTCGGGTTGCTGTTATTAAGGTGGTTTCCCAGGAGACGTTGGAGAACCGGGTCATCCTGGCTACCCTGGAGATGATGTGTCAATATCCGGTTAACCGCGTTGCCCCTTTCAGCATGGTTATGCCATTGCTCCATGATATCCTTTCTCGGACCTGTACAATATGCGGGGGTAAAAATAAACAGGATCAGTGGCACTTCAGGGGGCGTGTTATGCGACAGGATTTCCATGGCGTCTATCGTCACATCAAGGCCCTTATTCCTGAATTCGTACCGGCCGCTATGAATAACCAGGAGAGTGTTTTCCGCAACCGGGCTGTCGAAAAGAAAACGGGCCACCTGAAACAATTTCTGACGCGCAATCTCCCGTTTTTCCAAAAACAGAAAGTTGTCAGGCACGATAAACTCATCGAATCCGTTCGGAGTTACGATGTCCGGATCCTTGTCGAGAAACCTCTTGCATTCCCTGGCCGTCATGTCACTGACGGTAGTAAAGCAGTCGGCCTCCCCTGCACTTATTTTCTCAAGCGAATGCTTTGCCACAATATTTAATTCCCTTGCATCAGGCGCAGCACCGGCAAGGCTTTCATATAAAGGAAGCCCGATGCCTGCAATGGATCTGGCCATCACCGTGGCGTGTGTGGTAAAAACTGTTCCTGCCTGTGGAAAATTTTCCCGCAGGTATAAAATACCGCATCCTGTCATCCATTCATGGAAATGGGCAATTATCTTATCACTGAAGGTGAGATGATACTGGCAAAAGGACTCAATGACCATCCCTGCCGCATAACCAAAGAGCGCAGGTTCAATATAATCCCATTGCCCGTTAAGGGAATCAAGCTTATATTTAAGCCACAGGTGGGTAAATATTTCATCCTTGCCTGTAAACAAAGGGGTAAAATCCACAAGAATAGCCAATGGGCTTCCTGGCACACTCCAGCGCCCCATTTTTATTTTCAGCCCCTTTGAACGGGCATGTTCAATCCATTGGTTGTATGCCCTGGTATCTTCCAGAAATGCAGGATTGTTATTCTCGTCTTTCCACAGATCCGGGCCTATGACTATGTAATTATCCCCCAATTCCTTCACCATGGACAGCGCTTTGCTGGAAATGACAGTATGTATCCCCCCGACTTTATTGCATACTTCCCAGCTCACTTCAAACAGAAAATCGGGTTTATTTATTTCGGTCATGGCTTAATCAATTATTGACTTACGGCGGATGCCATGCTTTTGCGCAACCTTCTGCCTGCCCTGGCCCGGGAACGCTCAAGGGCTTTCACATGCCTCCTGAGGCGCAGTTCAAAATCAGCCAGTACGTTCATGTAATTTATGAACGCCTCGTACGGGGAGGAATAGGGGTTGAAGTATTTATGTACATCGCCGTCCGCGAAATACTTTGTGCACATGTAGTAAAAATGATCGCTTGTCTGCAGGTAATTCCAGTCCTTCAGAATCTGGGGATCCCTGCAAAGCTTCACCAGATGTTTAAGCCTGTAAAGGGATTGGAAGGCGTCGTTCTGAATATCATTGCCCAGCCAGGCGCTGAGATCCCTCTCTTCGTCAGCCCATGACACGGGTTCCTCCATGCGCACAATACCAACCGGCTGCAATCTCGAAATAGCCTCTGACGGCGTTGCAAATTCGAAACCCCCTTGCCTGAAAATATTCTCCGGCAGGTTGCGGAGGAATTCAAAAATTCCGCTCCCGTCCCACTGATGTTCCCCAAAGGTTTCATAGTCCATAAACAGGTTGACTATTTCATCCTCCTTTGGGATACTGTTCAGCCATGCCGTGAATTTATCGGCTGTCAGGGGCCATGCGGACCAGTTCTGATCAGAGAACCTGAAGGCTATGTCGTCACTTAACCTGAAATTTTTGAGCAGCAGCTTCAATTCGGGATGCCTGGCATTGCTGTATACAAAATTAGGGCTTCTCCAGCCTAGTGTCTTCACGGCGCCTTCCGCCAGCATGCCCTTGAATCCAAGATCAAAAACCATATCCCCGATCTCATCAGAATAAATGAGTTCTGTATTCCTGAATACGGAAGGCTTCTGACCAAACACTTCCTCTATCCTTGCTGCGTGACTGCTAACTTGAGAGGAAAATTCTTCCGGACATATTATAGAGCTTAGCGAATGGGCATGGGTCTCGGCAAGGAATTCAACAGATCCCGTATGAGCCAGCGCCTTAAAACTATCGAGCACCCCGGGTGCATATTGTTCAAATTGATCGAGCGCAGTTCCTGAAATGGAGAAACTCACCTTAAACCTGCTTCCATATTCCCTTATCAGGTCGTGAAGCACATTGTTTGCCCGTAAATAGCATTTCTCTGCTACCTTTTCCAGGACATTCCTGTTTTTGTGATCATCCCAGTAACCGGCACCGGTGCCGATGTCAAAGAACCTGTAGGATTTGAGCCTGAAAGGCTGATGTACCTGAAAGTATAAGCATATTTGTTTCATAATGTTTTTGATTTTACTACTGAATTGTATATTTCCCTGACCTTGAGTCCGGCCTTTTCCCAGGTGATCTGCCTGAGATCCTCCGACGTGTTGGAAGCGCATGTGTCGGACAGGCTTTTATGCCGCAGAATGCTAATGATGGAGTCGGCCAGTGCATTGATGTCCCAGTAATCGACCTTGATGGCATTTCGAAGTATCTCGGACACGCCCGATTGTTTTGAGATAATGACGGGAACGCCCATTATCGCCGCTTCAAGGGGAGCAATTCCAAACGGCTCGGAAACGGATGGCATAACATACACATCGCTCATGCCGAACAACCTTTCTGTTTCAGGGCTCCGGAGAAATCCTGTAAAGTGGAATCTCGAACTGATACGCATACGGGCAACGCGCTCAATCATTGGCAGCAGTGTATCGCCATTCCCTGCCATCACAAAGTGCGCATCGGGTATTTCATCTGATACCTTTTTCGCGGCATCAATAAAATATTCGGGACCTTTTTGGTAGGTTATTCTCCCGAGATATGTCACAACCTTCAGGTCATGTTTTTTTTGTGACTGCAGAGGTGCAGTACCATCCCTCAATGGCATGGCGGCATTATGCACTATACTGATCTTCGTTGATTCGATCCCGTAATGGTCGATCAGCATCTGCTTTGTATATGCACTCACGGCCACAACCCTGTCGGCCTTTTCCAAACCTCTCTTCTCGATTTCAAATACATCGTGATTTATATGTTCTCCCGAACGGTCGAATTCCGTGGCGTGCACATGAACAATAAGCGGTTTGCCCGAAATAATGCTCGCTTCAATCCCGGCGGGAAAAGTAAGCCAGTCATGAGCGTGGATCACGTCAAAATTCAGTTTGCTGCCAACCGAAGCTCCGACAAGGGCATAATTACGCACTTCCTGCATCAGGTTTCTTCCATACGTTCCGGAAAATTCAAACCTGGTGGCTTGCCCGATTCCGGAAGAATGCTGTTTTATGCTCGTGGAAAGGATGTCTGCTCCTCCCGGGCTGGTGTAAGGAACCAAACCGGAGTCGACCTTTATATACTTCAGTCTTGTCATTTGCTTCCAGTATTGGTCTGAATACGTATCTACATCGACACTGCCGGCATTTACTATACGCCGCCTGTTGCGTTCATCATTCTCAATTTTCCCCGGGACAATCATTGTAATGTCAACTCCGTTCGCCCCCAATCCTGAAACAAGTCCATAGCATGCTGTACCCAATCCGCCTGAAATATATGGGGGGAATTCCCAGCCAAACATTAACACATGCATACCCTGATCATTTAAACACTGATTGATCCAACCTTTAATTCATGCCCGGCTTCTGACCTGTAGTTATCAAGGAGATGATGCATCCTCAACAATTCGGCTACACTCCATGCCTGTGCAATGCACCCCCCGGGACGATGGGGCTCGTCGCCATCATATACTTCCGGAATTTGTCCAAGCCCGTATTCAGAAAGAGCCTGCTCAAATCCTTCCAGAAGCTTGCGCGCTGCCTTAGCGCCTTCATCACCTTTAATATCCAGCAAAGCTTCCGTGTAATGGCCAAGAAGCCACGGCCAGACCGTGCCCTGGTGATAGGCGCTGTCACGCGTTCTTTGGTCGCCACTGTAGATGCCCTTGTACTGAGGATCTCCTGTTTCAAGTGTTCTCAGACCCTTTAGAGTCAGTAACCTGTCAGTAACGGCCTGGAGAACTTGTTTCCTTATTTCCATATTCACCGGGCAATGCGGCAGTGAAATGGCGATTATCTGGTTAGGCCGCATTGACGTATCAATATGGTTTTCCCCAACCACGTCCGCCAGATATCCCATATCGGGAAGCCAAAACTTCCGGGCGAACGAAGACTCAATCCGTGCAGGTAATTCCGACCATGCCTTTTCGAACGCATTATCTCCTGCCTGTCTTGCGGCTTCCAGCGCAAAGCAAACTGCGTGGTACCAGAGAGCATTGATCTCAACCGCGAACCCCGTCCTTGGCGTGACCGGCTTGCCATCAACGACAGCATCCATCCATGTCACTGCTTGTCCTGTTTCCCCTGAATAGATCAACCCATCAGCGTCCATGTGAATATTGAAATCCGTACCGTCCCGGTAGTGTGTCAGAATAGATTTCATTTTGGCACCATACGTGTTCCATATCTCTGCAAGGTCTCCTCCATACAAGCTGTACTGTTTAAGCGACCAGAAAAGCCAGAGTGGCGCATCCACAGAATTGTAGCTCGCATGGCTTCCATGACCACAATTTGGCAACAATCCTCTTTTCAACCCTTTGAGGGCTGACTGGATTATACTTGAAAATTCCCTGGTCATGCCATTAAGCAGTGTCAGTCCCGGCAAGGAAATAAATGTATCACGGCCCCATTGTCCAAACCAGGGGAAACCCGCTTTTATACCAAATTCCTTATCACGCCTGACCAGGAATTGCTGTGCCGATCTTTGAAGAAAAGATTTCAGACTGCTGTCAAACCCGGCTTCATGCTCGTAATTACTTCTAATTGACCTGGTAACCGAAGCCTTTTTTAAAAGTTCCAGCCCGGCCGAGACAATAATCTGCGCCCCTTTTGCCGGCCGGATCCTGAAATAGCCAGGTGAGTATAGATCCTCACGGCTATCGTACCCGCGCTCTTTTTCCCGGTCATATTCAAACTGGTAATACCAATCGGGATTATGAATGAATTCCGATTTTCCAAATACCTGCATAAACAGGTCGTCGAACCCCGGATACATCCTTGCACTGATTCCATTTTCTACCGTTTTGGTTTTAGTATTTACGCTCAGGTTGCTGTTACCAAGCGTATTGGTATTCCTGAAAGCGAGCAATGGCTGAAACCACATTTCCAATTTTTCCCCGCGATCCTCAAGCACTTCATAAACGACATATACCTGGTCTTTTTTTTCATCCAGAATAATCTCCCTGGACATTCTGATGCCATCACAATCAAATATCCATTTTGGGAACGGCCTCAGAGTGAAAGATACAATTTTCTTGTATCCTTCAGGATACACAACATCCGCATATCGGTGTGTACTCAGATGGAAGGACTGCCCCCCTGAATGGATGATTTCATCGAGGTGCGCCAGAAGCAGGTAATTTTCCCTGTCAATTCTCTTTTGGGGAACCACGAGCAGCCCATGATATTTCCTTGTATTGCAGCCGGCAATAGTCGTGCTGCAATACGCACCATGCGAATTGCTCACAAGTATTTCCCGGTTAAAGGAAATCTGTGGATCGGATAGCTGCTGCTTGTTAAACAATATCTCTGCCATGGCTTGCAATTGAGGTTAACAAAAATATCAGGACTGCGGTCTTGTTCGGGTGACAGGCGTCATTTGCTGACGTGATTCATTTTACCCGGCGGAATGATTAAGAGAACGCAAAGCTTCCTGCACCTTGTGTGCCTGTTTTAAGAATAGATTTTTCATCCACTCAGATCATCAAAACGCCTTAGATATTGTTCAGCCTGAGCGTGGTTGTGGCTTCCCGTTCCATACTCTCAAAGTCCGGTCACCCACTTCAGCAATTTCATCATCTTCCTGTCCCTTCCATAAACATCCCTGAGAAACACAGGATTTCCGGAATCGTCAAACTCTATTGTCCTGTAAGTAACAAGGATATCACAGGCCCCTTTATACAGTATCCATGTTTCCTGCCTCGGCGGAACACTGTCCAGCATATTTGCAAAATTGGCTGAATCCACATGAAGAAGCGCCGCTGCCAGCTGCCTTGCCTTCTCAATGCGGATGCATCCGTTGCTGAAACTCCTTATATTCTTTTTAAATAGTTCCTTGTCAGGCGTGTCATGGATGGATATAAAATGCCTGTTGGAAAAAGTAAGCTTGATCTCGCCCAACGGATTCCCCTTACCCGGATCCTGACGATAGCGAACCTTCCCTCCGGTATGCACTTTATGTATTTGGTGCCTGCTCAGATAAGAAGAGTCCTTTCTTGTCGCCGGCAGGATATCTCTCGCCAGGATGCCGGGTGGAATATTCCAGTATGGATGAAGTATGATGCCCTTCATCTCAGATCTTATCATTGGTGTCGGGTGCCTGGACAGACCGGCAATTATTTTCATCTCCAGGATATGCATGCCACGCACTTGCAAGCTGAGTCTGAAAGAAGGAATATTAATGATCATCTGGGTATCGCTTCCGGGATCTCTTCCATACCACCGGCACCGTTCCATATTAATGCGTATGATCATAATCTGGGAATCCAGCGTGTTCATCACTGTAACTTTTCCCGGTGAAACACGTGCATATGACTGAACCCGCCTGGCCAGGTAAATCGCTAACAAATTCTTGTAACGTTTATATAGCGGCAAAGGACATTCAAATGCGGCAAGCATACGCCGCACGTCGCCGGATAGCAATGCCTTACTGATGGAATCCTTCAAGAAAACTGCCGTGATCCGGCGCTGACCATACGGATGGTCCACCTCATTGCGAAAACGTCCTTGAAACTGGTGCATAGCGTACAAAATGAATGCCTGGTCAAGCAAACGGTTCAACGTTGCTGCAAGTCCGCGGCTTTTCAATGTGTTCGCATCTTTTTTTGCCTGATCCAGGTCCTTCAGGTTTTTCCGGATACCGGAAAACTGGTAATCTTCGGGATTCAGGCCGTCCAGGCAAGAATTCTGTAACACATCCAGCAAAACCTTCGCATTCTCTGATACTGTGCCGCTATCGTCAATCCATGTGATTTGTTCCTGGCTGAAAATTCCTGTAAGCGGATGTTGCGGAATTTTATCCGGTAAGGATATATTGTATACTGTGAATGAAAATACGGAGAAGCCTATACATCCAGCAGCGAATAAATAATAAAATCGGGATAATTTGAACAGAAGCATTACGGATACATTCTTCAAGACACAAAAATATGGTTTAAAAAAAACCTGACTAACTACCGGTGTCATCGGTACTGATGAACTTCATCATGCATAAAGCAATTACCATTCAGGGTTTTCTGCCTAAAGAATATCGGAGCAAACGGGAGTGTTCCGACCTTCAAAACACAAAAAAAAATCCCTGAATTTCAGGGATCTTAACGTGATTAAAATTGATGTTTGTCTGCCCTCCGCTGTTTTATCCATCCGGACTCAACAGGATCAGTAAGCTGCCAGTGCACTTTGATAATCCACTTCGAGATTATTCTCCACCTGGCGCACACCAGGAACCGCCCATGCCGCATTTTCCGCGTCGGTCTTTTCAGCGAGTGATCTTACCTTCCCTTTCAGGATGACATGATCATTGAGGGTTTCCACCTGGATCTTGCCCGCATCCATAACAGCTTGCCTGTAAAAGGCTGACTGTATCTTCTGCTTTACGTCCGTCATTTTAACCTTGGGTTCAAGGCTTATCAGGTTGGTGACTCCGCGCACCCCGATAAGTTTTTCAACGGATTCCTTGGCCTCCCGCTTTTCATACTCCCATTCCGCTTCACCTTCAAGGGTTACCCAACCGTCTTCGACTTTCACCTTGATCCTGTCTTCACGCACAGCGCTGTTCCATTTCAGGGCTTCCATGGCAGCATGGGCGATCTCACTGTCGTTCCTGCTGAAAATGCTGCCCACCTTTACCTGCAGATCCAGGGCTATTGCCCTGACACCTGCCACACGTTTAGCCGCTTTTTCAGCTACCACTTTCTTAGCATAAGTGCTTACCGTACCTGCCAGGGTCACCACCCCGTCCTTCACAGATACTGCGATTTCGTCTGACCTCAGCATGGGCTCCCATGCCAATTCTTCGGCCACGTCTTTTTGAATTTCTGAATCTTTTTTCATAATAATTTTTTGTTTGTTGATATAAAAGTTAACTGCAACAAAACAAGTTTATGAAAAGCTGCAATGCAATGACGTCTATCAAACATATACGTGACATTTTTAATAGAAACCGCGTGCAGAATACACACGCTTTAACAAACACGTCGGGATTGCATCATCCCTTCAAAAATCACTACTCCGGTGCCCCGCCATTTCTGATTCATAGCAAGCATTTACCACGGGCCGGGAGTGAAAACGCATCTTCCCTGACAGCTTTTTTAATCTGCTGTCTTTCTTCCCGCTTTCTTCTTTTTATCGGGAGCCTGGGTAAGAACAGAGCCCGCCAGGGATTTTGCCTTTTTGCCTGACTTCTTATCCTGCAATACCTTGCCTGCAAGGGAAGCGGTCTTTTTGCCCGATTTTTCATTCTGTGCCATAAAAATAGTATTTATCAGACAAAGTTAAATGCATGAAACTTCGCAGGGAATGACCTTTATCACAGGCATCCATGATTATGGTATTCATAAGCGCAAAAAAAAGGGATGCCATACAGCATCCCCTTTTAACCTATAGAAATTTGATCTTACCTGTTCACTTCCAGTTTCCTGGTTACGAGGTGACCGTTCATCAGCAACTGGATAGAATAAATTCCTTCCGGCCACATTGAAACATCTATAGTGGTTTCATTTTCCACGGGACCAAGAACTAGTATCTCCTGTCCCATAGCGTTTATTATACTGATCCTGCCAGCATTATTTCCTTTTAAGTCGATGGTAAAGGCATTGCTGGACGGGTTGGGATAAACTGTCAGCGGCTGATCGGCTATACTTTCGATACCTGTTTTCAGGCCGATCACATAGGATGCAGAGGTCTGGCAATCACTGAAATCAGTTACCACCACGGAATAGGTGCCTGGGGTAAGACCGCTCAAATCTTCATTTGTGCTGCCGTTCGACCACTTGTACGCATATGGCCATGATCCTCCGGTTACCGTGATGTCAATAGCACCATCACTGGATGTTGAAGTGCTTGCATTGGTCTTTGTTCCGTTCAGGATAAGGGCTGATGGCGGTTCGGTAATCACATAGGATTCTTCGTATGTACATCCGTTCTTATCTGTAATGTTCACTTCATACTCTCCTGCTGCCAGGTTGAACTTGTCTTCGCTCGCGCCGCCGCCGGTCCACCTGAATATATAAGGAGGTGTTCCGCCTTCAACTGTAAGGTCTATGACCCCATTATTGCCACCATGACATGACACATTGCTCACAGCATCTCCTACCCAGATGGCTGCAGGTTCAAAGATATCCACTTCGCTGGTTTTGACGCATCCTGCGGCATCTTTTACGTAGATGACATATTCTCCACCGCCAAGGTTAGGAAAAACATTCAAGGTCTGGTAACTTTCACCGCCCATGCTGTAAGTCAGCATACCGGTTCCGCCTGAGGCAAACACCAGGATTATGCCGTTATCCTCTCCGTTGCAGGTTACGTTCAACGCACCCGGATTCACTTTTATCTCGGAAGGCTGGCCTATGGTAAAGAATACATCACCATGACATCCGGCAGCATCCCTTACGGTTACCGAGTATGTTCCTGCATACAGGTTCTGGAACACTTTGCTCGACTGATAGGTCACGCCGTCATCAATGCTATATGCCAGTGCACCGATACCGCCACCCGCATTAACGGTCACTTTACCGGTATTATCACCGTAGCATACCGCATCGACTATTGTCCTGGTAATGACAAAAGCATTGGGCTCAGTCACCTGGACAACCTTGGTGCCGATACAACCGGCATTATCTTTTACCATGACATCATATGTACCTGCAGCTATTTCGCTGAAGATGTTAGATGATTGCCAGTTTAAACCGTCAATGCTATAGACCAGTGCACCTGTACCTCCGCTCACGGTATTGACCGTAATGCTGCCATCATTTCCTCCATTGCAGGAAATATTTGTATGTGAGACACCTGTAATGGATGGGCCGTTGGCATCGTTGACAACCGCTGCGAATACTCTTTCGCATGCAGCTGCATCCCTGATCACAACATAATATGTTCCTGATTTGAGCGAAGAAAAAGCTCCGCTGTTAAAGAAACTGACACCATCAATACTGTACTGGTATGAAGATCCTGTACCGCCTGAGGCCAGCAGAAGCAAGCCTCCGTTGGTATTTCCGCAGGTGGAGTTTGTCGGAGCGATCGTAGCCGATATGACTGAAGGCTCGGAAATGACTGCCTCGATCATATAGGTGCAGTTGTTCTTATCCTTGACAACCACATTGTATGAGCCTGCACCCAATTCCTGGAATACCCCTGAAGACTGGAAATTCAATCCGTCTATGCTGTATATGTATGCCCCGCTTCCGCCTGTTGCATTGGCTGTGAGGGATCCGTTGAACGACCCGTTGCAGGAAGCCGGAACTGAAGCAATGTTCATGGTAAGTGCTGCCGGCTCTGTCACGACCAGGCTGTTGGTAACGATACAACCAGCCACATCGCGGCCATAGAGTGTATAATTACCCTTGGCAATCCCCTGGAACCTTGTGCCCGACTGATAGTTAATGCCGTCGATACTGAAACTGTGGTTTCCAGTTCCTCCGCCCGATGCGATCACTGTGATTTCCCCGTCGTTGCCATTCTTGCATGAAACGGGTTTTACTGTTGACATCATCACCTGGGCATTCGGCTGCGAGATGATCACCTTGTCTATATCATGGCAGCCATTGGCGTCCTTGACAAGAATATTATAAGTACCTGCGGGGAGTGAACTGAACTGACCGCCTGACTGAAAACTTGCGCCGCCATTAATGCTGTATGACAATACTCCTGAACCACCGCTTGCAAGCAGCGTTATGCTGCCGTTGCTTCCTGCATAGCAGCTGACGTCTGTCTTGGCTATGGTTATGAACGATGGTCCTCCCAGGTCGTTCACGATCACGCTTCTTGAAGCCAGGCATCCGTTCCCGTCTTTCACACGGACAGTATATGTTCCGGCTATAAGCCCGCCGAACATGTTGGAAGATTGAAATGAACCCGCATTGAGCTGATATGTAAGTGTTCCCGATCCTCCTGTTGCATTCACAAGGATAGAGCCGTCTGCATTGCCGCAGCTGGCATTCGAACTATATGGGTTGACTGAAATGCTTGAGGGTTGGGTAATTGTAAAAATGTTCGAGCTCTGGCATCCAAGCGTGTCCCTGACATACATGGTGTAGTTGCCTGCCGCCAGATTGCTGAACGATGGGTTGCCCACGAAATTCAGGTTATCAAGGCTGTAGGTATAGCCTGGAACTCCTCCGCTTGCAACGCCTGTTACCATGCCGGTCGCATTTCCATGGCACTGCACATTGACAATGGATTTTACCGAGCCCTGAAGGCCGACGGATATCCTTGTGCTGTAGTCAGCCGAACAGGTATTCCCCCATCCGTCTATTGTACAGGTTAGCTTTACGGTGTATACACCCGGTGAACTATAGCTATGTGAAGGGCTTTCAGCGTGCGAAACTGCTGATCCGTCACCAAAATCCCAGCTGTACAGGTATTCACTGCCACTATAGGAGCTGAGGGCCATGGTATTGAACATACTGTCGAACGAAATCTCTGAAGTGTTGTTGAACTGCACGCTGGCAGAAGTGCCTGCGCACGAAGTGCTGGCCATAAAACCGGGATTTATCAGGTGGTTCATGCGGGGCACGATATAAAAATCACCGTCCTTGCTAAAGCTGGTCTTGGCGCTGGCCCAGTTATTACCGGTGGAAGTACCCGAGAGCGACGCCAGGTCTTCCCCCTTTGACTCTCCATCGCCGGTATACCTCAGCCTGAAGGAGTTCCCCCAGGGATAGGCAGTCCTGACCTCAACCGAGACAGCAAAATCATCGCTTACATACACTCCCCCGCTGCCAAGGCTCACATTCATGTAACCGGCAGCATTGCTGAACCACCACCATGTAAAATTAACGGAACGCAGCGTTGAAGTGGGACGGCCGCTGGCATCCACATTGTAGACCGTAACCCTCATAGGAACGCCGGATGTAAGACCGGGATAATTTCCATATACCCTTACACTCGCAATACTGCCAGGACCGTTGTAATGGTAGGTTTGAGCCGCTTTTTCCTCATTTCCAAGTCTCAGGGTATAATACCCCGTATTGCCGGTATTCTTGGAATCGACATACGCGTTCAGATCCGAACACGACGTCTGAGCCCTTAATACAGGCAATCCTATTATAAGGCTCAGCATAATCATTGTAAAAACTTTCTGTTTCATAAAAATAATAAATTTGATTGAGGCAAAACTATAGCCGTGAATTACCATATCGTATGGCAGCAAGTCACGGACAAAAGTGATCCTTTTCACGGGTTTGTATGGAAAGACTCACTCTTTCTTCAACTCCGGGCCATGGCGTTGTGACACGCATCACTGCGAAGCGGCTCAACTGCAAATAATGTGTTCATGTAAATCCGCCTTAAAAACAGGAAGGCTGTATCCCTGTCCCTTTCAGACCCCGGGAGATGTATGCCCAGGCAAGGCTGCTGGTATGTCCACGGTGAAAACCGTACCTTCGCCTTCCCTGCTGGTGAAGCCGATACGCCCTCCGAGCATCTCGACGTATTGCCTGACAATGTTCAGGCCAAGGCCGATGCCCTGGATATCATTTGTGTTTCCCGCCCTGAAAAACCTGTTAAATATGTAAGGCTGCTGATCGTAAGGTATGCCTATGCCTTTGTCGGTGACCTCAATATGTATTTGTCCCACTCCCGCCTCCACATGCATCTTGACGCTTTCACCTGAATATTTCAGCGCATTTGTGAGCAGATTCAGAATGATGTTACGCAATACGTTCCGGTCGAGATACACTGATTGTTCACCTTTATAAATGAATTCTATGTCCTGGTCTGCCTTTCTGAATTCAGACAATTCTATAATTATGCTGTCCACAAATGCTTTGAGATCGATCTTTTCATTCGACAGCCTGACATTCCCGTTTTTAAGCCGGTCCAGGGACAAAAAATCTTCAAGAATGCTGATAAGGTGCGCAATCGATGATTTTATTCTTTCAAAATGTTTGACACTCTTTTCAGACTCTCCCGATTCGATATACTTTTCGATCAGGGAAACGCTTGAAAGAATTGTGCAGAGCGGCGTTCTGAATTCGTGGGAAGCTGTTGATACAAAGGCGGTTTTCATCTGGTCGACTTCACGTTCTTTCCTGAGCATGAGAGAAAGCGCATGGGATCCCTCAAGCATTTTCTGCTCCAGGTCCGCAAATATGTCATTCCCTTTACTCCCATCAGGAGAGTCCTGCCATATATCCCCTGTTTTTCCAGCTTCCGGATGCATATCCGTATCGCCTATGCTCTCAATCCGTCCTTTCTGATTTAAAAACGCCTCCTGATCCAGGAAAGGGTCCTGCAATCCGGCAGAGAAAACCCTGTACCTGCCCACCGTGCGATCCTGTGTGCGCTTTTGCTTAGTAATATCGAAAGAAAGCACCATCGCAGCATCATTAAAAGGAATCATTTTCAGGTCGAACCACCTGGAAGGATGATTCCCATACCTGAATTCGTTCTCCATATGGATAGTGGCGTGCGCCTCCATGCAGTGTTTTAACTCTGCAAATACAGGGGTATCCACTATTCCGGGATAACACTCCATCATGGTGCGTCCCAGCAGATTCTCCTTCTTTATTCCAACCTGCCTGCTCAAAGCGTTATTAACATATACATATTCCCAATTCGCATTGATTATCTGCACACCTTCGTCAATGTGGTCAAACACTTCATATCTCTTGAAATTCATTTTGTCTATTTGTGGTTACAGATGCAAAACTAAAGATGTGTCCAAAAGTCTGCTATGATTTTTATCAATGCATCCTGTGATGTTATTAATACGATGCCATACGATTCTAAATATGAATTTCCCGGGAATGTGACATCAACCATCCGCAGGAATGACTTCTATCATTCGCGAACCGGGCATGCGCGGCCATTTTTGCCTAAAAAAATATTATTATGGAATCCAATCTTAAAATTACTCCTGAAGAAACCTTGCACCCATACCATGAAAATGAAGTGCTGCAGGCCATCTACAACAGGCGTGCGGTCAGGAAATATAAAGACGTGCCCGTACATTTGCAGTTTGTTGAAGTGATACTGAATGCCGGTCGTATGGCTCCATCCGCCATCAACAGGCAGCCGTGGAAGTTCTATGTCATTTCCAATCCCGGACTTATACGGGAATGTTCTGAAAAAATAAAAAAGGCTGCAGGGAAAGCCATGCTCAGGACAGGTATAAAACAACTTGCTAAGACAGCCATTGAAGCGCTCCACTTCCCTAAGAGTGTAGGCTTTATGACATCAGATGATCCGATTTTCCACGGTGCTCCTCTAGTCATTCTGATAACCGGCCCCAGGGATGATGAATGGGCCGCTGTAGACATTGGCCTATGTTCTGAGAACATGATGCTGGCTGCCCACGCCATCGGCATTGCCTCTTGCCCTGTCGGTTTTGCCAGGTATGTGGAAGACACAGGCATTCGCGAGAAACTAGGCATCTCCGAAGAGGAGGAAGTGGTGCTGGCATTGGTGTTCGGATACGCTGACGAGATACCACAGGCACACGGCAGGCAATCGGATAACGCCGTTTTCTTTCATTGACACTGAACTCCGCCGGTAATCACTTGATATTATTCAGATGGCGTTCTGACATACATCAACCGGCCCCCGGGTGGCACCCTGTAAATTGCAGTCATAAAAAAAAACGAAATCAACAAACATGAAACCAACTATACTTGTTATCGAAGACAATGCGGATGTCAGGGACAATATGAAAGAGCTGCTGAGCCTCGCCGGCTACAATGTTATATCGTCGGCAAACGGAAAACAGGGTCTTGAAATGATTTTGAAGGACAAGCCTGACCTGATCCTGTGCGATATCATGATGCCTGAGCTGGATGGGTACGGCGTGCTGCGGGCCCTGAGCAATAACCCGGAAGTTTCATCGATCCCTTTCGTATATATGACAGCCAAGACCAGGAGGAGCGATTTCCGCAAAGGCATGGACCTCGGAGCAGATGATTACCTTACCAAACCTTATACCGGCGATGAACTTATACGGATCGTCAGGTCTCAGCTCGCAAAGCGCCAGGCGCTGAAATCCAGTCTTCAGGTCCAGGAAATGGAATTCAATGAAGAATCCGCAAATCCAATGAATCCTGATCATGGAATTCATTCACTTCTTGAAAACAGGCCCGTAAAGAAGTTGAAGAAAAAAAGCCACCTGTTTACGGAAGGCGACCATACCCATTATCTTTATTATGTGTCATCGGGAAAAGCTAAATGCTACAAAACCAATGACGCAGGCAAGGATTATATTGTAGGGATAAACAAGGAAGGTGATTTTATAGGCCTGACCGCCCTTTTCGACCGTGGAATATACAAGGAATCATGCGTAACCCTCGAAGATTCTGAAATCATCATGATCCCTTCCCAGGAGTTCTTTGATATATTGAAAACAAATTGCCGTCTTTTGATCGAATTCACGAAGATGATCTCGCTTGACCTATCGGATGCAGAAGATAAATTACTCAACCTGGCATACAATTCTGCGAGAAAAAGAGTGGCCGAAGCCCTGCTGTTCATGTCGCGGAAATACCTGAACGGCACGTCCGGCACCATACTATTCCAACTGCAGAGGGAAAACATCTCCGCCATTGCAGGGATATCACCGGAATCGGTAAGCCGTAACCTCAGTGATTTTAAAGATGAAGGCCTTATCTCAACCGACAACGGCCATATCACAATCCTTGACATAAAGAAACTTGAAGACATGAAAAACTGACCCCGTATGGCTTCGAACATAAAAAGACTCACGACAGGATTATTGGCAGGAGCGGTCATGCTTATAATAGGGCTGCTCATCTCACAGGTCTTTACCATGCTTTTCCCCGCACTCCGGGAAGAATACAACAACACCCAGCTTTTCAGGTCGTGGGAAGACCCGTTGATGTTATTGTACTTTACACAGCCTTTTGTGAACGGTGTTATCCTGGCATGGCTCTGGGACCGGTCCTGGCAGGCACTGATCAATAAAACCACGTTTCAGAAAATGATGGCATTCAGCGCCGCCTATTGTGTGTTCAGCATTCCGGGTATGATGATGTCCTTAGCTTCTTTCAAGGTGTCGCTCATCATGGTATTATCATGGAGTGCGGCAATCTTCATAGAATCACTCGGGGCGGGCTTTATATTTTCCAAGTTCCTCAGGCCGGGGCCGGAATGGCAGCCGGGTAAAACCAATTAAGCATATGCAAAAAAAAGAATTCTATTCACAATTAGGCAGGCTGCTCTTTGCAGTGGCAAATGCCGATGACCGTATCCCTCCGGAAGAGAGGGAAACCCTTCACAAACTGGTCAGGGAGCAGCTGGTAAGCCGGGAAAAGGCAACAGATGTTTTCGGATCCAACCTCGCCTATTATACGGAAATTGAGTTTGATTACCTCGACAGCGAAGAGGCTGACGCGGAATCCTCACTGCTCGCATTCATTGATTTTATCAAAGATCACAGAACGGCTTTTGATGACTCGCTCCAGGCGCTGTCCCTGTATGTTGTCGAACAACTGGCTGCATCCTTCCACGGCATTAATAAGAAAGAGAAAAAGCTGATCGCCGAACTGAAAGACCTGCTGCAGACTTTGCGGTAAAACTATGTTGACCATGGTATGCTATATGCTCACTCCCTAACCCCTCCCAAGAGGGGACTTTATTCCTCCACAAGAGAAAACTTCTAAACCCTATTCCTCCCTAACCCAGCAACTAATATCTACTAACCACTTCCTAATTATTCATTATTCATTCTCCCCCCTAGCCCCTATATCCTATATCCTATATCCTATCCCCTGTATGCCTGTATTGCCTTCTAAATCGCACATTGTATTATAAACTCTTCCTCATACATACGCTATTCTCCACAGCGGCATACTGCCCGTAATTGGGTATGACAGCATATCCTTCCCTCTTATACAGGTGCAGCGCTTCGGGATTGGTTTTGCCGGTTTCAAGAACACATGCATTGTAGTTCAGCTCAGAAGCCCATTGTTCCAGCTCCTTTAAAATACCCGCGCCGATACGCTTGCCGCGGTAGTCCGGGTGCACAAACATACGTTTGATCTCTACGGAATCCTTGTCAAATTCCTTGAATGCCCCGCATCCTACCGCCACACCTGCCTCATAATACACCACGGCGTACCTGATCATATCGATCTTGTTGTATTGTGCATAAAAATCATTTGTATCGCCATTGCGTACAGCCAGGTCACGGTCAAGCAACCGTACAAGGCTTTGAAAATCGGAATCTTCTGATGTGGTGCGTTTTAACATCATCACGTTATATTTTTTTAGATTCAACCGTATTGGCGTTCTGCATGATCATTTTCTTTACAAGAGCTATTTGTCCCAGGTGATAATGCGTATGTTCTATTATGCCTTGTATGTTGCGGTAATAATTCCCGTATTTGCTGTCAACAAAAGCTTCCCAGAGTTGTTCCTCGGGCAGTTGTTCTACCAGGCTGGCGAACTCAAGGGCATCTGCCAGGACCTGTTCCACCATACGTTTCCATCCTTCTTCCGATTGAACCGGCGGGTGATCGAAACTATACATGTCTTTTGACAGAAGCGGCCGTCCGTGTAATACATCAAGTGCGGCCCTGACAAAATAATTGATATGATACGTAAGGGCTGCAATGGTATTAAGGTCCGGAACTTTCGTCACAGCCTGTTGCCAGGTAACGCCTTCCAGGGTATCCTTCACGTTGGACACTGTCCAGTTGCCTCCGAAGTGCACATCCCGGAGATGCTTCGCGAGATGCAGGGTCAGGGTGCTCATAGTCTTATCGCTTTTTGAGCCCGCAAACCTATTGAATATAAAGTTGTTTTGCAACTACTCACTGCATCACGGCCAAACAAAAACCCCGGCGTACCGGGGTCTCAGGTTATTTGTTATAAATTATTAGTTAATGAGAGCCCTGATATCAGCGGCAAGCGCCCCTGGTATATTTTATTATGCCCATTTTTTCAGCTTCGCAGGGGTTGCCATAGGTCTTTCCGTCGCAACCGCATACAGGATTGTATTCTTTGGTGCATGGGGCATTAGGATTATACCTGGATTTATCAAAACAGCTGTC
>CALMKH010000113.1 GCA_937867025.1 uncultured Bacteroidota bacterium | reverse complement strand
AATGCTTACAATCATTGTGTGGTCCTTGTAGGTGCTTTCAGGGTTTGTAGTCGTTTCTATCTTCTCCACTACAGGCATAAGCTCATTCCAATCGGTGTGGTACTCCGCACACCCTCGTTTATTTATATCTAAATGCAAGCTCAATCTTTCAGGATGCCTAAGCACTCCCTTTATGCCATTTAAAGTGTCGTCAGGGTAATACTTATATCCCATAAACTCAGCAATCAGTCGATTTCCTTCAATAATTTCTTTTTCGTTCATATAGTTGTTTGTTTAGTTGGTGGAAGGGATGGTGAAATTTTATTTTCTTCCTCCAAATGCGCTACGATCTTATTGTGCAGCTTTTGAAAGAGTTTGTCTACCATTGAACCTGTTAAAAGGCAACTTCCAAAGCGAAGCTGATTGATAGCATTTATTTCGCGCTGGAAGATATTAATCTTGCCCCGATTGAATTTAAAGCCCTGATTTTTCAGTTGTTTTGACAGAGAGTTGGAGATTACGCCGTATGCAATTACAACTTGCTTGTTCATTGTTTTATTGATTTAAAGTATTTGTTTCCTCCAAAGTCCGTTGTAAATCCTGTGGTACCTCACCCATACATTGAAGGGCTTGATATTGGGAATTTCTGAATGGTCGATAAGCCTCAAAGAAGGTCTTACCTGTCCCTGGACTGAGCTATCCCCCTCTTGTTTCTCCCTAAAAAGGAAGCATAGAATAGATGTTAGTAGTGATTTCATGGGTTTATTGTGTTAATGTTTACGGCTAAATTTTGGTCGATCAATCGGAATAAATCGTAATGTCTTTCCAAGAACCATTGTGTTCTTTTGGCTTCACGAATCGCTTGTGTTTTTCTATCAGATGAATTCCATGTGTCGTTATCCTTGTAGAATAATTCCTGCTCTTCGTCATTGAAATCGGATAAAGGCCGGAGAATGAGTTTCACTTTACTGATAGGGTAAGCGTCCTTGTTCTCCCTTGTATCCAAACAATGCTCCCCGAATAGCTTAACAATGCCGTCACAAGTCCATATAGGCTGCTTTCCATATTCATCATAGGGTTTATCCATCTCGGAGACGAAACGCATCCCATAAGGCAAATAGCCGCAAATGTGATGTAATTCAAGTTTGTTCATATCTAAGGGTTATTAGGGGTTAAGGAGTTCTATTTCGTCAAGACATCTTCTTATTACAGGGTAAATAGTATCAATATCACACAGCTCTGTCAGGCACCTGTGAACAATATCCAACTCCTTATTAAACCTGTTGTTTTCCGCTTTCAGCCTCTCCACCTCTTTATTTTTCTCCTCTAATTGATTTTTGAATTGGGATATACATAGTTCGGCGGCTTTTGTCAATAGCAATTCAAGTCTTTCGGTTGGTTGCTTAATTAGGTCATCCCAGCTTTGATAATATACTGGATGTCTCAATAACTCATACTTTACCGCCCTTTGTGCTATCCTATCCATACATTCTTCAAGTGTTAAAATATTTTCTGATTTCATGGTTTTGGGGTGTTAAAATTTAGTTAGGTCTTTAAGTTTTTTGCCTGTTATGGCGCTCGCCCATAGGAACCCATTGATAATGAACATTCCTACAGAGACGAACGCGAGAAGCATATACATCCCATAAATTTCTGTCTTAGGATCGAGAAACTCCCTTACAAACCATTGGATAAAAGCCATACCTATTAATGGGGTGATTACGAGCATCCTTGTTCCAAAAATTGCTATTATGTATCTTTTCATATTTATGTGTTGTTTTTTTTATTGTTCTATAAGGGACATTAAGGCTCAAGACGGGTCTTAATGTTATCAATGTACTTTGTCATGTAGTGTTCGTAAAAGTCTTTGAACTCTTTGAAACCCTGCGGGGATTGCTTATGCCATACATACAAAACGTTTCTTAGCCGTTCTGAGAGGCTTTTGGCTTGCAGGTCAGGTTCTCCCTCCAAAGATTCAATTAACTGCTGCTCTTCGTTAGTAAACGGGTCTATTTTAAATCCTACAAAGCATAGCTTACCGTTCAGCTTCATGATCTCAGCAGAATCCTCCGGGGTTAATTCCTGGGTTCCTAGCGTAACCGACCATGTTCTGTCTTTACGGCTTCTTAATCCTTCTATCTGGGCGGGTATTATTTTCATTTTGATGTCTCCATTACAAACCCGTAGAATTTCTTAGCCAGATCAAGAACATTTTTTTCATCCCCGGCCCTTTGCTGATAAAATTGAACGGCTGATGATAAAGAGGACTGGGCGACAATCATTCTCTGTTTATGGGCTTCCGTTTCCAGACGGGCCGCCTTTTCTTCCGGTGTTTCTTTTTTAAAGCCGCCTCCGCCCTTGTTTTCTTCTTTTGGGTCCCATCCATAGCTTTTGCCGTTTTTCTCCACTACGTTGGCTTCTATTGCTTCCATAGGGACGTTTCCGTCTTTCAGGTGTACAGCAAGTTTTGGATTGCTTTTCAGGTTTACGGAAACCTCTTTTCCTTCCGTTGTTTTAAGGTTGCACCAATCCCCGTTGACTGCGAGGGATGCGATATTTAATTTAGTGTTCATATCTTAATTTATTTAATTGTTGAAGGGCGTGTTCCCATTCAGTAAAATTTGTTATCTTTGTTACGACATCGTACTCAAAAAGTTCTTTCTCAAGCCTTTCATACCTGCCTTTCCATTCAAGCCTTTCCTGATCAGTCATTACAACATCTTCAGCAAAGGCAGGAGTTGGTTTATAACTCTTGTCGTGAGGATACCAGTCGTCGTCGTATGTATCGTATCTCATAATTGAAATTGTTCACGTTCATGACCATTCGCTGAAACCATTTTTTCATTGCTAAGAATGTGAAGATTTTGTTCATCAGCCCCGCCAAATCCGAACGATGTTGCACCGCTTTCCTTTACCGGGAGTTGTTCAATAAAGGAGCGCACCTGTTTTAGCTCATTGACCACATCTAAGGATAGGCCAAGTTCATCTACATTGAGGCTGTCTTTTAATCTCTTTGTGAGAATAAGGTGCTGATTTATGGCATTGGTTACTTTTATTGCCATGTTGTGTTTTTCGTGTTCGTGTGTCATGATTGTATTTCTATTTATGTGTTAGAACCTGTTCTGTTAAATTGTCCCTGCAAAAGTCTTTCAGGAATTGGAGTAGGGTTTGTTTTAAGGCAGCATCAGCAGCATCAGCAGCAGCAGCAGCAGCAGCAGCAGCAGCAGCATAAGCAGCATCAGCAGCAGCAGCAGCAGCAGCAGCAGCAGCAGCAGCAGCAGCAGCATAAGCAGCATAAGCAGCAGCAGCAGCAGCAGCATAAGCAGCATAAGCAGCAGCAGCAGCATCAGCATCAGCAGCAGCAGCAGCAGCAGCATAAGCATCAGCATCAGCAGCATCAGCAGCATAAGCAGCACGTCGCGCTTCGCGCAATGTTTCTATATCAATTACCCCTGCCAGATAATCTTTAGCTGCCTGAATTGCTTTGCGAGGGCGTTCGTCGCCGGGGTATTTGTTCTCATAAAGGTGCAGGACAATTTCAGCAACACCTATCGCTATTCGTTGGTTCTGTTCTTTGGCAGCAAGTTTTTTGCAGACAAACCAGTATTTATCTTTTAGGGGTATTTCTGAATCTAAAATTGATTCAAGGGTGATTTCCTCTAACTTCATGAATGAGCATCTTTCCAGATCGTCTTGATCATAGCAGCCTGAATTTCTTCTTAAAAAGTCTTTAGTGATTATCATTGGTATTTTAATTTATTATTCCTTATATTTGAAAGAGGTTCTTTGAAAGTTTGGTTACTTCTTTGTCGGTGTTTTCGTGGATGATGTCCAGAGCGTCAACTACTGCCATCAGGCCGTTGAAGTTATCACCCTCTCCTTCGAAGGCGGTTTCAATTAAGGATAGCTCATCTAACGTATAGCCAGTAGAATCCATTTGGCGCTTGGCTTCTCCATTATTATTCGCTGTGTCAACGCGACCTATTTGCGGCCACCATGCAGGGAGTATAACCTTTCTCCCCTTCAGCCAGCTGCCTTCTTCTCCAATTGCATAACCTTCATTCGCGGCTATCATATTGCCTACAACGCACGCTGCACAGTCATATTTTCGCAAAGTATCATTCTGATAAGCCTTAACCAGTATTCCTATGGTCTTGTGGTATAATTCTTCGTTTTTCATAATAACTATATTTTACTGTTTTAATTGGTGGGGGAGAGACGGTTAATGGGATATATAAATTTTACATTCAGGGTTTTCGCCACATTCTTCCAGTAGTTTCCTGAGAAAGTCCCTCGCACCTTCATAATCACCCCATCCGTTACTTGGGTTAAGTTCCCTGTATTCCTCTGGGTTGCCTATCATATTCTTATAGGCTTGAAGTATGTGATCGAAAGCATCCCCTGCCCTCATGCCGTTAATAAATTTCCAATCTTTATCAAAAGCCTTGTAATACATAGGAGCGATGTTGGAAGTGTAGTTTCCTATCTCGACAACAGTTCTTTCCCCTTTGCCTGTATTGATCTGTAAATAAATGTCGTAACTCATATAATATTTTTTAATTTATCTTCCTTTTACCGTCTATAAGGTCATATACCCATGAGTTCATTTAATTTCCTCTCAATAATCCAGGGCTTGGAAGCTGTCAGTACATTCCCGTCATACTCAGCCTTCCAGAATATCACCCAGTCCTGTATAAGCACTCCACTGTACTCATAATCCGTCAATCTCACTATCTCTGTAAATGTTCTCATAATTCTGTTCTTTAATCCGTCTGTCATGATCTTGCGTGTTTATAAAGGCTGTTCCTGAAATCCTCCGCGTTAAACTCAACCTTCTTTTTAGGCTCCTTCGGGGCATGGATACCTTTTCCCGCTAGAAGTCTTATGATATACCTCTTAAGG
>CALMKH010000112.1 GCA_937867025.1 uncultured Bacteroidota bacterium | reverse complement strand
TGCTGTACCTTGGCATGTCTTCTTCCGACAGGAAAAAACGGGTCGAATCGGTGATGGAACGTCTTGAAATCCCGCACAGGCGCAAACATTTTCCCCAGCAGCTCTCAGGGGGCCAGCAACAAAGGGTAGCCGTTTGCCGGGCTATAGTTTCAAACCCGCAGCTGATACTGGCTGACGAACCTACAGGAAACCTCGATTCCGTGAACGGCGAAGAGGTGATGAAGCTCTTGAAACAGCTGAATGACAAAGGCACGACCATCGTTATGGTAACGCACTCTTCCGAACATGCCATGTATGCAGGCCGCATCGTGCGCATGCTCGACGGCAAAATCATGTCTTCCGGTCAAACCGCTTCCATGCATGCTTAAACACCAGCTCATCACGGCCTTCAGACACATACTCAGGGGAAAATGGTATTCCCTTCTGAACATATTTGGACTGGCCGCAGGACTGGCTTGCTTTTTCCTCATCATGCTGTTTGTCAAGGATGAGAGAAAGTATGACAAGTTTCACGAAAAGCACAACAGGATATACAGGGTCATTGGCATACTCGACCTGGAAGGCCAGGGCGAACAATCGTCAAGTTGCCCCTTTCCTGTAGCGCCTGCGCTCAGCCACGATTATCCTCACCTGATCGAACAGTCCGTGCGTTTCTTTAATTTCCAGGATCCGCAGCATACATTAAAGGCCGGAGAAGTCAAGATCAATGAATCGCGCATCTTTATGGTTGATTCCAATATGTTCGAGGTCTTTGATTTTCCTGTCGTGAAAGGCGACCGGAAAACCATGTTGTCACAGCCCAACAGCATAGTCATGACCAAGGCCATGGCGAGGAAATATTTTGGCGAAAAGGAGGCCGTGGGGCAGGTCATCAAATTCGACGGCATACGCGACCTCCAGGTTACAGGACTGATTGAAGAAGTGCCTTCGCAATCGCACATACATTTCGATGCGCTGGTGTCGTTTTCCACCTTGCGCAGCATTATGGGACAGCAACAGAAAAACTGGGTATGGAACCCCAACTGGACCTACGTGCTGCTAAAACCCGGCGTTTCACCAGACGAACTTGAAAAACAGTTTCCGGCTTTTGTCAACAAATATTATCCCGACTTTCTCAAACCCCAGGTACGTCACCTGCTGCAACCGCTCGAAGACATTCACCTGCATTCGAAATACTCATACGAGATAGAGGCCAACGGTGATGCGGGAATGGTGAAAGTATTCGCCTGGATAGGCCTCTTCATCCTTGTTATCGCCTGCATTAATTTCATGAATCTTTCCACCGCGAGATCGGCCGCCAGGGCCAGGGAGATAGGTATGCGCAAAGTGTCCGGCGCCCACAGGTGGCAGCTTGTGAGGCAATTCCTCATCGAATCCCTGCTGATGGCGTTGATCGCACTTGTCATCTCACTCTTTCTATCGGGGCTGCTCCTTCCGCTCTTTAACCAGCTTTCGGGAAAACAGCTGGTTTTCTCCGACTTTATACAGCCTGAATTCCTGCTCCTTATTGCCGGTGCAGGAATATTCACAGGATTATTTTCGGGTGTATATCCTGCATTTTACTTGTCTGCATTTCAACCCGTCGAAGTCTTGAAAGGCAAGCGCACCGAAAGAGGAAAGATTTTCAGTCTCCGGAAATTCCTGGTCGTATTCCAGTTCTCCGTCTCGGTGACACTGATGATAGGCACAGGCATAGCATATCACCAGCTCAACTATCTGCGCAGCGCACCTCTCGGCTTTAATAAGGAAAGCGTGCTGATGGTGCCTGTACGGCCGCCCATGGCTAAAATGTTCGAGACATTTATCAATGATGTGAAAAGGGAACCGAACGTCCTGCATGTGGCCACTATGAACGATATTGTAGGCAAGCACCATAACACCCACGAATATAATTTCAAGGACATGCAGCCAGGCAAATGGGTATATTTCCCTTCGCTGCTGGTAAATGAGGATTTCATAAAGACCATGGATATGAAACTGGTGGCGGGAAGGGATTTTTCGAAAGAATTTCCGCGCGACGATACGGGGGCGGTCATTGTCAATGAAGCTATGGTAAAGCATATGGGCTGGACAAACACGCAGGCCCTTGGACAGCAGTTTTACACTCCCACGGGGCACGAGAAGATTGTCGGGGTTGTGCGTGATTTTCATTTTGAATCGCTGCATACACCCCTCGGGCCTTTTGTCCTGGACATGCCGCATATCAAGCAGAAACCTTACTGGACAAGATATATCGCCATACGCGTCAGATCCGGCGACATGCTGTCCACAGTGAAAGGCATAGAAAACATATGGAACACGCATAATGCGGAGTTCCCGTTCGACTATTTTTTCCTCGATGAAGAATTGCATCAGCAATACAAAGCCCAGGAAAATCTCGCACGCCTTGTAGC
>CALMKH010000111.1 GCA_937867025.1 uncultured Bacteroidota bacterium | reverse complement strand
CTCGGTGGTCAGGCCGATGTGCCGGGTGTGGGAGGAACCTGGAAGGACCTTACCGACTCCGTTAACAAGATGGCGTCCAACCTGACTTCCCAGGTGCGTAACATCGCCGAAGTGACAACAGCCGTGGCAAATGGCGACTTGTCACGTAAGATCGGTGTGGACGTAAAAGGGGAGATATTGGAGCTCAAGAATACAATTAATACCATGGTGGACCAGTTGCGTGGTTTCGCTTCCGAGGTAACGCGTGTGGCGCGTGAAGTGGGAACTGAAGGTAAACTGGGAGGCCAGGCAAACGTACCGGGCGTTGCGGGAACCTGGAAGGACCTTACCGACTCGGTAAACCAGATGGCCGGTAACCTGACAGCTCAGGTGCGTAATATCGCGGAAGTGGCAATTGCTGTGGCTAACGGGGACATGTCCAAAAAGATCACGGTGGACGTGCGCGGAGAAATCCTGCAGCTGAAAGAAACACTGAACACGATGGTGGACCAGTTGCGTGCGTTCGCATCCGAGGTAACGCGTGTGGCGCGTGAGGTAGGTACGGACGGTAAACTTGGTGGACAGGCTTTCGTGCCGGGCGTTGCAGGAACCTGGAAAGACCTTACCGACTCGGTGAACCAGATGACAGGAAACCTGACAGCCCAGGTGCGTAACATAGCCGAGGTAACGAAAGCGGTGGCGAGCGGTGACCTTTCCAAAACGGTGGCCATCGACGTTAAAGGTGAGATTCTCGACCTGAAGAACACCATCAACACGATGGTGGAGCAGTTGAACTCGTTTGCCTTCGAGGTAACGCGTGTTGCCCGTGAGGTGGGTACGGAGGGAAAACTCGGCGGACAGGCAGAAGTAAAAGGTGTTGCGGGAACCTGGAAGGACCTTACCGATTCCGTGAATATGATGGCGTCGAACCTCACGTCGCAGGTGCGCGGTATTGCGAAAGTTGTGACCTCTGTGGCTACAGGTAACCTGCGCCAGAAGTTGTCTATCAATGCAAAAGGCGAGGTGGCACAGCTGACGGATACAATTAATGAAATGATTGAAACCCTGGCAGTGTTCGCTGATCAGGTAACAAACGTGGCGCGTGAAGTGGGTGTTGAAGGGCGATTGGGAGGTCAGGCCAGTGTGCCCGGAGCTTCCGGTATCTGGAAAAACCTCACGGAAAACGTTAACCAGCTGGCGGAAAACCTGACAACACAGGTGCGTTCCATATCTGAAGTAGCCTCTGCGGTAACCAAAGGTGACCTGACACGGAATATTCGCGTGGAAGCCAAAGGAGAGGTGGAAGCATTGAAGGATACCATCAACCAGATGATTACCAACCTGCGTGAAACGACACTCCTCAACCAGGAACAGGACTGGCTGAAGTCCAACCTCGCGAAATTTACGCAGATGCTTCAGGGACAAAAAGACCTGAACACCGTTACCAAGCGGATTCTGTCCGAGCTTGCGCAGGTGGTGTCAGCCCGTTTCGGAGCATTCTACATATTGAAACAGGACGAAGAGACACAGGCGGTCAAGCTAAAGCTGTTTGCCGCATATGCATATAAATCTGAAAAGAACATCCCCACCGAATTCGCTATCGGGGAAGGTCTTGTCGGCCAGTGTGCATTTGAAAAAGAAAGGATTCTTATTACCAACGTCCCCGGCGACTATATAAAGGTAAGCTCAGGCCTTGGTAAATCGAAACCGAACAACCTGATCGTCCTGCCGGTGCTCTTCGAAAATAACGTGAAGGCCGTTATCGAGCTCGCATCCCTTGAACCTTTCAGCCCTACGCAGCTCGAGTTTCTCAGTCAGCTTACCGAAAGTATCGGTATAGTACTGAATACGATCGAAGCCAACTCGCGTACAGAGGATCTGCTGGCGCAGTCGCAGTCGCTTGCCGGCGAGCTGAAAATACAGCAGGAAGAATTGAGGAGGACCAACGACGAGCTCCAGGATAAAGCGTTACTGCTGGTTAAACAGAAGAATGAGGTAGAAGCCAAGAACAAAGAGGTGGAAGAAGCAAGGCGCTCGCTGGAAGAAAAAGCTGAGCAGCTCACCCTGACCTCAAAATATAAATCGGAGTTCCTTGCAAACATGTCGCACGAGTTGCGGACCCCTCTTAACAGTTTATTGATTCTGGCACAGCAACTGTATGAGAATGCTGAAGGCAACCTCAACGAAAAACAGATACGTTATGCCAAAACGATACACTCCTGCGGGGATGACCTGATCCAGCTGATCAACGACATACTCGACCTTTCAAAGATCGAATCCGGATTTATCTCGGCCAATTTCTCCCCTGTGCGCTTTGCCGAAATCGCATCCTTTGTGGAGACCACGTTCAAGCCTATTTCCGAAGCGCGTCACCTGCGGTTTACCATCAATACCGACGCCAAGCTCCCGAACGGCATGGAAACCGACCTTCAGCGTCTGAACCAGATATTGAAGAACCTGCTTTCAAACTCCTTCAAGTTCACAGAAAAAGGAGAAGTAAAACTCAATATCTACGAAGCGAAGAAAAACTGGAAGCCGGGCAATAACCCAACGCTGGACAATGCATCGAGAGTTGTCGCATTTGAGATCAACGATACGGGTATTGGTATTCCGGTCGAAAAGCAGAATATTATTTTTGAAGCGTTCCAGCAGGCTGAAGGTTCCACAAGCCGCAAATACGGCGGAACAGGCCTGGGATTGTCCATCAGCCGCGGATTGGCCGAACTGCTCGGTGGTACAATCGAACTGGAGAGCGAACCTGGCAGGGGAAGCACATTCACCCTGTTCCTGCCGCTCGAAAGCCCCGCCGGTGTATCCAAGAACTCGGTGGCCATTGCTGGTTATGAACAGCAGACCGCAGACAACGCCGATATTGATAACCTCCTGAATGCCATAAGGATTACCAATGATGGTATCGAATCAACCAATATGGGCATTGTAAGTGAAATGATCAATGATACCGGTGATGACCGGAACAATCTTCAGCCGAATGACCGCGTGGTGCTGATTGTTGAGGACGACCTGCGATTCGGGAAGATACTGATCGAGAAAGCCCATAAGGAAGGTCTTAAAGCAGTTATTGCTATCAGCTACCTGGAAGTGTTCGACTTTATCAACCGGTTTACCCCGATAGCGATCACCCTGGATGTAAAACTGCCTGATACAAGCGGATGGAAGGTGCTCGACCTGCTCAGGAATGATATCAATTACAGGCATATACCTATCCACCTGGTTTCTGGTGAGGAGAACAGGGCACTTGCCCTTAAGCGTGGCGCCAGGAGCTTTCTGCTGAAACCCCTGGAGAATGAGGTTCTGAACGAACTGTTCGATGATATCAAGAAATTTCATAGCAAAAAAGTCAAGAATGTGCTGATTGTGGAAGATAACGAACTGGAATCATCACAGATCGCCAAACTGCTTCGCGATACCAATATTAAAGTCACTGTGGCCAATAAGGGTAAAAAGGCTATCAGGCTGATTGCAGAAAAAGAATTTGACAGCATCATACTCGATTATACCCTGCCTGATATTTCAAGCTCTGAGCTGATAAGTGAAATTGAGAAAGTCAAGAAAAAAATCACCCCGGTGATTGTGTATTCCGCCCGCGATTTCAGCAAGGCCGAAATGAGCCAGGTGAACAGGGTGTCCAATACCGTAATCCTTAAAGGGGTCAATTCGCTGGAAAGGCTTCTCGAGGAAACCGTCATGCAGCTTCATATCAATCATAAGGACCTTGCGCCTGAGAAAGTGAAGATTATCGAGAATATCCGCAGGAAAGAAGATATCCTGGCAGGCAAAAATATCCTGGTTGTAGACGATGATGTGAGGAACCTGTTTGCCCTTACCACCGTGTTTGAAAGGTATAATATCAACATCATTACCGCTGAAAGCGGCAAGGAGGCTATACAGATACTCAACGAGAATCCGAAGATTGAAATGGTACTGATGGATATTATGATGCCTGAAATGGACGGTTATGAAACCACACAAAAAATAAGACGTGAGCACAAAAACAGTTTATTGCCTATTATTGCAGTGACCGCAAAAGCGATGAAGGGCGACAGGCAGAAATGTATCGAAGCCGGCGCTTCCGACTACATTACCAAACCTGTAAAAATAGACCAGTTGCTGTCCCTGATGCGTATGTGGTTTTATAAATAAGATTGATACATGGCGAGAATATTGCTGGTGGACGACAGAGAGGATAATCTCCTTTCAATGGAAACCATACTGGAAACAGGGGATTATCAGTTTGTAAGGGCCACTTCCGGCAGACAGGCGTTGAAAATACTCCTGACCGAGTTCGATTTTGCACTCATCCTGATGGATGTCAGGATGCCGAATCTCAGCGGATTTGAAACGGCAGAACTCATATACGAACGGCAGAAGCTCAGGCATATTCCCATTATTTTCATTACGGCTCACAGCTATGATGATGAAAAAATGTTCAAAGGGTATAAGTCCGGCGCCGTCGACTATATCTATAAGCCTATAAATCCTGATCTGCTGAGGGCCAAGGTGGCCGTGTTCGTTGAACTGTACCGGAAAACCCAGCAACTTGTTGCCCAGGAACAAAAGCTGATTGCCATCAACAAAAGCCTGGAAAATGAAATAAAGGAACATAAAATATCCGAGGAAAAGATCAAGGCGCTCAATCTGAAACTGCTTCAGAACATCGACAAGCTTGAAGCTTCAAACAAGGATCTCGACAGGTTCGCTTTCATGGCCTCTCACGATCTGCAGGAACCGCTTCGTAAAATACATATTTTCAGTGAAAGGCTGTATTCTGAATACGGCGACCAGCTGGATGACAAAGGCAAGAAATACATCAGCAGGATACAGATCGCTACGGTGAGGCTGCAGGCCCTTATCAAGGATATCATGACATTCTCGAAAGTATCGGCGGAAAAAGGCGAATTAAAACCGACAGATATGACCATCCTTGTGAATGATGTGGTATCCGAACTGGAAGAGGAGGTAAAGAATAAGAGGGGACTTGTCACCGTTGGAAAACTGCCTGTCCTGACGGTCAATTCCAGCCTCATGCGGCCCTTGTTCCATAACCTGGTGCACAACGCCTTGAAATACAGCCGGGAAAACATGCCGCCCCAGATCAGGATATATTCCGAATATGATGAGGCTTTCAGCAACAGGATCAATAAAGATGTCAAGAACAAGTATTGCAGAATCTTCATTGAAGACAATGGTATTGGTTTCGACCAGGCATATGCCGAACAGATTTTCGATATGTTCAAAAGGCTTCACCACCATAATGAATATGAAGGTACAGGTATTGGCCTGGCTTTATGCAAAAAAATAGTAGAAGAGCACAACGGCTATATTTCGGCCCGGAGTGCCGTGGGAGAAGGTTCCACGTTCATCATTTCATTGCCTTTAGCTTAGTTGAGTATAACACACTGAATGCCAGTTAATTAATAATTATCCACAATGCGCACAGGTATAATTTTAATTTTATATTTGCGATGAAAACAATTCCGTTAAAATAAAACTAAAACGACTGGAAACCACTATGTTCAAACTGACTGCAACATTTTTTATATTCTCCATGATGGCCGCTGTCATAGGCTTTACGACAGATATTGACGCACAGATTATTTCCATAGCCCGGTATGCGTTTTTTGCATGCATAGGCTTGACGTTTCTCTGCGCAGTTATTGGTGCGGCGATGAAGCGCAGCAGGGTGCATTCTTAATTCGTATAACTTTTTTGTTGATGTCACGGGAGGGAAATGTCCGTTGTTTCCCTGGCTTGTCTTTTGGTTCTGTGAGGACATATCCACCAACTAAAATGGTGGTTTTGCAGCAAACTGCTTGTTTTTTTTGTCAAACTTAAAAAAACTAACAGTTGTAAAATGAAACATCTTATACTTGTTCTTGCAATGTATTCGGGCTTTGCCGCCAAAGCCCAGAAATTTGAGTTATCCCTGCTGAAGAATCTGGATACTCTGCAGGCCTCTTTTATCCAGCATTTCACGGTATTCAAAGACCGGATGTATTACAGATATGGATTTTATAATATGTACTCCACTGATGGGACAGACCAGGGCACCCGGGCGTTTGCAAAAGGGAAATTCTGGATTGCGAGAGATTTTGCCGTTGCCGGGGATAACCTGTTTTTTGTTGCCAATGACCCTGTATATGGGGAGGAATTGTGGATCAGTGACGGTACGGATTCAGGGACCAGGGTTGTCAAGGACATTTATCCCGGGGTGCGGTTCAGCGGTATTTCAAACCTTGTACCGGTAGGTAATATCCTGTATTTCCAGGGAAATGATTCATTGACAGGCTCGGAATTGTGGCGCACCGACGGAACCCCCGCAGGGACTTACCTCGTCAGGGATCTTTTTCCGGGAATCCGCAGTTCCCTGGCCACACCAGTATGTGCTTACAAAGGACAACTGCTGCTGGAGGCCCGTGACAGCACGCATGCATATGGGTTATACCTGACGGACGGCACGGATTCGGGAACAACCCTGCTCAGGCGGGTGATAGGCACCTGGGTACTTAAATCCAAGGTAATTGAATACAACGGCAAATTATATTTCAGCGGCTTTGACGATGAAAGCGGGTCGCAGGTGTGGGTGTCCGACGGAACCAGGCCAGGCACCCGGCTTTTTAAAAGGATTAATCCTGCAGAAAGCAGTTCACCTTCAAGTTTTGTGCTGTATAATAATAGACTGTGTTTTACTGCAAATGACGGGAAGAATGGTCATGAGATCTGGTGTACCGACGGCACGGAAAGCGGAACCGTTATGATAACCAGCATTAATCCGCATCTTTTAAGCTTTGCGCCAAGAGAACTTACGGTTTTTAAGGACAGGCTGTTCTTTTTGGCTTTTAGCAACATAAGTGGGTGGGAGGTTTGGAGTACGGCCATATTCCCCCAGTCGGCAACGTTGCTGAAAGATCTTGCGCCTGACGGCACGCCCGTGAATGCCAAGAACCTTAATGTGTTTAGCAACAGGTTGTTCTTTATTGCAGATAATGACAAGGAACAATGCCAGCTATGGTATTCCGACGGCACAGAAAATGAAACCCAGATGGTTCCGCGACCTTCGGGCACGAACGGAAAAAACCCTTTATGCAACGATAATACGGAATTCAAGGTCTTTAGAAATGCATTGTATTTTCCTGCCGTTTATAACTCCGGTATTTTTGAAGTCTGGAGATGCACAGAAGCAAAGGCAGATATTGGCGATATACACACAGGGAATGAGTTCCGCGTTTATCCCAACCCTGTCAGCAACGAACTAAGATTCCCGTATCCCGTACATGGAATTGTCATGGATATCAGCGGTCGCCGCCTGTTGGAAGTAAACGGTTTGTTCTGTGATGTCAGCAGGCTGGACGAAGGCATGTACGTAGTCAGAAATGATGAGGGTTTTGCTGCGATGTTTTTGGTGGAGCGCTGAGCAGGGGATAAATACGGGATGTGGCCATTGTTATTCTGATCCCAATGACCTGACAACTCACTGACCTTCCTTCAAGTGGCAATGCTGCAACATTTTCAAAAAATGCTATAATCTGTATCACACAGAGTCTCTGCAATTTTGTATTATGAAATTCATAAATACAGGCAAAATCATATGGGTTTTCCTTATGATAATGATACTGCTGCCGTCATGCAGCTTTATTGAAGGGGTTTTCAAAGCCGGCATGGGCGTGGGAATACTCCTCGTGGTGGCGGTCATCGCCGTTGTTATTTACGTGATATCAAAACTTGGCAGAAAATAAAATCTTAAAACAAAAATAAATCAATATTATGCTTAAATGGACCGCAATTTTCCTGATTATCGCAATTGTCGCCGCCATCTTCGGTTTCACCGGGATTGCTTCAGGCGCAGCGTCGATTGCTAAAACCATCTTCTTTATTTTTATTGTGCTGATGGTACTGAGCGCTATTCTTGGCGCCACCGTGCTCAAACGAAAGTAAGGACAATACGCATTTACTTTTTCAAAACATCAGAAGGCCCAATTCCTGTTGGGTCTTTTTTTATGTCTTGGAAGCAGGTTCAACCTCGATTTGCTTAATGATAAGCACAGAGTAATTGTTCGGAATGATCTTTTGGCCGTGTGTCAGGGCAAATACCTTGGTAAATTCTGCGCCAAAATATAAAATGATGGCCGAGTAATATACCCAGATGAGAATAAGTATCACGGAACCCGCAGCGCCATAAATGGTGGCGATCATTGAGCTTCCGAGGTAAGCGCCTATGGCAAACTTTCCGGTCATGAAGAGTAACGCGGTGAAAGACGCTCCGACAAAACAATCCCTCAGGGCGATCTTGCCGTCAGGCAATGTCCTGAAAATAACGGTGAATAATATCGTATTGATAATAAAGACAATGATCAGATTGACCGTGTAAATGACAAATACCACGTCTTTGTTTAAGTAAGTTGTCAGGCGGTGACTGAACACATCCATGAGAGAATTGATAATAAGGCTCACAAGAAGCAGGAAACCCATGGATCCAATCATGGAAAACGACATGAGCCTGTTCTTCAGGAACTTCATGAATCCTCTTTTTGGCTTGGCTTTGATTCCCCAGATAAAATTGATGGAATCCTGGATTTCAGCAAAGACACCCGATGCGCCTATTAATAACACCACAACACTGAGAATGGTTGTCAGTCTGTTATCGCCCGACAAGCTGACATTCCGTATGGTCTCTTCGATCTGCCTTGCAGCGGTATTACCCACCAGGCCGTTGATCTGGCTGAATATCTGGCCCTTTACCGCTTCGGCTCCGAAGAAAAAGCTGCACAGTGAAATAATAATGATAAGCAGGGGCGGAAGGGCAAATACCGTATAATATGACAGGGAGGCGCTAAGCTTGGTGCCATGGTCATGGTTAAATTCCTTGACGCTTTGCGAAAGCAGGTACCATATCCTGCCCCAGAAAATCTCTATGCGTGTTTTTAGCTTCAAGTATATATTGTCAAATACAAAAATATCACCATTGACGGACATCAATGATGATATTTGTCAGAATAGCTGCTGCCATTGGTCGTCCTATAAAGGTTTTCTTCCCTGTATGACTCTCAGGATGATGGCGATAAGTGCTATGACAAGCAGAATGTGAATGAGCCCGCCCGCGCTGTAGCCGACAAATCCGATAAGCCAGGCTATGACGAGTATCACTGCGATGATATATAATAGATTTCCCATAATTGATTTGTTTTTTAAAATTAATGAATACCCAGGCCGATCGTTGAAACGCCGGATGAAAGATCGAGGAACAATCCTATGTTGTCGTTGAGATGATATTCCGTGCCGATATGCAGGTCGAGGTACAAGGGTGAAGTGCCGCTGTATACGTTACGATATCTCCTGCGATCACCATAATACCCGTCTTCCCAGGTGGTTTTGACAATGGTGAAGCCGAGTGAGCCGGCCAGGTAGAAATCCCAGCGGCCGCCGGCGTTCAGCAGGTCGTCGAAATAATAGGTCCCTTTCACGCCCACAGGTACCACGGTTTCGCGGTAGCGGTAATAGCGGTACGGATAATTGGGGCTTCCCCAGTAATAATCGTCCCTGTAAGTAAAGAAGGTGACAAATGGTGCAAGGGTAAAATCCTTTGCCACATCGAATTCGTAATTGGCGTGAAGCACGGGTAAAGACCTGTAATAGCCTATGCCTAAGCCAAGGTTGAGCGTGTTGCCGAATTTTTCCTGTGCAAAAACGCCTGTCTGCATGCTGCCCAACAGGATCAGCAGAACAACATGCCTGTTGATGCCTTTAAATGTTGTTTTCATAATATACGGTTAAAAATTGATGGGACATCCGTAAGATGTCCCGGTTTTTTTAAAGGAATATGATTAACAGTATCAGGATCAGAATGAGCGCCCCTGCGGAAATATATACGCCGCCGCCAATGGAGTGCAGTTTGGTTCTGATTTGTTTTATTTCTTTCCGGATGGCTTTTTTCTCATTTGGTTTCATTGTGCGCACATCCAGTTTCTTGATTTCTTCAAGCCTGTTGATCAGATGCCTGGCTTGCTCTGCATCAGGTGCCTTTTCTGTTCTTACCGGTTCCTGTGCATTCAATGAAAGCGGGTTGAATGTAAATGACAATACGATTGCCAATATACAAATTGCGATTTTTTTCATATTCTTTTGGTTTTTTAAATTATTTAGTTGTTATCTTATTCGTTTAGTCGTTGTTTTTTATCACGGTCATAATCATTTTGAATTTCGATCTCGAACGGATGGAATATGGCTGGTGTGCCTGTATCATCAGTCCCTGGCCCGATTCCAATACAGAACTTTTGCCATTCATGATGATTTCGGCCCTCCCTTCCACGATCTGAATGAAATTATCGTGGGGCGAGACCTTTTCTTCCAGCGATTTTCCCGCGTCAAACGTCATGGTATTAATAGTTCCTGTCTGCTTTTTAATAACCGTTTTCTGAACAGTGGAATCAGGAACAAATTCTATGATTTCTACAATGATGTCTGTCCGCGATTTATCCATTTTGCGTGTTTCGAATTCTGCTTCAATACGTAATGTTTTTTGTTAAGCAAAATTGGCTTTAAATAGTGTTCCAAGCTTTACACAACTTTGTCTTTTGATTGTATAATTCACACTTGATCAATGAAATGCTGTAAGAAACAGGCACTTAAAAGCTATTCGGTCTTTTGCATGGAGCGCTCCAATCTCTGCATGTACCTTTTCCTGCGTTCTTTTTTGAACCGCCTGCGCGGAGGTGAATCATCAAGATCATTCATCTCCGAATAGGCTTTATAAAGATAAAATGGCAGGTCCCCTTTATAATCGATCCTGTAGAATGAGAATCCGTTGAACGGGATGCGGCTTTCGGCCGCCAGGAATTTTACGCGCTTGTCTAATCCCTTTGCTCTGAAATATGCCAGGAAGGTCTCCTTCCTGGCAGCGATAAGGCGCTTGTAGGCTGTCTCGACTCTTGCCTTTCCGACAATAGCAATGGATTTGTCCTGAACGGTGTAAAGCGCTTTATTGCCTTTGTGCTTGTTGAGAAATCTGATAAAACCCGAATCCTTTACGGCCATCCTTTCCACTTTAATTGAGTCTTCCATAGTATATTCGGTTTCCGTGATCTCGTTCACAGCCATAAAATACTTTTTTTTCGCCTCATACAAGAGGATGTGCTCCTTTTCTTTTTCTTCATACACTCTCGGCGATACATGAATGGTCGCTTCAGGATTCTGTTCCAGGAATTCAACCATCTTTTCTACGAACTTTTCCTGCTTGTTAAGGATCTCGGCCTCACGCATATTCCATCTGAAGGACAGTGATTTTTCAAGCTCGTTTTCTACGTGCTTTACCTTGATGCGGTAAGGTGTGGTAGGCGGTTTTACAAAAATATTGCTCAGGATGTCAAATATCACGTCGCGCAAATGGAATCTCGGGTGCTTGAGGTTTCCCGAAATGGGAATTTCATAGTCAACAACATTGGCCCGCTCGCGTACAAAATACATGATGAGGGGAAGCGGAAGGCGCCGAGCATCGTCTTTTCTGATGCGCTTGCCCAGGCGGGGATCCACTACAAGAAGGTGGTTGGAGCTTTGAATCCGGCCGTTGCGTACATGCCATTGCCCGTCTACAGTCATCGTGCCCCTGTCCATTGGAAATGAGGTATAGGTAACAAGATACGGGTTGAACATGGCAAGAGATAAATCGTCGAGCTTGTAAGTCAGGTCGAAATCGCTGCTGTCCTTCGGATTGATACTGACAAACAACGAAAAATCACCAAAGGGTTTAAGGGCCGATGACAGCCTGAGCTTTACCCTGTCCTTGCTTTTGGCAATTGAATCCGCTTTAATGGACAATGGATTGGCAGCTATGCTGAATTTCTCGTTAAGGGCGTAGTCATGGTATCGGATGTCGGCGTCGATAATGGCTATCTTGTCGACCTTGTAATCGCTTTTGAAAAAGTTCCTTGAAAGCTGCTCAACATAATCTGCTATCTCGAAGATCAGGTTGAAAGTGGATGAACTTGCGCTGGCTTCCACATTTTCTCCCTTTACGCCGAACATGGTGCTGTAATTGTCCAGATAATCATAACGCTCATACTTGAAATAGGGTTTTGTGAGTATGGCTGAGTCGAATGTATATTTATGCTGTGCGGGATTGAGCTGCCTGATATCCAGAACCAGCTTGTCGAATGAAGCGTAATCTTCCTTTGCATTTTTGCCGAACTTAAACTTGTTGATGGCAATGAGCCCCCTGGCATCAAGCTTCTGGGCATCCTTGAAATTGCCTGTTGCGTGGATATCCGCGTCAAGATTGGCGTCGAAATTGCCGTGTTTTGCAAAATCCATCATGTACTGCTCAATAAAATTGAGATCGTATTTCGCAAGTTGTGCGGCAATCCTGTAATCTTGGTTTTTTATATTCATGGTGAAATTACCTTTGGCTTCGCCGCTGTCATTGCCCGGCACAAATGAATAGGTGGCGGCCATGGTGTCGCTGTCCCACCTGAAGCCCGTACTGACGATGTTGACTGCCTTGATAAAATAATTTACCGGAATAACCTCTTCGCGGTAGTGAAACTCTCCGTCATCAATAATGATGCTGTTGATGCTGAACCTCGTGGGTTTATCTGGGTCCTTTCCCGGCAAGCTGTCCCCGGACGTGAAACGTTCAATAATATCGTCCAGGTTCATCAGGCTGTCGTGCTGAATGAAATATGCTTTCGGTTTTGTGAGCTTAAGCTCGGTAATTTCGTAAGTGTTAGACCACATCTTGTAAACCAGGAAATTGGCACTGACGCTTTTAGCCTGGAAGAACACACTGTCGCTATTGGCTTCATAAACGGTCACATCGTTGAAGTACACATAGCCTGTGAAGGGATTGACATAAGCCAGGTCCATTTCTATCTGCCGGCCAAGGTATTCTTCGTCATATTTTTCAACAACATATTTTGTAAGGGGTGAAATAAAAAGGATCATAAGAGCGACAATCGCCACAGCGATCCCTAAAGTCCAGAACAAAGTATTGCGAATAGTTCTGAGTTTCATACGGTGCCTTATTTGTTGTTCTCTTTTTTCTCCTCAGCCTGCTCCTTGATTTCTTCTTTTCTTTTTTCCGCTTCCTTTTTCTTTTTCCTGAAATATGGTTTCAGAAGGAAATTCTCTTTTGCGGCATCCATGTTCTCATCCAGGCTCTGGGTGCTGCTCTTCAGGTTTTTGATGGTCTGATTGATGTCTTCAGCTACTGCGGAATCTTGTATAAGCCGTCCCAGAGTGCCCCGTCCCTGATTGATCTTGATCATCACCTGCGCCAGCTGGTCAGTCACCACCTCGGCATTACCGGCAGTCACGCGCAGGCTGGCCATGATCTGGTCGGTCTCCACCGGTTCTACAGAACCGATCCGCTGGCCGTCTGTAACGACCGGAGCATCAAAGCTTCCCTGTGAAATATTGACAACGCGGTCACCGATTATGCCGTCGGAACTGATACCGGCCACGCAATCCGCCTTGATGAATTTCTGTACATCCTCCTTGATCATCATGTGTACCATCACTGTGGAATCGTTAATGATGCTTATCTGATCGATAGTGCCGACATTAATGCCCGAAAAACGCACATTGTTGCCTACCAGGAGGCCGCTTACGTTGTGGAAGCTCGTTCTCAGCTTAAACACAGGATTAAACAGGTTTTTTTGTTTGCCTATGATGAATATTCCTATCACCAGCAAGGCCAGGCCTATGCTGATGAATATACCTAATTTTAATTTGAATGCTGAATTGTTGGTTTCCATAATGACTATTTTATTGTTTGTCTTGCCGAATCAAAAAATGATTTGATAACCGGATCATCAGACTGTTCGAATTGCTCAAGCGGGCCGTTCATGAAAACAGCTCCGTCTTTAAGCATGATAATGCGGTTGGCTGTGTACCGCACACATTCCATGTCGTGGGTGATGATAATGGAGGAAGTCTTGTATTTTTCCTGGATATCATTGATCAGAAGGCTTATTTCTTTCGATGTTACGGGGTCAAGCCCGGTGGTAGGCTCATCATAAAGCATGATGGAGGGATCCACTGCAATGGTACGCGCCAGGCTGATCCGTTTCCTCATGCCACCTGACAATTCCGATGGCATTTTATCTATCGCTTCTGTCAGTCCTACATTCTCCAGCACCTCCATGACCTTATCGTTTATGTCCTTGTCTTTAATCCCCTTTTTAACCCTTCGCAACGGGAATTCAATATTCTGCCTGACGGTCATCGAATCATAAAGGGCGCCACTCTGGAACAGGAAGCCTATTTTTTGCCTCAATTCATCAAGCTCACGAGATTTCAAAGCATTCACGTCTTTTCCGAGAATATGTATCATTCCCGCATCGGCTTTTAACAATCGCACCATGCACTTGATAAGGACCGATTTCCCGGATCCCGATTTGCCAAGTATCGCAAGGTTTTCACCGTTGTGCAATTCCATGTTAAAATCATTCAGGACCTGCTGTTCCCCGAAAGATATTTTCAGATCCCTGATGGTAACCACTTCTTCATTCGCGGTCTTTGTATCCTGTTTTTTCGATATGGTGCCCTGGCTGGTCATGATGGTATCATATCGGTAATCTGCACAGCGACCATATCCACAATGATCAGGATAAGCGAAGCGATAACGACTGAGGAATTTGCCGCCCTGCCCACGCTTTCGGTTCCTTTTCCGGCATTATATCCCTTATAGGAGCCTACAAAGCCGATGACAGCCCCGAAAAAGAAGGATTTTATAAATGCAGGGATAAAATCAATGAATTCAACGCTGCTGAACGCCTGCGAAAAAAAGAGGACGATATTGACATCACCCTTGATGTTTACTCCTACCCAGCTGCCGAAAATGCCTAATGCATCGGCGTAAAGGATCAGCAATGGGATCATGAAAATGCATGCCAGCACGCGTGTGACAACCAGAAAACGCATCGGATGGGTGGATGATACTTCCATGGCGTCTATCTGTTCCGTTACTTTCATTGAGCCCAGTTCAGCGCCTATGCCTGAACCAATCTTTCCTGCGCAGATCAGGGAAGTAACCATCGGACCCATTTCGCGGATAAGCGATATGGCCACCATGCTGGGAAGCATGGATACAGCTCCGAATTTGATAAGCACGGGCCGCGACTGGATGGTGAGTACCAGGCCCATGATGATGCCGGTCACGGATATCAGCGGAAGGGTCCTGTTGCCAATAACATAGCATTGACGCATGAATTCCCTGAACTCGAAGTCGCGGGAGAACATGGCCTTGAAAGTGGCACTGACAAAGAGGAAAAAGTTGGCAATGTCCGTCATGGCGGTTTTAAGCCTGCCAACGCTTTCCAAAGTCTTTTCCGTTACCCTTATAGACCTTTGTGCAGCATAATGTTTTACTTTACTGATATGATTGGCTGTCGCTTTCATTAATTATTCCGGGTTTGATTTTTATGGTCCGCCGGTATGTCGCCCGTATTCCCGGCATTGAGCCTGGGCAGCCTGATCCTGTTCCATTCAAAGGTTTTTGGAAGATCGTCGCCCATCACTAATCCAAAGGGTTCCAGACTCTCTATATTGTCGAATATGACTTTAAGGATGGCAACTATGGGAATTGCCAGGAACATGCCGGCAAGACCCGCCAGGGCACCGCCGACAACAATGGAAAAAATGGAAACAAAGGCATTTATTCGCACCTTGGAACTCACGATCAGTGGCACAAGAATATTGTTGTCGATGATCTGTACAATTACATTGACTGACACAACTCCTGCCACAACTGAAATATCCGTCGAACTGGTAAGCGTGGCAAAGATGCTGAGCAGGGCTGCCACCAATATGCCGACATACGGTATAAGGTTCAGAATGCCGGTGATCACTGCCAGGAGAAATGCGTATTCAATGCCTACAATAAGGAGTCCTATGTAAGTGAGCCCGGTAACTATGACCAGTTCGATCAGAAGGCCGGCCAGGAAACTCTGAACGGCTTCCTTTACCTGGAACAATATGGTCTTTAACCTTTGCTGGTATTTCTGTCCGGCCAGCCTTGAAAGAAAGAGTATAAACAGGTTGCGGTACAGCAGCACCAGGAAAGTATAAAAAGGGATCAGTATGAAATTAAACAGCACATCGGTAAATGAGCTGATCGTGCTGGCCATCAGGTCTTTTCCGCTAAGGGAATCCTGCGTTGCTTCTTCCAGGTAAATGTCCTGCTGCCTGTAGCTGATATGGAATGTGTCGCGCACCCATTGCTGAAAATGATGCAGGTGGATGTTGAAGTTCTGTTTGATGCGGCTCCAGTCGCTGGCAATATCGCCTACCTGCCAGGAAACAAAAAGGATAACCCCCAATACGAGCAGCAGGCTGGCTATAACAGTTAACATAACGGCAATAACATGCGGAAACCTGAGTTTCCTGTTCAGGAATACCACAACGGGTCGAAGCAGAATGGCAAAGAGAATGGAAAGGAAAACCGGAATAAGCACATGCTGTCCTGCATACAGCAATAACAACAGCAGGCAAATGCTTAAAAGTATAAGGCTGAACCTTGCATAAAAGGGAAATTCAACTTTTTCATTCATGGTCTTCCGGTTCGTTAGGTGTTCGTTTTTTCCTGAAGAGTTTCTGAAGCAATCCCTTTCCCGTCTGCAGGATGGGTTCCGGGTGCTTGGAAATATAACTGGCCACCCCTTGCTGAAGCGCCAGGCCGGCTAACTTCAGAAGCGGGTTTTGCATGGATCCGAACAACAGTTTTTTAAGCAGGAAGCCGCCAGCCAAACCCATTATATTTCCAGTAAGCGTAGTTGGCTCTTCTTCATCCTCCCGGCCACTACCGGTAAGATTCCTTATAATGGTTGCAGGATTTACAAGATCGTTCGCTTGGCGGAGATTGTTGCGAAAGGTCTCTCTGGCACGGACCTGTTCCAGTTCAAGACGGTGTATGGTATCGTCCAGGGTTTCCATTGGTGTTTTTTTATTCATGGTGCCGTGAACTTTATGGGTGCTTACCGGACATGAAAATGTCGTCCGGCCATGTTCTTTGCTGCCGGGGACAAGTCCATAATTGGGGATCCTGTAAGAGCCTGGTGTTTCAGCTCATTGACTGGTCTGCTTTTGACCGGCCTTTTTTAACCATATCTTCAACTT
>CALMKH010000110.1 GCA_937867025.1 uncultured Bacteroidota bacterium | reverse complement strand
CCGAAAATACTTTTGCTGTGAAACGAAATAACACCAAGTATGGTACCTCCGAAAAATGAGCTGATGGCCTCGCCCAAAGGTTTTCCATAATGGATGGAAAGATAGAAGGCCGACATCGGCAATATGGAATTTATGCCGACATACCTGGCAAACGCCATCACCATGAATCCCCGGAAAAAAAGTTCAATGGAAGTGAAATCCATGCCATAACATAATTCGTACACCCATACTTTCCATGCCGGAGGATTGGCGTATTCTATTTTTTTAAACCTTGGGTAATAATCCAGGAAATCGCTTAAAACACTTGCTCCCGCTATCAAAGGCACCATGCAAAGCAGCAGTATCCAATACAGGCGGGCTTTATGGTTCTTAAGTGAAAAACCATATAAAGGCTGGTCCCGGTCTGCAAAAAACCATACGGCCATTACAGGAATACTGAGATACAACAACCTGAACACATCATTGAACACAAAACTGTTGATATGTTCCTGACCTTCTGATGAAAGCCTGGCAACCAGGTCGCGATGCTCCCATACAACAGCCCTGAAAGAAAAAATAAAAAAGCTCAGAAGCAGGAGTATAAGAAAACCAGGCCTGCCCCAAAAGGTATAATTCCCCGAAAAAAAACTGTACAACAGGTATGCGACCACCGAATGCACAGCATACAGGGTTGAATAGGCAAAGAATTGTTTCCATCCCGTAAAGCTGTCGATGGTTTCCTGCAGACCTGTCGTGTAAGTGAAATACACGCTGAATGCACAGAACAGGATGAGCGTTATCCAATGCCAGGGTGACTGTGTTCTGATAAATGATTTTAACTGACCTATAACTTCTTTCATGAGTAGTTTAAACTAACAGGTTGCATCCGCGCATATCGCTGAAATCAACACGGCCGAGAACCGAAAATGTATAATCCCGGTTCACTTTTCCAAGATCGGACGTGGCGATAAAACAGCATGAATCCAGGTTAGCCAGGTCAATGATATTGAGGGCTGCATGACGATCGAACACCGGTCTGCCGAGCGGATCGTTTATTTCCCTGCCCGTCACACGCATCCATAATGAAGGTTTATACCTGCCATCGCTGACTGCATATGCCTGGCTCATCAGTTCGGTCATGCCATACTCGCCTGCCACTTTTGTGACATGAAGCCTGCTTTTCAGGATATCGTGCAATTCCTCACGCGTGATCTCTTTCCTCCGGCCTTTCATTCCGCCTGTTTCCATAACGACTGTATGTTCCAGTTGCATCGGATATTTCTCCGCAAAATCCAGCAAGGCGTACGTCACCCCCCACAATATGGTAGGTATGCGTTCGTTTTCATTCCTTCTGAGCACATCATGCAGCCTGTCCATATCGTGCAGGAAAAATGAGGACTGACGGAATTCACTGTTCCTGATAAAATGCGCGACCTGGTAAACCAGGGACGAATGCTGCCTTTCAAGGTAGGAAGGCAATAACGCCAGATGGCAATATTGTCGCGCATCTCCGAAATGTGTTTCAAAACTTCCTGTAAATGCGCGTTCATACAAAGTAACATCCCTGATATAATGGCGACTGACACCCACCCCCGTCGTGCTGCTGCTTTCAAATACCATCTGCTGGTCAAAATTTCCGGTTTTTACTTCAAAATCCTTAAAAAATGCGATGGGGAGGTATGGAATGTCATCCACAGTCAGTATCTTTGTAATATCGGTTTTGAGGTGCTGTAGGTATTGCTTGTACACGGCACAGTTTTGGGCCTGGAACCTGAAGATTTCCATTGCCAGCGCATCAAAATGTTGTTTATCGAGAGAAAATACGGCTTCGCGAAAACCGGCCAGATCCATGGGTCAAAAATATATCAAAATATTGGTAATTCTTCTATTTGCATCCTGCAGACCTGACAGCCTGCAGTTCAGCAATGTCCCGAATCTGAAGATGGAAAAGCCGCCTTTGCAGGTGATGCGGGACGGGAAGGATTCATCCGTTATAATTGAGCTGGAGTACACCGATGGTGACGGGGATATAGGCCTTGAGCCTGCTGATACGCTTGCACCGTTCAATTGGGGCAGTAAGTATTTCTACAACCTGTATGTCAATGTTTACAAGGTGGAAAACGGCATATCTTCTCCCATTCTTATCCCTGCATCGACAGATACCGTTCAATACAATGACCGCATACTCAACCTTACCCCGACCGGCAAACACAAGTCGATTTACGGCACGATCAAATTAAACATAAAGGCACTTCCCTACCCCGGGATAACTCCGGATTCCATGTATTATACCATACAGATAGCCGATCGCAGCCTGCACCTGAGCAATGTAATACAAACGCAAGTCATGCGTTTCCAGTTTTAGAATTTGTTTTTCCACATCATGCTCTCGACAGGCTTGATGGTGCGCGTATTGTATTTCGCGTTCTTCTTTTTATTGTACATGGTTTTTACTTCCCCATTGACAACAAAATAAATAAGCTGTCCTATCGGCATGCCATAATACACCCTTACAGGCTGTGCAACGCTTATTTCCAGAGTCCAGGTGTTGCAGAACCCTACATCGCCTTTACCCGCAGTGGCATGAATATCTATACCAAGCCTGCCGGTACTGCTTTTGCCTTCAAGGAAAGGAACATGCCCGTGCGTCTCTGTATATTCTTCCGTTACGCCCAGGTAGAGCGTGCCCGGTTGCAGCACATATCCTTCCTGCGGAATCTCAAAATGATCGATCTTGTTGTGCGCTTTTGCGTCGAGTACCCTGTCCTTGTATGTTGCCAGATATCTTCCCAAATGCACGTCATAACTGTTTGTTCCCAGGCATTCGGGGCGGTATGGTTCTATCAGAATCGTTCCTTTTTCAATTTCTTCTAAAATCTGGTAATCTGTTAATATCATTTTTGTTGTATTTCAAAGCACTTTAGCGTGCGATCATCACTGCACGAAATAAATTTGTTTTTATCAAACCACAAAATTTTATTCACCGAACTTGTGTGTCCCCCATACTTTGTGAAGTCGATGACCTTCAGCAGCGCATTATCCGGTGCATGCCACAGCTTGATAGTCTTGTCCATACTGCAGGTCAGGTAAAGCGATTCGTCATGGTTGAGCGCTATACCGTGAATGTGCAGCAGGTGGGCCGGAATAGTTGTCAACAGTTCATTATCGCGGAACAGTTTTAATAACGCATCCCTTCCGCCGCTCAGCAATGTTCCCGACAATGGTGAGTGCGCCATCGCAAAAACAGAGGTGGAATGTGCCTGAAAACGCGACACCGTATCAAAGCCGGCATCCAGGATCCAGATAATGCCCTCCGACCCGCTCACCGCGATGCGCTCGCCCACAGGTTCGATCCTTCGCAAACTTTTCTCCGAAAGTCTGACGCGTTTTACCAGCGAAAAATCCTGATCGAGAACCAGCAGGCTGCCATGGCCGGTCGCCAGCAGAACAAGTCCGTTGAAAAACGCGATATCGAACACCGGGCTGGTATCCGCCTGGAGATGGCTGACAAGATCGCGCGACACCGTGTCAAATACCGAAAACACACCTGAATGAGTGCCTGACATCAGTAACGGGCCGTGGCATGCAAGCGTATAGATAGCTGATGCCTGGCGGGCTATCATGACCCCATCCTGGTCTGCCAGACGCCATTGCACCAGCATACCGTCAGCGCCCGCACTGTAGAACGTGTCAGGTTCTTGCCCGCGACAGACCGTATATATTGCTTGCGTATGTCCCGTAAACTCTCTTATTTTTACAACCTGAACTGATATGCCCATTGTCTTTAGCAAAAAAATTAGCCCTGCAAAGAAACTAGCTGTCTGGCAAATTACCGAATCGCCTGATTTTTTTGCCTTGCGCCTGGGGCAGCCGGAAGGAAGCATCACTAAAAAAAGACAGCTTGAAAACGCTGTATGTTCTGTCCTTCTTGATGAAATGGGCGGTGTTGGCATTCATAAACAACTGGTCAGGGATGCCCTTGGAAAGCCTTACCTGGAAGGGAGCAAGACCTCCGTTTCGTTCAGTCATTCACGCGACATGGTAGCGTGTGTTCTGGATGTATCGGGAAGGCCGGCAGGTGTGGATATTGAGGAGCAGAGAGACAGGATAATTGAGATATCAAAGAAGTTTGTCAATCCATCTGACACAACTCCATACATGGAAACACTTCACTATCATATAGTTTGGGGCGCAAAAGAGGTTCTTTATAAACTTTACGCAAAAAAGGAGCTGGATTTTATTTGTCATCTAACTGTAAAATTTGAAAAAAAGTTTGAAGGTTTTATACGCAAGAATGATACAAACCTCCGGTATACCCTTGATTTTGAGAAAATCAATAATTTTATACTCGTTTGGAATGTTTGATTTATTGAGTATAAATACTTATTATTGTGCAAAAAAATAAAGTCAGACGGGCAACAAAAAGCCAGTTTTGGTTGTCTTGGTACTACAACACTATGAAATTGAAACTTTACATTGTATCCATCTCCCTGTTTGTCCTGTGTATAAGTAAATCCCACGCATGTGACGTAATTAACGGATCAGACATAAAATTCAATCACCTTGGCGGGTATAAATACCACGTCAAATATATCCTTTACCACCAGTGTGTGTGCAGGCTGGGAATCATGCCCACATTCACGGTATCATGTGCGGCGAATTCCGTCACGCATACGCCGAAAAGGACCAGCATCCGCGATATAACACCCACGTGCAGCAGCGGACAGCCGCCATGCCTTAACGGCGGTTACAGCGGATCCAGGTATGGCATTGAAGAACACATTTTTGAAGACACCATAGATTTTGCCCAAAGTCCTTACAGCCAATTCCTGAATAACAACTGCTGCGAAGTCATGTTCCGTGTAAAGCAGCCCTGGGGACTGGTAGGAACCACGACTTCCACTACGACATATGGCGGCGAAGCCATGATGAACCTGTGCGCAATCGGCACCAAAGGGAACCATTCCCCCACCCTGTCCAATATTCCCATTTCGTTCATGTGCTGCAATCAGCCGTTCACGTTCAATAACGGAATCTACGACAATAACGATTTTGACTCACTGGTGTATGAACTTGACGAACCGCTCAGCGCCACATTCATGCCCGTGACATGGATATCCCCTCTTAACAAAGACATACCGCTTACTCCTTACTGCCCTCCAAATCCGGGCGTAGTAAACTGCAGGGCGCTTCCGAATGCCAAACCGCCAAGAGGCTTTTATTTCGACAAGGAGACCGGCGACATGGTTCTTACACCTGTTAAATGCGACGAGTCGGGGCCGGTAGCCATGAGGGTAACGGAATGGCGCAAGGATTCGGCTACGAAAAAAATGGTTAAGATCGGTTATACCAGGCGTGACATATATGTCACCGTCGTACAGTGCGGTGACAATAACCCTCCGCAGATCGTAGCCAACAATAAGCATTCAGTCTGTGAAGGTAAAAAAATATGTTTTACGATCACGACGTTCGACTCCATGATGAGGCCCAAACAAACAGTGCCTGACACGATTACCCTGACCTGGAATGAGGCTATCAAAGGCGCTACTTTCAGGATACTGGATCCTACAGC
>CALMKH010000109.1 GCA_937867025.1 uncultured Bacteroidota bacterium | reverse complement strand
TGGGTGTCCCGGAAGGTTGTGGCTGCCCGGGTGTATTGTCTATAACGGGTGTCTGTTTTTCGTCGTCAACGGCAGGGTCCGGAGTCTCCTGTCCGGTCTCTGTCTTTTCGCCGGATTCCCCGGTAATCTCTTCAACTGGGGCTGGTGATTGTTCCTGCACAGGTTCGCTGACCTGCTCCTGATTTCCGCCCGATCTTGCTGAATCGGCTATTTCAGCTGAATCGTGTTTGGGTGTTTTATTTTCTATAACGGGAATAACCGATGCTTCGTTAACCGTGACATCTGATTTTTCGAAACTCAGGTATCCTATATGTGCAACGAGGGCTATGGAAGCCGCAACAAGCCAGCCTTTATAATTCAAACGTGCCGGTTCGACAGATGCAATCGGTTTGTTGTCAGCCAATGTTCCCGCCATAACAGGTTCTGCTTCGTAAGGTTGTTCCGCAAGCTGTTCAATGCCCGCCACCTGTTTGACGTCTACAGGGTAAAGACCGTAGCTTTCCAGCGCCAGGTTAAGCGATGAAAGAGGGGTAAACCACACGCTGTTCTCATTGCCTTTGTAGAATGTGCCGAGCTGTCCGAAACTTTTTGAGCCTGCTTCTGAAACGGTCTGTTTGAACACACTCAGCCAGTTTTGATAGGCATTAACGGAATCCTGGTAACTAAGCCCCCTGTTCTTTTGAATTTCATTGTATAACAGACCGTCATTCTGTGTCAGGTGAGGATTAAAGAAAATATGTTTGCCATAAGGTTTCAGTTTGTCTTTTGCCGCATTAAAATTACATGGACTGTCCCTTATGATAAATCCGCCAAAGTCAGGCATGATGACGCATTCATAATGATGTAAAAGGTTCTCGATGAGTTTTTCAATTTCCAGTTTCTCCATGTTCATAAGCAAGGTTCAAAAATAATCAAAAATTCGAATAATCATATATGAAGAATCCACATGTTTTAACGGGCTATGCAAAATGCCAGGGCTTAATACAGTGGGAAATCATTTTCCGGAAACGCCACGGCCGAACAAGGCGAAATCATACTTGACGGGATCTTCCGGATCAAATTCCCTGAGCCTGGCGGTAAGTTCAAGGGCTGTTTTCCAATCGCTCTTTGCATGATGCAGGAGGCCCAGACCGACGGCTTCCCTGATGACATGCACGTCAAGAGGGCACACAAGCTGGGATGTCCTGACGCTTGTCCATATGCCGAAATCCACACCATGTTCATCTTTTCTTACCATCCATCTCAGGAACATGTTCAGGCGTTTGCAAGCGCTTCCCGCCCCGGGCCATGCGATATGTTTGGCCGTTCTGGCTACAAATGCGCTGCTGGTTTCATATGATTTCCTGAAACCGTTCAAAGCGGCTTCCACTGTCAGGTCATTTTGTCCGAGGTGTTTGGAAAATGCATGTTCAAGACCTTTGTCGTGATAGATCAATTGCAGAAATGCGATAAGGGAAAGGAGGTCGGTTTCGTTAAACGTCCTGTGCACAAAGCCGAGACATTTTTTCAGGTCACTGTCTGTATGGTTCAGAATGAATTCGTACGGGCAATTATCAAAGATCAGGGCCAGTCTTTTTCCGCTACTGATGATTGTTTTCCTTTGTCCCCATGATAGGAGGGCGATGATAAAGCCCATGATCTCAATGTCTTCCTTTCGTGAGAAACTATGGGGAATGGTGATGGGATCATCCTCAATAAAACCGATGCGGTTGAACTGACGGTAGTTGGTTTCCAGTATGGACTTGAGGGCTGACGGTTTCACGAAGGGGCAAAGATAGTTACGTTATATGAATTACGGATTACGAATGAACTGACTCATCCCGGAAAAAGTTTACGGATTGTTGGTTGATCCGGTATTCAGAATCCGGTATCTTCAGGCGGATAGTTTTATTCATAAGTCGTGAATATCCTTTTTTTGAAGGTGTTGATAAGTATAAATATTTTGCGTTCCTTTGCCTCCAATGAACCACTGGCTTGTAAAATCTGAACCCAGTACATTTTCATGGGATCGGTTGGTGAAGGAGAAGCGGACCGTTTGGGATGGCGTAAGGAATTATGCCGCCCGCAACAATCTGAGAGATATGAAGAAAGGTGATCAGGTGCTGTTTTATCATAGCAACGAAGGCAAGGAGATTGTGGGGATCGCCAAAGTTGTCAGGGAACATTACCAGGATCCTACTACTGATGATACCGCATGGCTGGCTGTTGATCTGGCTCCGTTGAAACCTTTGAAAAAAACAGTGACGCTGGAGCAGGTGAAAGCGGATAAGCGCCTGGCCAATATCGGCCTTGTGCGTCTGGGACGCCTGAGCGTCATGAAACTTGAACCTGAGGAATTTGACGTGATTCTGGAACTTTCAGAAAAATAATGGAAGGAAAACTATTATACGATCACCAAAAACTCATAGCCACGCTCAACCGGCTGGCATACGAGTTGGTTGAGAACCATGACAGTTTTGACAATAGCGCCATTATAGGTCTTCAGCCCAGAGGCGTATTCCCGGCCAGGATCATTCGCCAGAAGATTGAAGAGATAACAGGTTCAAAAATAAGGTATGGTGAACTTGATATCACTTTTTACAGGGATGATTACAGGACTTCCGACCGGCAGCTTATCGCGAGCCCGATCCATATACCTTTCAGTACCGAAAACCTGAATATTATCCTGATCGATGATGTGTTATATACCGGCAGGAGCGTCAGGAGCGCCATGGATGCGCTGCTTGACTTCGGCAGGCCATCCAAGGTAGAATTATGTGTGCTTGTTGACCGGAAATTTCACCGCGAGAATCCTATTGCGCCAGATTATGTGGGTAAGTCGGTAGACACAAGGGGAAATATACAAAAAGTGAAAGTGGACTGGGAGGAGCAGAATTACAAAGTTTGGCTGATCAACGCATGACACAATTATCAGTAAAGCATTTACTGGGCATAAAGGACCTGAAAGAAGAAGACATACAGCTAATCTTCGAAACGGCAGACAATTTCAAGACCATCATCAACAGGCCTATAAAAAAGGTGCCGTCCCTCCGGGATATTACGGTAGCCAACCTGTTTTTCGAAAATTCTACCAGGACACGCATATCGTTCGAACTGGCACAGAAAAGGCTCAGCGCCGACGTGATCAATTTTTCGTCGTCATCATCTTCTGTTTCAAAAGGCGAAACGCTTATCGACACGGTAAGGAACATTCTGAGCATGAAGGTGGACATGGTGGTGATGCGGCATCCCAGCCCGGGCGCCTGCGTGTTTCTCGCCAAACATATTGACGCCACAATCCTTAATGCCGGAGACGGCACGCACGAGCACCCGACCCAGGCCCTCCTGGATGCTTATTCCATCAAGGAAGCAACTGGAGGTGTAACCGGGAAAAAAGTGGCTATTATCGGCGATATCCTCCACAGCCGCGTGGCTCTGTCAAATATCTACTGCCTGCAAAAGCTTGGCGCCGAGGTAATGGTTTGCGGCCCAAGCACCCTTATACCAAGGCATATTGAGCAACTCGGAGTGAAGGTGGAGCATGATCTCAGGAAAGCCCTGGAATGGTGCGATGTGGCCAATATGCTCAGGATACAGTTCGAGCGCCAGGACATCAAGTATTTTCCGTCTTTACGTGAATATTCCATGCAATACGGACTTACGCTGGACATACTCAACAGCATCGATAAAGACATTACGATCATGCACCCGGGACCTATCAACAGGGGTGTCGAGATCACCAGCGAAGTGGCCGACAGTGATTACAGCATCATACTCGACCAGGTGGAGAACGGTGTGGCCATTCGCATGGCCTGCATGTTCCTGTTGGCGAAACACAAAGAATAACAGTACACAGACAAATACATGAGCAATCCGATTTTAGTTGAAGTAAGCAGGGGAGGAGTTCTTGAAAGTTTTCACCGCGGGGTCATCTGCATTGTTGACAAGGACGATAAAATAGTGTTCAGCATGGGTGATACGGAGCAGGTATGTTATCCGCGTTCTGCTCTCAAGTTTTTTCAGCAGATACCTCTCCTGGTTTCAGGTGCGGTTGAGCATTTTGGATTTACGGAAAAAGAGATAGCACTGTTTTGCGGGAGCCATAACGGTGAGCTGCAACACGTTGAGACTGTCAGGAGCATTCTTTCAAAGATAGGCCTTGATGAGTCACATCTACAATGCGGGCCGCAGATGCCCACATTGAAAGACGATATGCACATGCTGATAAAGAATGATCTGCAACCCCAGAAAATACACAACAATTGCAGTGGCAAACATGCCGGATTCCTGGCGTATTGCGTGTACAAGAATCTTTCGACTGATGATTACATCCATCCCGGACATGCCCTGCACAGGGAGATACTAGAGGTCATTTCAGATTTTCACCGCTATCCGAAAGAAAAAATCCGACAAGGCATTGACGGTTGTTCCGCACCCATTTTTTCATTTCCGGTTTACAACCAGGCTGTCGCTTACAAGAACCTCGTAAGTCCTGATGGGTTTGGAGAGGATATTACCCGCGCCTGCAGGATGATGGTGGATGCCATCGTAAAGTATCCTGAAATGATAGCAGGTAAAAAGCGCTATTGCAGCGACCTGATGAGGGTTTCGGAAGGCAAACTTATTGGCAAGACCGGAGCGGACGGCGTTTATTCAATTGGTATCATGGGCCTCAATTACGGGATATGCATCAAGGTGGATGACGGTAAGATGGGTCCCCAGTATAATATTGCGCAGGCGGTAATAGAGCAACTGAACATCCTGACAGAGGAACACAACGAAGAGCTAAGGCATTACATGCGTCACGAAAATAAAAATTTCGGCGGTCTTGTCACCGGCGAAACCTATGTGTCTGATAATGTCAGGATAGAATTGTAGCAATGCATGTCAACCAGACGATTTTGTCTAATTGACGATCATAAAAGGCAATACTTTTTCTTTTTTCGGCTTTATGACAGCTGTCCGTGCTTTGCCACCCGATTCATCACGCTGTCCCAATGCCAGCATGGCCACGCTGGATAACCCGTTGTGATCAATATTCAGCAGCCTGTCGAGTTCCTTATTCTTGAATTCCTCCACCGGGGTAGCATCCACCTGTTCTTTTGCCGCTGCCATCAGACCCACACCCAGTGCTATATAGGCTTGCTTTGTGCACCATTCCAGTTTGACTTCATCCGGTATCTTCACCAGTAATTTCATGATGGTCTTATAATCTGAACTATTATTGAGGGATAAGCCGTTAAGGGCTGCTATATGTGCAATGATTTCATTGATATTATCTTTGTGAATGGAGGTCCATGCCGTAAATACAATAAGGTGTGTAGCCTTTTTTACCTGCTGGTGGTCGGTCAGCGAGGATATCTGCTGCAATTGATCCCTGTCCCTGACCAGGAGTATGGTATGCGGCAGCAAACCAAAGGCAGTTGCCGAAGAACGGATTGTATGGATGATGGAATCCAGTTTTTCTTCCGTGATTCTCGGACCGTTCCTCTTGATCACGTAACGCCAGTTGAGCTGATGTGAAAGGTCCATACTACAATGCTATGGGTTCTGTCGATTCAAGGTTTGTTTCGGAGGAAGTCTCTGTTGCAGTTTCTGCAGCTTCCAGGGCAGTGGCCCTAAGTTTTCTTTGCGACCTTATAAGCTGTATTTCACAACTGATGGATATTTCATCGCTCACCAGGACACCCCCTGTCTCCAATGTTGCATTCCACATAAGCCCCCAATCTTTCCTGTTGATCTTCCCATGTACGGAGAAGCCGGCTTTTTCATTTCCCCACGGATCTTTCATAATTCCGCCAAAATCCACTTCCAGCCTTACTTCCCGGGTGATACCTTTCATGGTGAGCTCCCCAACGAGGTTATAAATATTTTCCTTGCTTGTTTTTTCAACAACTGTAGACAGGAAACTGATCTCCTTAAAGTTTTCAACATCAAAAAAGTCAGCACTTCGCAAATGTTCATCGCGTTTCTCATCATTTGTGGTAATGGAAGCTGCATTGATCCACAGGTCAACCTCAGCGGTTGAAAAATCATCACCCAGTACCTGTATGTCGGCATCGAATTCGGTGAATTTCCCCCTGACGTTGGAGATCATCAGATGTTTTACTTTAAAAGCGATTTCGCTGTGCGCGGGGTCGATGGTCCATTGGTTTTTTGTTGTCATAGTGCAGTGGAGAATTATTGGTTAGAGAATTTAAAGTGAATATGAGATAGCAATATCATTGATAATATTAAGGTTTCCGGAAGCCTGTTTGGCTACTTTGCCAGCTTCTTCCTTCTGGAACCATGATCTGACCTTGCCGCTTAGAATGATCTTGCTACCTTGCGACAGTACCCTGATCAGCGAGCTTTCAATATGAGGATTTGACCGAAGCGCCTGCTCTACGATCTTATTCACCTCCGGTTTGGGCATCGTCTGGTCAACGCTTTTGATTACCGGCGCTTCATCACTTGCCTGGCCGGCCTTGTCATGCATGCCAAGCGTATCCAGCAAAAATGTCCAGCCAGCCTCTTCTTTGGCCTGTTTTGGGTATTTGTAATCTGATTCTTGTGTTAACATAGTTTTAGCTTTAAAAATGGCCCGTATTGTGTTTTGGTTTTCGTTACAAAAATGCAGTGGGTCTAAATCTTTAATGTTATATTACTTTTTTGATATGTTGTATGATTCACACAATAAAAAAAGCCGGCTTTTCAGCCGGCATGTACCAGATCAAATGTTGTTATCGGAAGCAGTCTCCGGTGTCCGGGCAGTTACAAGGGATTATTCCCTGAAAAGGGTATAGTGGACAGAGTCGAGCCACCTGCCTTCATAGAATAAATTTTCCCGGAAATGAGCCTCTTTTACAAACCCGTTTTTAAGCAGGAGTTTTTCCGATGCCGTATTAGCCGGATCGATCACACCTTCCTGCGTGTGAAATCCTATCACATCCCATCCGTACCGTATGATAGGCTGAAGCGTTTCGTGCATGATGCCCTGACCATGAAAATCCTCGTGCAGCAGGTAACCCAGCTCGCCGCGCTCAGCCTCCCGCGATATGCGAACGAAGCCCGCTACACCAATCAGACCTGGCTTATCTTTAAGTGTAATTGCCCAGTTGATACTATCATTGCCAGACACGCCCAGTTTCATTGCACGGATGAGTTTTACAGCATCTTCCCTGGTCTGTGCCAGTGGCCGAGGGATATATTTCATTGTCGACGGACTTGACCGCATCAGGAACAGATTGTCGGCATCATCAAGGTTCAGTTCCCTGAGCAGAAGGCGCTGTGTTTCAAGTGCAGGGAACGGATGAAAATTCAATTCAAGCATATGATATTAAGAAAACCTGCAAGTTAGGTTTTTTTAATCTTCAATCAATACACCCATTTTTCCCATCCTGTAATCGCGGTAAGCTTCCATGATCTCCGTATCGGTGTTCATAACGAACGGACCATGTGCAACGATGGTTTCGTCTATAGGTTCCCCGCTCATCAGCAAAGCCCTTGTATCCTGAAGTCCCTCAATGGAAATGCCTTCAGCGCCCGGTTCGAAAACCACCATATGTCTTTCGTCCGCTTCCTGGCCGTTCAGGTTTAGTTTGCCATCAAGCAGGTATACAAAGGCATTGTGTGATGCAGGCAACGGGATATCAAGTTTTCCTCCCTTCGATATATGCAGCATGGCCGAGTTGACAGGTGTCATTGTGGGGATAGGTCCTTCCATGCCAAGCAGGTGCCCGGATACGATAAATGCCTGAACCATACCGTCTTCACTGATAAAGACCGGTGTGTCTTCTTTTGAAAGCGGCTTGTAAAAGGGTTGTTCCATCTTGTTTTTTGCGGGCGAGTTAATCCACATCTGGATGATTTCCATTTCCCGCTCAACAGGTCTTTCACTGTGAATAATACCCATGCCGGCATGCATCCATTGTGTGCCGCCAGCCATGACCTGCTGTTTATTTCCCCTGCTGTCGCGGTGCTGTGATCCCCCTTTAAAAACAAAAGTAACAGGTGAAAATCCCCTGTGAGGGTGAGGCCCTACACCGGCGCGTGTTAGGTCTTCATCCGGATCAAAAATCATATGGCCATGATGAAGCAGGATAAACGGGTCAAGGTATTCCAGGTGTTCGGAAGGCAAAGGTTGTCTTACTTTTAACTCTCCCATGTTTAATAAGGGAGCATAGATCCGGTTGCTGATTTTTCGAAATTCCATAACTCTTATTTTATTACCGCAAAATTACGATAAATTGATGTTTTTTGTGCTATACAAATGTATAGTAAGTTATGTTCAATTTGTAAAATCTTCAAATTGTTTTACCAGTTCCCGAACAATTGTTTCCTTGTTTTTTCCTGCACCAGGGAATAAAAAGTGTTCACTTCAACAGGTTTTCCTTTTGCAAGTTTCTGCCATGTTCCTGCAATTTGACGATCAGCATAAAGACCTGCAAGCTATGTTGTGATTCTAAACGAAAGCAAAAGTCAGTTCAAAAGTAATCATGTGATACAAGGG
>CALMKH010000108.1 GCA_937867025.1 uncultured Bacteroidota bacterium | reverse complement strand
TTGTGGGAAGGATCGAAGTCCGCATAGAAGTCGTGGCTCCATGGTTCGAATGTTGTGGCATTCAGACCGCTTGTTCCTGAACGTATCCAGTTAAGCGGGGAGAAATCGCCATCCACATCCGCCACAGCTGTCAGCCAGCGTTTGTTATCGTCCCCGAATTTCACGTCATAGGCAATGAACCCGTTGGTAGGCTCCCCGTATGGGTTCCTTCCCGGAGCAGGCACCATGGCCACTTCAACCGCCAGTCCCCAGTCCCTGAGGTTCTTGCCCGGTTTTACAGTCTTGCTGCCGAAATATGGTTTGCCCTGTACGGTTTCGATCTTGGTTTCAATCGTACCATCAGCATACACTGTGTCATTTGTGGTCAGATTGATCAGCATCCAGTGACTTTTTGCAGAAATGGAATCCTGGTATCTGTTAGCCGCACTTCCCCTGCAATTCACGCGCACATTGGCAGGTTCTATGAACTGGAACTCAAAATTGGCATTTGGCACCAGCATGGGGTCAACCACCTTGATCCTTACAGGACCGTGACCGCCCAGGTATACTGGCTGATCCGATTTATTGTTCTTCAATATTTCATCAATGGTTTCCTTGGTAAACTCAAGTGCCTGTCCGCCATTACCCCTTCCGGCCAGCTGCTTCAATATAGGACCGTCGCCATAATCTGACTGCTGAAGACTGCCTCCAAGTTCAGGAGACGTCTTATGAGGATAAGCAGAGAATTTCACTGTATTCCTGCCTGCCAGAAATTGCACAGGCTCGAGTTTCAGAGGATCGTTTGACGGATAACCGTAAGCGATCACAAGGAAATGATAGGTTTTAAAGTTTACCAGGGTCTTGTTGGAACCTGCGGCAAATGCATCTTCCGAAATGGTAAAGGTATGTTGTATGCCTTCATTGGCACCATTCACCTTCAGCCTTGGCACGTTGGTTGACACGTCGGGATCGTACTCCAGGTTGATCATGGCAGATATATTATCCTTCACATCTACCTGCTTCACGAGCCTTGCTTTTTCAATATCATTCAATTCGCTGTTTGAAACAGTACCGTCTTTCAACTGGTAGATCATATACCCCTGGAAGCGGTATTCAATTGTCTGGTTCAATTCGTTTTTGATGTCTTCCTTATAGTTCTCAGTCGCATCGGTGTTGAGGAATTTAATGACGATCTGGTTTTCGAGCTCCTGTTTTTCAATGGTTGGAGGCTCAGGACCGTCAGGCAGGTCAAATTTATTGTTAAACAGCTTCTGCGCCTTGTCGCTGGCGAGCTTCAGAAGTCCGAGAGAACCTGTAGCGCCGCCTGAAGTTGTTTTAGCCCATACGACACCCACTGTGACGTAGTTGATCACACCCGGTTCGAGGGTAAAAGGACCGGCAGACTGAAGGAACCTTCTGTCACCAGGCTGGTTACCCGCGCTCTTTTCAGTCCATCTCGGATATTGTGCGGTAGCAGGATTGGTTCCGTCATCGAACATATACTTTGTACAGATCGTTCCGTTCACACCATTGCCGCCGTATTTCATACAGATACCGTTCATCCAGTTACCTTTCATCAGGTTGTAGAAGTCAATGGCATTATCAGGATTACCGTTTACAGGATTCTGGTCGTTGTTATAATAAACAAACGCACCCATTCCGAGTTCCACGCCGTTGGTATCCAGCGGACCCTGGAAGAAGTCAACACCAACGCTTGGAGGGTTCAGGCCGTAACCCAGAACACCTTCGTCATTATCGTCACCGTTATAACAGTATCCGAGGCTTCTGCCGACATCGCAGCCAACATAGTCATCTGAATAATTTCCAAGGTCGGCGTCCACCCATTCTCCGAAGTATGTTTCGTCCAGCGACTCAAAACCCCTGTTGGCAATCTTGGTGCGATAAAACGTCATGTTATTCACTTCATCATTGGTAGTGAAGGCAAAAGCGGTAGTCTGAAGTTCAAGACCGATCGGAATACCACCGGTTTCCGAGTGCACATTACCGCGGTCATTGTACACGAACCATATCATCTGGTCGGGCTGGTCTTTTGGAAGGTTCTTATCGGCAGGCCTTGTAGGGTCAAGGATAGGATAGTCGCCTGCATAAGGGTTATATCCTGGTACGCTGTCCGCATTAAAGAACGGAGCGAGGTCGGTTGTCTGATTATCAGCGAACGGGGTAAGCGGATTGCCGTAGGCAGGCCATTCAAGAATATTTTTAGCGATGTCCGTATTGCCGGAGTTTTGCTGGCGGAGCAGTTCCTCCCTTGTCACCTTGAACATTTTGTCCCATGATTCGCAACGGGAAGGATCGGTGCTTACGGTGTTCATATCGAGTGTGCCCGGCCAGAAGTCGCTACCTCTCTGACGGTAGGTCATGGCAGCCATACGCAGGTTGCCGTCTCCCCTTCCGAGTCCTCCTATCCATAAGGCTCCGGCAAACAGTGCATGTTTCCTTACGCTGTTGGCATCGGTAACCTTCGGTATTTCATATTTCGGGTTATTCAGGTCCCACCACATGTCACCACCATTTAATATACGCGTACGCACGTTGTTAATGTCGAGGTCGGCACTTTGTGTTGCAGCCTTGCAGGTATTTGAAAAGGCAGTCAGCCCGCTGGCATCCGGACCATTGTTGTGACTGCTGCCTGTTTTCTTACCCAGATTCTTGATCTCCGCGGCATTTAGCGCGAACATCGTGAGCATCAAGGCGGATAACAATCCTAATTTTCTGTTCATGATATTATACAATTAATTTTTTTGCTGATAATTTTTTAGAAATAAACTTTCGCACCGAGATACATCATTCTTGGAGTCTGGTAATTGAATGGGCTGTTAACCGCAGTGTTGTAATAGAACCTGTAGGCCTCAGCGCTGAGCTGGGTGTTAAGCGCCTGCTGTCCTTTAGGAGAGTTCAGGAAACCGTCGTCATCAGGTGAACCGGTATAAGGGTTAACTGAATAAACGATCCTGGTGTTGAACAGGTTGGTCACATAATAATACACCTGCAGGTAAGCATTCTTGGATTTTCCATCCTTGTTCTTCCAGTCGAGTGCAATATCCTTCTGGATGTTCAGGTTGGTGTTGAGCTGCCATGGCAGGCGTGAACCGAAAGGAGTGCCTTTGATCGGAGCCCTGTCAACAGAACCCAGCTGCACAGGCTGCAGGGTGGCAGTGTACGGAAGTCCTGAAGTAGCAGTGAATACCAGGTTGAAGTTGGTGTTTGAAAGTATCTTGGTTTTACCAATAACAGGTCCGAGGTATTTCCTTTTTTCCTTTTCCCTCTTGGTAATTCCCTTACCATCGAAGAACTCCCAGTTGAAGATCGCTTTCAATTGGTGGCGTATATCCAGGTCGCCCAATGGGAACAGGCTTCTCAGGTTCGGCTGGTTGCTGGCTATCAAGGCTCTCTGTGAGTTGATGTTTGAACCGGTGCCGTCTGCAAACTGGAGCGTGTAGTTACTTGTCAGGCTGATATTGTTATTGGCTTTGTAATCCAGTTCGAGTATCAGGCCTTTTACGGTACTGAAATCGAGGTTATTGTAACTGATATAAGTTACAGGATACGCATTGTTGAACTGGAAAGCCGATATATCGTTTTTAGTTTCCCTGTAATAGGAGATCAGGCTCAGCAATGTCGATTCGGACACCTGCTGCTTGAAACCGATCTGGTAGTCGGTAGTTATCCTGCTTGTCATGGCAGGGTTGGCAATGGCGTTGGACGCTTTCTGTGTCAGGAACACATAATCGTCAATGGTAGCGAAGTTGGCGTTAGGCCTTTGAGCCAGTACGTCATAACTTGCAAAGAACAGGCTCTTGGTATTCAGAGGGAACTTGAAGAATACGCGTGGCAGTATGTTAACCTTTGGTTTGTAATCGGCGAATGATTTGTCGGTCACTTCCTGCTGGTTAGGATTTACCAGGTATGGAGCGATCTTACCGTTGCTGGTGCGGTTGGCAATCAGGTCGGGAGTAGAAAGCTGGGTACCGTTCTCATCGTACCAGGTATTGTCTTTCCTGTAACCGAGGATTCTTCTTGGATTTTTTACATCGTCAACATATACGGCGTAATCATTTTCAATGTTGGACGGATGCGTCACTGGGTTACCATCGATTTCGGTTACCTCTCCGGCCTGCCTGATCGGGAACAGTGAATATGGGTCTTTCAGCACCGGCTGGTTGGCATCATACCTTTCAACACGCAGTCCGAGCCTGAACTCAAGATCCTTGAAGAAGAACTGATCCTGGAACCAGGCGGCAGTATATATAGGCATGAAAGCGCCGATACTGCGTTTGTTCTTGTCCTGAAGGAAGTCGTTTACGCTTGGCTTGCCCCTCAGTTTGTTTCCGAGGTGATCGTAACCGCTGTAGGAGACGATAGCGCTACCGTTGTTCAGCAATTCGTCAGCACTGAACATGCTGAGTGAAAAATCCGAAGGCTTATAGGAGTTGATATCAAGGAAAGTGGTTTCGGTGATCTTCTTGCCATATACGTCTGTAGCGCCCTGGCTGATCAGCTTATTCCTGAATTCCCTGTCGAATTGTGACTGCTTGCTGGAATTCACAAGCCTGTTGTACCTGACTGTGTCCTGGAAAATGCCGTTCTCGTCATATGAAAGAATAGGGTTAGCCTTGTCAAGCTCGGCAATATGGCTGTTGGCATACTGGTACATCAGGCGCCAGAGGTTGGTGGCCCCGAGTGAATATGACCTGGTAACAGACTGCTCATACGTAAGACCGAACTGAAGCTTATGGCTGGAGCTGGCCCTTCTTTCATCGCCCTGCGGGCCTTTCACCTCGGTTTCTCCCATAGCGAAGAGGGTATACCTTTCAGACTGGGATTTGGCGTATCCTGCAAGCGGGGTTCCAGGTGTATTCCAAAGGGAATAAATATTGTTAGGGCTGTAACCGTTCAGCAGACCGAGATTCTGAAGTATCTGGACATCGCTGGTGATCTTGCCGCCGAACTCGTTGAACTTGTCATAAACCGACTGGGTGTAATTACCTCTCACCCTGTTGATGTCAGCTTGCGTGAACCTGATGGCCGTATCCCTGAAACCGGTCTGTTCCCAGAAATTCCTCAGGTAAACGGTATCGCCGTTCTGGTCGATAAACCTGCGGGATTGACCGCTTGGGTTGTTCATGTTGCCGTAATACGAATAAAATTCGGTCGGGTAATGCTTGAATTCCCCGATATAACCGTAATCGAATATCCTGTCCCTGTGATCCCTGTCCATGGTCTTGGCCCAGGTAGACTGGTAGTCAAACCTCAGGGTAAAAAAGGTATTGTTAAGCGTCGTATGATTGGCTTTCCTTGCTGAATCGGGACCTTTAAATGATTGGGTATATTTTACATAACCGAGCGCATAGGTGCTGGTTGACATCGGGTTGCCTTTATAGGCCATGATATTGTTACCGCCGTTTACGCTGTTAACATAGTTGAAATTACCAAAGGCCGAAAGTGTCGCGAATTCAGAAAGCCTGAAATCGAATTTGGCATTGGCATTGGAACTCATATAATATACATTAGGCCTGACCTTTACGTGGTTATAATCTTTTTCGGTGTAATAGTTGGCTGCATGCACGAAACCGCCGTCGGTATTGATCAACAGGGGATTCTTTTCAATTTCCGCGAGTTTCTCGTCTTTAATAACGTAGTAACCTATATATGAAGGATTCGGTTCCCTGAGATACTGGAAGTTTCCGGCCAGTATCATGGCAGCTACCGGTAATTTTTTGAGAGAACTTTTTCCTGTCAGGTATTCAGGGTTGGTCTTCCAGAGTATAGGCGTTGAGTAATACCCTTCAACCAGGTTGTGGTGATACGGATTGAACATGCTGGTGCTCCTGGCTTCAAGACCTGCTGCTTTCCTGCGGGACACACCGCCCTTGGTAGTAACGGATATTCCAAGACCGGTAAAGTCGCCGTACTGGGCGGGTATACCTGCCTGGAGAACATCTACCTGGGCTCCTATGCTCTGCGTGAGGGCCGAGCTGTTAACCCTTACCCCATCCACGTATACGGCTGTTCCGTCGGGCCTTGATCCCCTTCCGGCAATACCGTTGGCTGTACTGGTGACACCTGAAGTCAGGCCCGCAACCCCAGACGGGTTCCGGATACCCATCTGCTTAAGGGCATCCGCCTTAACGGTGGTGGTGGTGGACGGATCTGTCAGTTTTACACTTGCCCTGCGTCCTGTTGCCACACCTCCTGCCAGAACATCAATCTTTATTTTTTTGGGAACGAGCGATATCTTCGGGAAAGCTGTTTCGCGGGTAACCGTAATCCTCTCAATATGCTCCCTGTGGCCTTCCGAACCTTTGGAAGAGTCAATCCTAAGTTCATAATCTCCAAGATCGAGCAGGTTGAATTCAAAGTTTCCCCTGGCATCTGTTTTGGTGGATGTGATGGAATCCATTCCGCCATTATTTTCAAAAAATAATTTAACTAAAACGCCGGATTGAATTCTGTTCTCCATTCTCACTTCTCCCTTGATGGTACCTGTGCTTACCTGGGCCGAACCCAGCAAGTACATTCCAAGACCGAACAAGGTTAACAGTGTTGATCTTAATGTAAGTTTAATATTCATATTTACTTTTTTTAACAATAACAATTTTTCTTAATATATGCTTTTCTGAAAAGTGCAGCAATTTCATGGTTTTTTTTCTATAAATCAACTTTCATCTAAATATTTTTAATATTCGTCGTAAATGATATGATTTTTTCTGAAAGAACCGTTGCTATCCTTTCGTAACTCTCGACGGACCAACCGGCGACGTGCGGTGTAATAATCACTTGGTTACTAAGGCACAAATCGCTTATAATTTTCTTCTCATTTTCGCTGAGCCGCCCGAAATCCTCGTTCTCCAGCACATCGGTGGCAAACCCCTTAATTTTTCCACCAGTTATCCCGCTCAACACATCTGCTGTATTTACAATGGCTCCGCGCGAGGTATTGATGAGCACCGACTGGTCTTTCATACGTGAAATAAAATCTGCATTCACCATTCCGCGCGTGCTTTGGTTAAGGGGAACATGCATGCTTACGACATCCGATTGCCCTATCAGCTCACCCATGTCCACTGCTTCAGCATATGGGGAGTTTACGCCTGCATATTTATCATAAGCAATAACCCGGCAACCAAAACCCGAAAGCTTTTTCGCAAATGCGGAGCCCGTATTTCCGAAACCAATAATACCGACAGTTTTCCCGCCGATCTCCCAGCCCCTGTTGGCCTCCCTCCTCCATACAAACCGGCTGACCTCGATATGCGCCGATGTAATGCGCTTGCTGAGCCCGAGCAACAAACCTATGGCATGTTCTGCAACGGCATCGCGGTTGCCTTCGGGAGCATTTAACAAGGTGATGCCTTTTGCTTTTGCAACTTCCTCGTCGATATTGTCCATTCCGGCTCCGCCCCTCGCCAGGCATTTCAGGTGCGGGAGCCTTCCGAGAAGCCCTGCATCAAAGTTCACTTTGCTTCTCACGGCCACCACCACGGCATCCTTTATGAACTCAAAAACTTCAGCCGGTGTTATCTCAGGATTGTAATCATATGAAATGCCGTATTGGCCGAGGCGCTCTAAAAATATGGGATGAAAATCGTCGATGATGGCAACATAAGCTGAAGAAGATTGATGCATTGGAGGGCGGGCACTTAATGATGAGCAAATAAACAATACTTTAATGAATAAAAAAATACAATTCGCCCGCCCTTCAACGATCATTGAAAACACACACTTATTATTGGTCAACACGGTGAACATAGAGAACAGCTTTCAGTCATCTTTGACAACCCTTAAAATCAAATTGCTGCAAGCTTCCCGCTGTTTTCAAAAGTTTAACTCTATATACCTGATTTACAGACCGATATTTTTTAACCATTTCTTCTCCATTTTCCAACTATCTTAGTCATATACATACTTTTAATCGATGAAGGCCAAACCATTAAAAACAAGAATGCCTGCCGTTTATCTGAAATTTTATTCCTTTTATCTGAAATCCCCGAAGACCATTAAAACAATTTCGCCTGAAAAAGCCCGCCGTTATTGACTGAAGGACTTTTTTTACTTCAAACCTCATACCAGTACTCAAATTTACACATGTATAATATTGATATATCAAATATATCTTTGCCAATACTTGAATTATGGACAGGATCATCAGCAAACCCAGGCACTCCGCGAAGAAAATACTCCTCTACTCTACAGCAGGTTTCCTTTGCATCGTGGGCCTTATCCTGATCATCAGAAGTTCAGGTCGCAGCGAAGTGAATATCGACCGCGACAAGATTATCACATCCACGGTGGAATATGGACAGTTCAGGGAATATATACCGGTCGACGGCATTGTTCTCCCGGTAAAAAGCATTTACCTGGATGCGGTTGAAGGCGGCAGGGTGAGCGAAAAATATGTGCAGGACGGCGATATGGTTACCAAAGGGCAGGCATTGCTGAAACTGGTGAACACCGACCTGCAGCTCGATTTCCTCCACCGTGAAACGCAGGCATTCGACCTGATCAACAACCTCCAGAATGCCAGGAATACGCTTGAAAACAATAAAGTGAACCGTCTGACACAACTAGCCGATGTGGAATTCCAGCTAAAGGAAGCGGAACGCATACACGAACTGAACAAGGCCCTATATAAAGACAAGGTAATATCCATGCAGGAATATCTGCAGGCAGAAAACAACTACAAGTATTACAGGAATAAAAAGGCCCTGATCGAAATGGCCATTGTCAGGGATTCCATTACCGCTTACGAACAAATGAAGCAGATGCGGGAATCCCACAGCAAAATGCGCAACAATCTGGAACTGATGAAACAGAAGACGGAAGACCTGGTGGTCCGCGCCCCGGCCAGTGGCCAGCTGTCTTCTTTCCGCCCCGAGATCGGCGAGCTCAAGACCAAAGGCCAGAACCTGGGCCAGCTCGATATCATTGATGCCTATAAGGTCCGCGCGCAGATCGACGAGCATTATATCAGCCGCATACAGGCCGGCCAGAAAGCCCAGTTCGAATATGTGGGCAAAACCTATACCCTGGTGGTGAAGGTCATTTACCCCCAGGTGGCCAACGGACGTTTTGACGCCGACCTTGAATTTGAATCCGCCCAGCCGCTCAACATCAGGAAAGGCCAGAACCTGCAACTGAAACTTCAGCTGGGTGAACCCAACAAAGCATTACTTCTGGCCAAAGGCGGATTCTACCAGCAAACCGGCGGCAATTGGGTATATGTCATCACATCCGGGCAATCTTATGCGGAAAAACGCATGATCAGGACCGGCAGGCAAAATCCGCTTCATTATGAAATAACGGAAGGCCTGAAAGAAGGGGAAGAAGTGATCATTTCTTCTTACGAAACACTGGGCGACTACGACAGGATCAATCTAAAATAACTAAATAACTATACGATGCAAGTCATTAAACCTATGCTTATCCGAACAGAGGATCTCACCAAGATCTACCGGCTCGATGAAATCGAGACCACGTCATTGATGGATGTTAATTTCAGCGTCGAAAAAGGCGAATTTGTCGCGGTCATGGGACCTTCAGGCTGCGGCAAGTCCACACTGCTCAACCTTTTGGGCCTGCTGGACAATCCAAGCAGCGGACGCTATTATTTTATGGATGAAGAAGTGGCTTCGTATTCCGAAAAGCGAAGGGCTGCCCTCAGGAAATCCAATATCGGCTTTGTGTTCCAGAGTTTTAACCTGATCGATGAACTGAATGTATTTGAGAACATAGAGCTTCCCTTGCTGTACCTTGGCATGTCTTCTTCCGACAGGAAAAAACGGGTCGAATCGGTGATGGAACGTCTTGAAATCCCGCAC
>CALMKH010000107.1 GCA_937867025.1 uncultured Bacteroidota bacterium | reverse complement strand
TCAGGTAATATAGCCTGCAAGTTGTTTACCTTTGAACACATTACGTATGATAATTACATTGTCAAAAAAGCACCTGGCGGCATTTGCTGTATGCCTGTTCATGGCATTATCCGCAGAAGCCCAGGTCCCCGTGGTTAAATTCACCGCCAATAAACTGGTGATCGAGCAGTATGAAAGCGTTCAGCTGTTTGATTCTTCCACCAATAATCCCATAGAATGGGAATGGAATGTGTACGATTCGACAACCTATGCTTCTTCAAGTTTTTATCCGAATTTGGCCAATGGTGACGTGTATTCCGATCCGTGGGGCAGTGGCAATGATGAGTTTTCAAAGAATCCTGAATTCGCTTTTGACCTACCGGGCTTCTACACTGTAACCCTGCGTTGCAGGAACAGCAGCGGCTGGTCAACAGTACTGGTGAAGAAAGGATATATTGAGTGTGTTTTACCGACTCAATATAATATTGGTTATGGCACCTATGGAAAGAACAACGATAATATTGTGGACAGTAAATCCGGGACAGTCTTTGATGATGGAGGGCCTAATCTGAATTACAGCCATGAACAGGGTTTAAAAACACGTTCATATTTGCTTATAAGGCCGTGCAAGGCAAAAAAGATTATCCTGAAAATGACCCAGCTGAAGTTTGCCGACACTACCGATGTGCTTTATGTGTATGACGGTGCGGAAGAAGATGTAACAAAACGCCTTGTAGCCTGGACCAAAAACAATACAGGCAACAGGACCGTCACAGCTACAAGCGGCAGCATGTATATTATTTTCAAGTCAGGTGTTAATGGTGCTGACTCAGGTTTTGCCGGATCCTATACCACAGAGCTGGATACAAATCCGGGTTCCCCGGGCCTGGATATCATCCGGGCGCCGGAAGTGTATAATTCAACACCCATCACCTTTCACGAAAACGACACCGATCTGTCAGGTACGCCTACGTGGGAATGGACCATAGACAATTACCAGGTTCCTCAAAATACCAAGCCATTTTTCAGGTATACATTTTTCACAGATGGAAAATATAAAGTCTGCGTCAAAGCTAATCATTGTTTTGGAAGTATTAAGGTCTGCGATACCATTGATGTCATTACGCCAACAAA
>CALMKH010000106.1 GCA_937867025.1 uncultured Bacteroidota bacterium | reverse complement strand
AGCTGCTGCATGTTTGACAAAATTACATGGACCGGCTTGTGAGCCAATAATCAGTTTGTTCACCGGGAGTAATTAAAACATTATGATATCGCATCGATGATATCATACTTGGTAATGATATGTGTGTTGCCCCCCAGGTCAGTCATTAATACGGCCTGATTGTTCTTATTGATGAGCTTCGATACCTGTGTGATACTGGTATCATGTTTAACCATGGGAAAGGGCGCCTGCATGATCTGTTTAATCTCCATATCCTTGATGCCGGGATTTTCCATCAGCTTATCGAACAGAACCGAGTCACTTAAAGAGCCTACAAACTCATTCTGCGCATTCACGACTGGCAACTGAGATACATCGTATTTTTTCATTAAAACATACACGTCATTTACTTTATCGGTATCTTTAATTGTAAGCAATTTAAGATTTTCATGGTTTCTGATCAGGTCCATGGCAGTCGTCGGTGTCTTCGTTTCCAGGAATCCCCTGTCACGCATCCAGTCATCATTAAACATTTTACCCAGGTACCTGGTTCCGTGATCATGGAAAATCACCACCACCACATCGCCTTTCTTGAACATATGTTTCATCTGCAGGAGTCCTGCGACAGCCGAGCCCGCACTGTTACCCACAAAAATGCCTTCCATCCTCGGAATAAGCCTGGTGTAAATTGCCGCATCCTTATCCGTCACTTTTTCAAAATGATCGATGATATCAAAATCCACATTTTTGGGAAGAAAATCTTCACCTATTCCTTCAGTGATATAGGCATATATCTCATTCTTGTCGAATATGCCTGTCTCCTTGTACTTTTTAAATACCGAACCGTACGTATCGATTCCCAGCACTTTGATTGCAGGATTTTTCTCCTTCAGATATTTGCCAGTTCCACAGATGGTGCCGCCAGTCCCCACACCTACAACCAGGTGGGTGATCCTGCCTTCTGTCTGCTCCCATATCTCGGGGCCGGTGGATTCGTAATGAGCCTTTGAATTGCTCAGATTATCATATTGATTCGGTTTCCAGCTATTCGGAATCTCATTGACCAGTCTTGAAGACACGGAATAATACGAACGGGGATCTTCGGGCTCCACATTGGTCGGACACACAATCACCTCTGCTCCGAATGCTTTCAGTGCGTCCACTTTTTCCTTACTCTGCTTGTCTGTGGTAGTGAAAATGCATTTATAACCCTTTATCACGGCTGCGATAGCAAGTCCCATCCCCGTATTGCCGCTTGTGCCTTCTATAATAGTCCCTCCCGGCTTAAGCGCTCCCGATCTTTCAGCGTCTTCAATCATCTTGACAGCCATGCGGTCCTTGATGCTGTTGCCCGGGTTCGTGGTTTCCACCTTGGCTAATACTGTACATGGAAGATCCGCCACGATCTTATTGAGTTTTACCATCGGCGTATTGCCTATGGTCTGCAATATATTTTCGAAATAAGCCATTGCTGCAAATATACCCCGCCATGCAGCTAAAAAAAAGATGTTTTATTCCACCATCCGGTCTACACGGCATACTCTATCCGGGTGCAGAGCTGGATATATTTATTGCAATAGGTATTGAACACCTGCTGAAATTCCAATTCTTCTGCTGTGCCAACTGCCTGTCGCGAGGAGAATTCCGGAGTTACACTGTCTGTAGAACGCGAAGCTCCGGCAATACCCGGAACATGAAATGAAACGGGCACACTATAGGTATTTATTTTCCATAACGAAAACTGCAAGGACCTGATGATCTGTGAACAGTTTTCTTCATCATCGCAGACTGTTGAAATAGCGACCGGCTTGTGATTCCATCGTTCATAGAAAAAATCGATAAGTATTTTCAAGGTTTTGGGATACTCCCCGTTAAATTCCGAAGTCACTATCAATATACCGGATGAGGTTCTGATTTTTTTGATCAGTTGTTTGAGCCCCTTCTCTTCTATTTCGCCTCCGACGGAGAAAAGCCCTATAGCCTTGATATCCAAGATTTCTGAAGTTGCAAATTGCTGTTTCTGTAGATAGCTGTTGATGTAATTTACTGCATTGTTCTTGCCTAATGTCCACCGTTCAATCACCGGTATGATTGTCATGTGTGGTAACCTTCCTGATTTCATATTTGTTGTGTATTTGTATCATCTCCATAGTCGTCATCCAAGCAGGACTTTTGACTAGTACAAAGATTCGTCATTTTAACCTGCATATGTTATA
>CALMKH010000105.1 GCA_937867025.1 uncultured Bacteroidota bacterium | reverse complement strand
GGTGTGATGCTGGTGTTCGACAGGTTCATGTCGGATAAAAATGACCCGCAGAACATGAAGTTCATTATCAGTTCAGCAATCAGGAAACCGAAAATAGACTTTATCATTCTTGAAGCCATTGAATTTCCGTATATCAATTTGCTGTGGCTGGGAACATTTGTTCTGATATTCGGGTTCCTCCTGTCTATCATCCAAAGGTTCAAAGAGTCCAGGAGAAGACTCGGGGAATTGCCATGATCTCCGTGATCAAGCATATTGCCATTATCGGTTCGGGCAATATAGCTACGTATATGGGCCTGCTGCTGAGATCGGCAGGATGCAGTGTAAGTGCGGTGATAAGCAGGAACGAAAAAACCGGAGAACAACTGGCAAAACAACTCGAAACCGCTTTCACAAAACAGCTCATAATCCCCCCATCAACAGATCTTGTTATCCTCTGTGTCAATGATGATGAGATAAGCCATGTCAGCGAAGCGCTTGAGCCCGGCGACGGCCTCGTGTGCCATTGTGCAGGCAGCCTTCCGCTCGATATATTGTCGCGGCATGCCTTGCGGGGTGTGTTATATCCCCTGCAATCGATCAACAGGTATAGCGCCCCGGACCTGGAAGTGCCTTTTCTTGTCGAATCAAATACGGATGAAACGCAGGTTTTGCTCGAAACGCTGGTAAGCTCCTGCGGCCAGCTTGTTCATAAGGTGGATTACAGGCAAAGGCTTGCCTATCATCTGGCGGCGGTTTTTGCGAATAATTTTACCAATGCCATGCTTGTGGCAACCACAGACCTGTGCACGGATCATCATATCAATTACCTTATGCTGAGGCCATTGATTGAGGAGACATTCAAACGGCTTGAAACCCATTCGCCGGTGGAAGTCCAGACCGGTCCGGCACGTCGGGACGACACAAGCACCATGGACAGACATCTTCAGCTGATGGGGAATTCCGATATCAACGAGGTGTACCGGGCCGTTTCCGGATACATAAGGAAGAGGTTCAAGGATAAGTAGTTTTTTCCCGCACGGTGATCATCGGGATGCTCTGATGTATAAATTTTATTGATACCTTATGTGATGCCAAAAAGGTTTTGTCGATTTTTTAGCATCCGCCTGTTCTATTGCGTATTTTTGCAGGCTCAAAAGATCAAACTATGGCGGGAAGACGAGACAGGGATTTGCCGAAAGCGAAAATAAACCGGGAATCATTCAAAGACCTGGTATTCATATTCCGCTTTCTTCGCCCTTACAAAAAATATTTTTTCGGGGGGCTTGTTTTTATTTCTCTTTCTGCCCTCAGTACCATGGCATTTCCTTTCCTGATGGGAAAAATGATAGATGCAGACAGCAGGATCAAAGGGATTGACTTTTTTAAATCGTTTGACTTCAGCGACAAGGAATGGCCGCTGAACACGGTCCTGGTGCTTATATTCCTGCAACTGACCATTCAGACCATTTTCTCATTCATGAGGGTATACCTGTTGACCAAGTCAGGGACAAATGCCACGGCCGACCTGAGAAAGAACCTGTACGCCAAACTTATTACCCTGCCGATGTCGTTTTTCAGCAGCCAGAGGGTTGGCGACCTCAGCAGCAGGATATCTTCCGATACCGGACAGATACAGGATACGGTTTCATTTGTTTTTGCCGAGTTCCTTAGAGGCATACTCACACTGGTCATTGGTCTCAGCCTCATTTTCATTATTTCATACAAACTGGCCCTCATCATGCTTTCTATTGTTCCGCTTATCGCTGTTAGTGCCGTGGTATTCGGAAGCAAGATACGCAAGATGAGCAGGCGCGAGACGGACATGCTGGCAGAAAGCGGAACTGTGGTCCAGGAAACCCTGCAAGGCATAAGTGTGGTAAAAGCATTCACCGGCGAGGAGACCGAAAGGAAAAGGTATTCGCTGAACATCGATCAGCTTATAAACTTTGCCGTTAAAAGCGGAACATATAAAGG
>CALMKH010000104.1 GCA_937867025.1 uncultured Bacteroidota bacterium | reverse complement strand
GGATTTATATAGACAGGGGTGCTTTCTAAAGTCACTGCCTCAAAATCCTTTGTCTCCATCGCTAAGTCGTATTTGCCTTGCTGCCGAAGCGTATTTACATATTTTGCATATTCCTCCAGGACATTTGTGTAGAAATGTTCCTGGTCTTTTACCGCCAGGATTGCGACCCTTCCGGAAACTTTATGCGACAAGTCGGCGAGCTGCTCGGATGTAGGAGCTTTGGCCTCACCGGAATTTTCTAAAATTTCGGCAGGATCTCCAATCATCTTATTAATGGCCGGATTGTTGACCAGGTAATCAAATACTACGCGGTCCCCGTATTTATTCAGAAAATCCGGCACATCAATAACATTGCTGGAGTTGGACTGGTTGGATGAGGTATTAGCATCCAGGCTTTTGATCTTCTTTTGAAGCATCATCATAAGTCGTTGCTCTGCCGGGATGGAGGAGGCCATATAATCATACTGAGGAAGCAAAATTTGCCCTGTTCGGTTTATACGTCCCATCTTTTGCACCTGGCGGTTAATGTCCAGCTCTGGTTGCAGGAATATCATCACGCGCTGCTTTACCTCACTGGCCGGAACCGAAGAAGTCGGAACTGCATGTGCGCTTGCGCCAGTGGAACCGGATTGATTTATAAGCAATACGTCAACCTCATTATTCTGGAATCTCCTGAATGAGTCTTTGGCATCTTCCTTTTTACGCGATAGCACCAAAGCCATAGTGTTTTGCCTGGTGGATGAAGAAGTCCTTCCCAGACCGCTCAAATGCTCTTCTTTTAGTATTTGACTGATTGGACGTGGGGTGAAATGGAAATCCATTTCAAAATTACGGAGGCCATAGTTAGCAAACAGCTCACTGGCCGCCTGATATCCGAATTCAGACATTTCAGTATCGCCGTTCAGGATGGTATAGCAGAAGAAAAGCTCATCTTCCGGGTTCCACTCATAGACATACACATCAGTTGAACCGTTAAAGTATCTGAAAACCGGAAGGGCAATATCCCTTGAAAAATTGGCCGCTACATTTGGATTTGCCTTTGTCCATTCCTTTGCTTCCTTTTCCAGGCTTCTGCTTTTTAGCTGCTCACCTTTCTGCTCGATCTGGCTCAGTTCATCCATGAAATACTCGCCTTCCTCACCTTTGGCCGCATCCAGCACATATTTCAATTGCATGGGCGGAAGAAGCTGCTGGCAATTTGGGAAAGTCCCTTTTCCTTTCCTGGAAGCTCTTTTGGGCTTGGCAGCTTGTTTTTCTCGTTCCTGGTCAGCTTGTTCCTGAGTGAAATTATATTGCAGCTCTTTGTCGCGCCCGGTGATCTCAGCAATACGGTAACCTGCCGCCCGAATGGTCTGAATCAGGATATCAATAGGCGATACTGTAATTCCGGTAGAGGCAGATTTAATATCCTGCATGATACTAGCGTATTCTGCCTGTCCTGCCTGGCTCAGGGACGAGAGACTAAAGAACTTATGGGTCGGTTTGCCTTCCGCATCAGTTTCGGTATAGCGAAGTGTATTTTGCAACCCTCGTTCAAGAACCTCTGAAAAATCTGCATTAATGATCGAGCCAACTTCTACATCAGTAAGGAAAGCTCCCATTGTGCTGGAAAAAGCAATAATGACTTTTTTGCCAGCTTTGAGCTTTGCCAGGGTATGCTGGGCTACTTGCGGGGCCTTGATAGAGAAAAGCATCTGGTTAATGACATTAAACAGCTTGGAGAAATACGGGGAGTTGGAAACCCCAGCCTTGCTGGTGCCTTTTGTCTTTTTGGCTTCGCCCTGGCTTGCGGCAATAATCTTATTTTCTCCCTCGATAAGTCCGTCAATGAAGTTCTCCTCGAAAACCACAATTCGGCGCATTATGGCAGTAATCTTATCGGCAATGGCTGTATGCTCAATGGCGCTGTCTGAAAGTGTAATATAATTTACCTCCAGGTTGTCTATCGTGCGCTCGCGTCTGATCATCTGGCCTTCCTGGACAAGCTGCGCTGAGACAACTTCCTGCAAGGCTACTCCACCCTTTTCAAATGCCTTAATGAAGTCCTCATGGCTCATATTGCAGTCCTGCAAGGCAGTCTTGGTGGAATAGATCGGCATATTGTTCGGCCTCTTGGCAAACGTCGCGCTCAGGAACACTGTGCCGCGTGTAAGCTGTACACACCTGGTCAGAAAGCGTCCAATATTGCTTTCTCCCCCGGCATTATGACTTTCATCCAGAACAAGGATATTATCCTTGGAAATTTGTTTCAGGAAAATCCCTTTGGTGTCAAGCTCCTCAATTCCGTTCTCGTCAATGACATTTTTATTGAACTGAGAATAAGTTGAAACGACATAATCATAAGACTGGAGCTTATCTGGAGATTTGAAAACATCTGTCTGGTTCTTTTTCTCAGGAGCCATATACACAACCTCGCCTTCCTCATTCTTAATGTTGGTTTTGCTTTCTTTGGCATTGACAATAAAAGGTTTGTAATAGGCTGAGCCAATGCCTACCATATCCCTGTAAAGGTCTGAGAACAGGTTCGGCTTTTCAGTCAGGAAAATAGGTATCAATCCGCGCTGGATAGCATAACGAATAATGGCGGCAGCTTGTCTGCCTTTTCCTATCCCGGTCTGGTCGCCTATGATTATTCCCTGCCCTTTTTGCTCAATGTTGTAAATGGCAGTAGCGACCGCATCAATCTGTTCGGCAGCCAGTGCCTTGCAAAGCTCAATTTTTGTCTGGTATCCCAGCCTTTCACGAACAAATTCAGTAACATCCCCGCCAACGGCCAGTTCCATTTTCTTTAAAGCATCATGCGTTTCATAAGCCATGCTGTCCGGAACAGACACGTCCAGCTTATTGCAACTATCAGAAACCGGAGTATAGGCCATTCCCAGGGAATCCTCTTCCAGCTCTGACTGCTGCTGTTGAATGAGCCGCCTTGCCTCGGCCTCCAGATCATATATAGAGCTATCCGCAATTTGTTCAGTCTTTACTATACGAATCTGTTCAGGCTCGAAGGCCACATATTCTAAGATGTCTTCACCAAAAGTTGATATAACGCCATCATAACCCCTATTAATAAAGAATTCTTTTGCTTCCTCGGTATATAGTGCATCGTATAGTTCGCCAATCTCTCCCAAACCCAATTCATCAAGAAATTCCAATGCTTGAGTAAGACTGCATTTTTCACCGTTAAGAAATTCAACCAAATCCCTAGCCTGTTCCTGATTTGAGAAGATTCCGTGGAGTGTTAAATCTATTGGCTTTTTAATAGATAAATATGCGTTTATTATTCTGTTGCCATTTCCATTTTCACGGGTAAATTCTTTCGCAAGCCCCTTATCGGCAATAAAGAAAAATCCAAGATGGGTATTGCGCCACTCGGTATTGCTTCCCTGATAAGCTTTTTCAAACTGTGAAAATTCCTTGCTTGTGCCGTGATACACCAAAAGCGGATTTCCTTTCTTATCAGTTATCTTACTGTCTTTAAACCACTTCTTAAACTCCTCCGTTTGAGTTTCACTGCCGGCAGTAGAATTTTCAGGGAGAAACATCCTGTCACGTAGCTCATCAAAGCTGCCGACTGTTTCCCGTTTCATTGGCTCCATATCTTTTAGCAATGGAGCATGGCCACCAGCGACTGCTTTTTTGCCGTCAACCAGGATTAACCTGATAGGAAAGCTGGTTCCCTGGCGCGAATACAGGTTACCATTGATATTGATAATATCCTCCACCTTAAAATGCTTGTAGAGATAGTTAATGAACTTTCGGTTTTTTCCTGCCTTTACCCTGCCAAGCTCGTCATATTCAGTATGGCCTCCAACAATGATTGCAGCCCTTCCATCGGGCTTTAAAGTATTCAGGGCAATGGCTGCCATCAAGTGATCAAGTACACCGAACTCTGTGCCGTTGAATTCTATGTCTTTCTCCAGCTTATCAAAGGGAGGATTGGAAATGACTATATCATAACGGTCCTCAGCCTGAGCCAAATTTTTTGGCCAGCTAGAATCAATCCTTGATAGCTCACCATACCCTTGCGATTCCAGGATAGACCATCTGAAATCATCTATTTCGTTTACCCAAACCTGATTTGGCTCAAAGCAAATAGTAAATAGCCCGTTACCTGCGCTGGGTTCAAAAACGGTTGGTTCTGGTCTGGATACTGTTTTTGACTTTGGTAATGAAAAGTGATTTTTGGAGAACCTGCCTTTTTTAACGCTTCCCAGACTTTCTCTTTTGCACCAGCTTCCGGCCAGGAATGCAATCGGCACCGGAGTGGAGTATTGCTGGTAGATCATACTACGGCTGGAACGGTGCGACAGATTAGGCTGGTGGGCATAAAGCTCGACTATCCGGCGGTACTTGTCCTGGAGTGATGCATTGCTGAGGGCTATTTCCCTGCCCATGTTCACAATGGCAAGCTCAGCCAGCTCCTTGACTTCGGTCTTATCACCAACCCCGTAACTGGCAGCCAGCTTTTCAAGGTTATCCTTGCGAAGCGGATTTGAACCTTTTCCGGCAATATTCTTCAGTATTAAGCCCTGAACCTGGCTTACAAATTTTAGGTGATTCCCCGTTAGCATTATTTTATCCAGGTAGCTTTAACTCTGATTTTGTTGTAGGATTGATTTACAGGTATGCGGTACACATTATGAGGTACCTGGTAGGGCAGAGCCAGAATGATCACAGAGGGGTCTTCATAATCAAAACTGTAAACTGCACCAACTTGCGCCGTTTTCTTAAAAACCACAGATGGCAGTTGCTTTCCATCCAGATCGGTGGAGAACCAATTACCATTTCTATACACAGCTACAAAGGCCTCAAAGTCCACCAGGGCAATTACTTGTTTCATTATCGGGAATGCAGCCTGGTATTTGGCTTTAAGCTGCGCCTTGGATAAGGCAGACTGATATGCAGCCTTCATCTTATCGAAATTTGCCAGAGTGATTTCCTTTACACCAGCGGTTGAGACTAATGCTGCTTCGGTCTGGCTTCCAAATACTTCATCAACTGTTACTCCCAGCTTCTTTTGCAATAAGCCTACTTCATATCCTCTGGATTTATTTTTTAATACCAAGTTCAGGTTGGCCGTTCTTGCAGGAGGATTTACGGGTTTATTGTCAGTTCCAGGGGAAGGTGGAGCTGACGGGGTTGATGGTTTACTGAAGGACTTGCTCAGAAGTGCATTGAGTGAGAATGCAGCTATGCCAGTTAAAAGAAACTTTGATACTTTGTTCATTCGTGTAATTTTTTGGTTGTTTTAACGATGTCGGGTACCCTTTCGGGTTACCCGACATCGAAGGGAAAGGGATTACCTTTTCCTTGTTTTGCGCTTGGTGGTTTTCTTCCGGGACTTACTTGTTTTGCGCCTGGTTGAGGTCTTGCGCTTGGCGGTGGTCTTCTTGCGCCTGGTTGTAGTGCGCTTTTTGGCTTTCGCTTTTTTGGGTTTTGCTTTCATGGATTTTTTCTTGGTTTTTTTCAGGAGCTTAGGAACGACAATCGCGCTTGTTGCTCCAATCATTGCACTTAGTGGATCTATCATTTTTTCTTAAATTGGTTAAAGCATTTTTTGGTAGTAAAGATGCAGGATAGGCCCGCTTGCTGGCTTAGGCTCGCTCTTTGCTTTCATTACAGCGGGTTTTTTTGCGCCTTTGGCTTTTGAGGTTTTGGATTTTGGTTTTGGCATGGGGTTAAGGTTTATTTTTAAAGTTTTTGTACCATTCTGTGATCTCCACTTTGATAATATGAGTAATGGTTGTGATTATGGCCGAGGCGATAATGGCAAAGGCCAGATGTATCAGCTCGCGTGTCACAAGCATACCAATGCCATCAGGCGAGGATGCAATGTGTTTCAATGGAATATTGAGCCTGTAAAAAATATAGGAGCCGAAGGAAACTCCAAGTATGCTTTCGATCTTGTCCAGGATATCATTTTTGATGGCCACCAGGAAGGAAATTATCTTTAACATTATCTGATCTTGTATTGAAGGTTGAAAAGTGGAATAGTCTTGCTGCCTGATCGTACCATTGACGCGCCAACCATCCAGTTTTTAAAGTTGTAGCAAACTGTCGGGTAAACTTGTGCTGAAGGAGAGATCACCGCTCCTATGTATAAACCTTTTGAAGGTACACGAACAGTTTTTGTTACTACGCTTGAGGGTTTTAGCACCTTATAGTCCAGGCTGCGTCCGGCGATGGCGTTAGCCAAAAGCGTATCATAAACAGTAATTGATATATTGCTGTCACGGTAAGTGTTCTGCGCAATCCTGGAAGTGAAATAAGCTCTCAGGACGGCAAGGGTATCAAACTTAGACGGAGTTTTTACCTTGCCATTTTTATACAAAATTTCCGTCACATGGTTTACGGTGTGTGTACTGGAATCAATGTACTGCACAATAGTTACGGTAGTATCAGGCTTGGAAAGCGGTTTACTTTGTCCGTCTGGAGAGGAAATAAACTGGCGCTTGAAAAGAATTGCGGCCAAAATCAGGCCCACAACGCTAAGGGTTTGTAAAATGTACTTGATGTTTTTATTCATTGATTAGTATTTGTTGGTTAGTTTTTTATTCAGGTCTGACAAGCGGCATAGGCAAAGCACAAGCACTAATGCGGCAAGAGAAAAAATAGAGTTGAAGGTTTGAATTATATTTTGAATCATATTTATTGCTCGTTTTGATTGATTTTGTCACTCACATTTATAGCATATCCGGTAGAGGTTGCCCCACCTGCCATTTGCTCAATGATCTCCTTTCGGTTTTGGCCACACTGATAAGCAATGGTTACCGTCTTTGCTACATAATCTTCGATCTTGTAGATTACAGGAAATTCTCCTGCAACAAGGTCTGAGTCTGAACAATCAGGCTGGCATTCGGTTGCATCAACCGTCACTTTCTCCAGCAATTTTATCCAGGCAAATTCCTCCCCCTGATAAGCGTCCACTTCTTCCTCAGAGATCATGATCTCCATGAATTTGGACAGGATGGGATGGAAATAACTGTCCGGGCTGAACTCCTGATGACGGATTAATATTCCCTGCTCTTTGGACAGGATGACTACTTTTTTCTCTGACATATTCTTATCTGTTTAATGCGTTATCAAATGCGCGCCAATTGTTTGTAAAGCCCGTGCGCTCCCCGGATGAAAAGCCTCCTATTGTTCCTTGCGGCTTTGATGCGCCAAAGGTGAGTGTACGCTTGCGTGGTGAGTATTGCCCTCCGGAAAACCCAGCACTGTACAAAGGAGAACTGGTAATTTCATGACCACAGGTTTTTGCCTGTGAACCAACTAGGCTGTTTTCTTTATGAACTTCATAAAGATTGGCATTTACCCTGTTGAGAATATATAGACCCAGACTGTCAGCAATACTGTCAATGGAGTTTACACCACTGTTATCAAACTGCGAATGTGCTGAACCTGAATAATTCCCCCGCAGCAAAATATTTGGCCTTGCTCCATCTACGGCAAACATGTCTAAATGAAAGCCATCTATATCGGTTTTGGAATCAAACCCGAAGCTGGCGCTTTCCATCGTGTAGCGGAAATGGGTAAATAACCCTTCGGTCGAGGACATATACGCATTCGTGCCGTTTGGCTCGGCTCCTGAACCGTCATGTGTCCAGCCCCCGTAGAATGTGGCCTCAAACTTTGACGGGTCAGACAGGTTATACTTGTGCATGGTAGCTGTACCGCCAATAGTAGGATAGGCTAGTGGCACCCGTGTGAATAGATTATTATAGTCCAGGGTAAGGCCCAGGGTAATTTTCCAGCCAACAAGCAGAGCGTTCAGGTAATTCCAAAACTGTATTCCTGTTTTTTCATAAGCTGTGCCGCCGTGATACACCGTAGAGTTATTAGGCATACCGATAGCCTCCATGAACGGATATATTTCCGGCTGGTAACGCCAGCGGCGCGAAGACGATATTATGCCCAGGGTTCTCATAGTGAAAGGTCTCCGGTTAATAGCCACTCATCGGTGCCAATTTTTACTATCGTTGCGCAGGCAAAGCGTGTTCTGAGGCGCAGGAAATCATCTGCGCTGTTGATCGTAACCCCACCTTCGGCAGAAAAGGTAGTTATTCCGGCCAGGCCAATTGTTGAGGTATGAATACGCGTTCCCAGGGGAAAAGGAACTGAGGCGTTTGTAGGAATAATGAATTCCTCCGCAGTCTCAGCATCCATAATCTTGAGCTTGTCTTTATCTGCAAGGACAAAAGTGTATGTGCCGGGTACTATTTCCGGTTCGGAAAGCTGGGCAGTCTCAAGCGTAGCTGCATCCCCTGCATCAGCATATGCAGCAGCAGCATCAAGTATTTCCGTTACATTCACCTCTGAACCACCACCGGAAGAAACCCCGGCAAGTGTCCAGATAAAGTCAGAGCCGTCGAAGGTGAATTGAAGCCAGTATTTTGTACCCTCATCACCAGAAAGCAGTATTTCATCATTTTCGCTTCCTGAGACCAGGCTATTGCCGGGTAAACTTACCTGAACATCATCATCTGTATTTTTGGTGACAATAAGGTTATAATCGCCTCCATTTTTAGCCTTACTTATTGCTATGGTAAAATCTACTGTAGCAACAAAAGACTTATTCTTAAAATATTGATTGGCGGCCTTAAAAGTTGGTACTCCTGAAACGATGTCCAGGGAACGGAAGCCTTTTAACAAAGCCCAGCTTGCCTGGCACATACTAATCTTTACTTTCCTTTCTATCCAGTTTAAGTGCGCGGGTAAAGGTGATAATGTTGTGGGAAGAAATAATTCCCCACATCATCAGAATTGTTACAAGAAGGGCTATAAAGGCGTACAGGGAATAAGCATCATTCACTTTGGCTGAATAATTTCCGGCCAGAGCAGTCAGAAAGGCCGCAGTGAACTTTTTCCCGCTTGCCTTGCCGTCATTTCCCTGAAAACTGGCGGCAAACCACTTTACCGGACGGCAAATGATCTGCAAAATTTTAGTAATGTAGTAACTGATCTTTTTCATTTGAAAACTCTTTGTGCTGTTTGCTTTATTTCATCCCTGAATACCCAGGCTCCTAGAGCCAGAGCAAAAAAAAACCTGCGCCAATGGCTGCCTTGCTGCCAATGAACTTTACTGCGTATTCATACAGCAGTTGCATCCTGTTTTCCCAGCCTTTGCCGTTGGCCTGATAACTTGAAAGGCTCCGCAGGTATTTAAGGCGTTCATTGAATGTATAATCGTATAGCAGCTTTTCCCTTCCCTTATTTGAGCAGTAATTATTAATCGCACTAGCTGTTATTGGGCCTAGATCACCATCAGCCTGAACCTTCGGATATCCATTTTTGATCAGATAGTTTTGTATATCCTTAATCAGGTTGGAATGACCACCGCCCCAGGCAGCCTGGAATATGATAGTAGCCATAGCTTGAGAGACTATCAGGTGCGCTCCGGCAGACTTCCAGTAACCTTCAAAAATCCCTAAGAATATCCTTTCCGGCATTTGGTAGAATAATGCAGGGGTTGCTGTGTAACCAAGAATTGGCGCATATCGCTTGAAAGTCGTCCATGTAATGCCTTTGTTGGTGTGATAACCTGAACCATCCGGTACGGGGTCTTTGCTAGCCGTATCGGTTGTGGCGCGGGATAGTCCTCCCTCTGCCTGCTTGGTAAAAGCAAGATATAATCTGTAATCTGACATCGTTTTAAAGCGGGTAAAGTGTTGTGTTTTTTATAGGCGGGGACTGGTTGAATTGCCGGGAATTGACTACGAAGGTTTTGCCCAGCCATGAACCTAACCGCACATCTGTTACCTGGATAAAAATTTGCTGGACAATGCCATTTACTATGTAAGTATTATCGTAGGCAACATATTCACCTATTGGGCCAAATCCGGCAGGTTTCAGTGAGCGGGAAACAAATCCTGTAGAAGTCTTTTCCAGGACATTTATCCATTGCGAGTTGCCCAGGATGGGATAAACTTTCATTTTAGGAGTTGAGGTCTTAAAGGGTTTCCAGAGCGCGGTTATTGCGCGGTGTTTATTTTCCGAATCAAACCAACCATCATCATCATACTCAAAGTAGTATTTCAAGCCTTGCTCCGGCAGCTTGTCCAGACCTGTGAATACGAATATTTCCCTTATCGCCTCGCGTTCTGTTTTGTCCAGGATGGCATCGCACCATTCAAAGAATGAACCTGCCTGTCCTGCCTCAAACAGGTTAAACAGCTTGGCGGGACGCATACCAAATTCCTTAACTACCTGCTTAAGTTCATCGGTATTAAAACCGCGAATGGCATTGCGGATATTCCCAAAATCATACAGATCAACTACCAGCACATGATTGGATAGTTCAGTGTAGAGCTTATCGGCTGCAGTCCGGTAAATGAGTGTATTGCTGCTCAGCTTTGAGGTATTGACAGGAATATCTTTGATAACCTGGTCTGTCTTTTTCTCATTTTTGTTTTCAACTTCGTTTCCCGCAGCAGATATAAATTTATTTGCCAGAATGAGCGCACCCGCTCCAATACCGATTATAGCAACGGTTTTGAGCGTATCGCCTGAGCCTTTGGTATTGATATGAATGGGTGCAGCTTGCATGGTTTTAGATTAGGGAAAGTCCGGTTTTGAGTTTTGTGTTGAGTTTTTCAGTCCCTAGCTTGGTGAGTTTTTCATCGACCTTTCTTAAGTTTTCAGGACTGATCTCCTTACAGATTTTCTCCATAATGCGTATCATTTCAGTCGTTGCCTTACTTGCGGGTATATCCAGTGTTATTTGCATTGATTTTTTCAATTAATTTCTTAATGCCATATTTGTATCCAGTTCCCCCTTCACGGTGCGGAAATAGTTTGCCGCCGGGTCTTTAGAGGCCATTATAGCGATGGTGAGCATGGCCTCAGTCTCGTCGGCTGGCTGTCCCTTGATAACATCAGCCATCGCCTGAACAGCATCTTTTTGTGGCTGCGTAAGTCCGGCAAAAAATGCAGGTTGGCTGCTTCCTTCCGGTTTAATACCCTTGACGGCCATTACCAGCTTTGCGATACCGTCCGCATTCTCAGGTCTGAGCGCATCTTTCAAAACTCCGCCCAGGGATGAGGAAGCCTCAACTGTTCCTTTCAGAACTGCCATTTCCTTCATGCCGTCGGCAATTGCCAAATTGGTTTTAGCTACACGCAGCTCATCGTCCGTCTTGTTGAATTTTTGCTGAAGTATGTCGTAGTCCTTCTTTAAGGTTTCATAAGCATTGCGTATCAGCTCGTTTTGCAACGCATAAAAGGAGTTTGGCGTATTTTCCATTACTGGCCTTGGTGAATTGGATTTTTCTTGCGTGGTTTCTTGTGGTTTTTCTTCTGTTTCATTCTCATCAGAGATTTTGCCCAAGCTGACGGAAAAACTGTCAACCTCTTTTGGTGAGGTGCCATTAGGTGCATAGACCTTTACGGCAAGTTCACTTACTTGGTATCTTTCAAAGAGGCTTTGTAGCCAGGCAGAAATACTGCCGTGTTCTGCCTTAATCTGGTCTGTCTTTTCCTTTTTTACAATCCTGTCCAGGACAATGTAAACATCAATGAACCTGGAAGCAGTACCTATCCGCTGGTCTATTTGCTGAATGGTCAGTTGCATAGCTCGATGATCTTGAATTTTTTAACCTTCAACCTTCCAGAAAGTACATTCGTGTTTTCAGCCCAGGACACAGGAATATCTTCAGTCATTGGAAGCTCTGACACTGAAAAACATTCGATCTCACCCTGCTCCAGGGGAGACTTGAATTCTCCCAGGTAAGCATCTATAGAGCCGATATTTTCAACCGTTACATTGGCAAAACCCTTGGAAGAAATTCTTGTAGCTTCCGCTGTGTAATATTCGATTATTGGTTGTACCCCGTATTTCCCTACGCAACACATATTAATCCTCCTTTACAAGCTGGAATACCACATGATATACAGCATCGCCGTCATCATTGGAATTGGCTGTTTCAATTTCAATGACCATTTCCTTGCCTTTTGCAGGAATATTGTCTCCGAATTCCTTGTATCTTCTGTCTTGCGGAACAGATGAGCTGCAAAGCCAGTCAGCTATCAGCGTCGGGTCCTGGAATGTCTTGCCTTCCCTTTGGCGCAAGCCCAATGTTTGGCCGACAAGACCGCCGGAGGAAACCTCATAAACTGCAACTCCTTTTGCATAATCACTGTCCGCATCAAGTGTTACAGTAAACGGGTACTTCCCTGCACCCGTCGATTCGGGAATGGTACATACTTTTGTCTGGTATTTGATCTTCATTTCTTATTTTTTGGTTTAAATTTCCAGTGCTGGCCGGATGGCTTCATGGCCATCCGGCGCAGACTTACCTGGTATTGGAGCGGGTAGGGAAAGGGCTGGAGATTAGGCTTTATCAACCACCTTGATACCGTAGTAGTCAAGTCCGATGTAGTAGTCAGCCGCACCCATTGCAGTGGAATTGGCGCCGAACTCGATCTCAAAGCCCATTGGCTTGGTGTGATCAAGTACTTTTGGAAGTCCAAGTTCTTTCACAAGTCCTGCATCGAATGCGCCTAAGCCTTCATTCCCGTTCAGCTTATTGTGCTTGCAGAAGTCGCGGAACTGGCCTTCCAGCCACCTTTCGTTACCGAACTTGAACCTGACCTCAGCACTCAGGAGCTTATTAGGAATCAGCTGGGCTTCTACCGGGAAGAACTGGTTGCCAGTTGCACCTGCGTCAGCATCAACAGTACCATTGGCATACGCTTTAGCATTAAAAACTGCGTTCGAGTAAAGCAAATCCTGGGCGTACAGGTTTGCACCACCTGTATTTGTGGCATAGCTCAACCCAACGTGCGATACGCAGAAGATTTCGCCTTGCGCCAGGTTGCCTTTGTCAAAGGACATCTCACCTACAGCCTTTGCATCAGTTCCTTTGATGACATCAACTATACCTGCGGGTTCTGCGTTTGATGCAATCCTTTTTCGGAAATAGTGATGACCTTCTTTCAGGACTTTCTCACCTGAATTGAGCTGGTTCAGAAGTGTGTCCACTGCGCCGTTGACGGGAGCGGCAGCGGTCAGAAAAATAATAAGCCTGGTTACTGCCCCGATATAGCGGGGGCTTATGTATTGTGTAATTTTATCCATTTTTTGTGTATTTGTTGTTGTTTGTTGATCTTGTGTAATTAAGCGTCGAGAGTTAGGTTAGAGGACTAGTCCCAGGTTGCGGACTTTAGGGTTTTACGCACCACCTGACTGGATTCAGGCAAATAGTTCTGCATAGGAAGCTGCATAGGAACAGGCATTGAGATTTCGCCTAATCCTGAAAGGTTAGGGAGATACTTCTGGAGGTATTCCTTGATTTTGGAGGGTGCGCCATCGCTGCCCAGCCCGGAGAGTGAATCAGTGACCTTGTTTAAGGTACGGATTCCGAAGTAGGCGGCTGAACCCAAGCAGGCCATTTGTGCAAGCGGGTTCTTGATGAGCGCAGCTCCTGCCAGGGAAGCTACTGCACCGATACCATTATAGAGGGGCTTATCCTCTAAAAGGGTTTTACCCTCGGAGTTGGGTTCAAGCAGGGTTGTCTTGGCGATATGTGCCAGGATCAATCCTGCCGACACGGCTCCGAGCTTTTTGCCAGCTTCGATAGCCATTGGAACGATTGTAGTTGGTAGAGATAACATATTTCTATTCGTGTATTAAATTGTAATTTGCTTGATTCGTTTAGGCTTTCCTGTCAGGCTGTCTGCCGGAGCATCAGGTTTAATGCCTTCTGTTGCGCCTTCCGGTTTTACCCCTGCCAGCGCGCCGGAAGTAAAGAGCAGTTTTGCTGCGAGCAGACCGCCGCCTAGCCATGCCAGGATATTGGATTTTTTCTCTTTTGGTGCTGCTGGTGGGTCAACGATATTCCCATCCTTATCAGTTGTCTGGGTATTGATCACATTACCGTTTCCGTCCTTGGTGACAGTTGTTGTCGTTCCGTCAGGATTGCTCGTAGTCTCAGTTGTTGTCGCACCATTATTCTGCGGCACTTCCGGCATTTTGGGATTAGGAAGCATCAGAGAAATCAGTCCGCCAACGGCAGCTCCCACAGGTGCGCCAATTACAGCTCCATAGCCTCCGCAAGCCGCGCCTATTGCAGTACCGACTGCCGTACACACACCAACAAGAGTTGCCTTAAGGTCCTTATTCTCTTGTTTGGCTTCTGCATAGGCCGCTGCCGCTGCTGCACCTGCCTTTAAAAGTGCTTCCTTGGTAGCCTGGTCATCTTCCTGGTTGGCGCCTTCATTTTTAACAACTCCGTCTTGATTAGCCCCGCCTTCAGCCGTCGCCCCTTCATTACCTGAAGAGTTTACTACATCACCCAAATGCGGTCGATTGTAAGTATAATTTGTTCGCTCGCGTAGTCCAGACAGAGTAACACCTTGCGAGATTTTTGTCCAATCCATATTTGCACCTGTCCAGACGCCATTCCCTGAATTGATCACCCCGGTATTCACCACAGTGTTTCCTTCATTGCTGGAATTGGTGGTTGTGGAATTGCTGTTATTTGTACCCTGGGTTTTCTTATTCACCGCTGCCTGTTTTGTCAGGTAGCTGGCCAGTTTTGTAAAGAGCTTAGTCTTAAACTCCGCTTTGTCCTTGCCGACGTTTAAGGCCGCGCGGAAAGGGCCTCTATCTCCGCCAAACACATCATACCATTTGTCTTCCCAATACTGAGCATCCAGGTTGATGGCAGTAGCTATACCGTCCACATTGAGTTTTATAACCAACAGGAAAAACAATCTAGGCAGCCAAAGCGCATTTTTCTGGACGAACCTTTTTGCCCACTGCACTGCCGGCTTTATGAATTGCCCGATATCGTCACCCAATTCCTTTAAGAATTCCCATATCTTATTCCAGATATCCTTTACTGCATCATCAATTCCTGTCAAGGCTCCGGAAGAAACTGAGTACTGTATCCCGTTACCAGGGCTTGCAAATTGAACTATACCGTTACTGCCAGTAACAAAAGGAGATATAGGCGCGCTCAAAGGCCGTGCATATTGGCCATTGGTATTATTGACTACCGTTACCTGGCCTGATGCTGTATTCCCAGGTGAGATTGAAACCGTATTTGTGTTATTAGTCCAAGATGTGTCTACTATTGCTCCGCCAGTGTTTACTACATTCACTACCGAGCCGTCACCGCCGGAAGCTGAAACAACATTGGAAAGCTCACTGGTTGATTTGAAATCTTCTTTAAGCAGATCACCCATACCATCAAGAATGACTTTCTTATCTGAGTCAGGAACTTGGATTGAAAACGGTACTGATGGTTTTTCAGGTAGGCTGTCTCCTGCCAGAACTGCTGACTGCAATTCCATCTTGGTGCCGCCCATCGCCTCCACAATTTTTTCGATCTGTTCTCTTTTTTCCTTGTATTTGGCCTGGTTAGCTATCGGTTGACCATTAAGGACAAATATTTCAGGTGAGGCATAAGCCCATTTTAGTCTGCTTGCAGAGCCTCCGGTATTATTTCTGAATACCTGGAATATGGTGGTGCGTCCTGCAATTCCAATCGGGTTTATTTTTTTAAGAAAATCAGCGAACTGTTCAGCCTTGCTTTTGACTGCTGCTGCACCTTCCTTGACTTTTTTGGCTACCTCATCAGCTGCTTTCTGGGCTTCCTCCAATGCCTTACGTGCAGCATCGCCTACATCGTCGGTAATATCTTTAACTTTATCCCATAAACCGTTAAGGCCTTCAATTTTTTGAAGTTCCTGCTTGCGAGCTGTCTCGTCATCCCATGCGGCAATCACACTGTCATATCTGTCCAGGATTTCCTGCTTGCCTTTGAAGTTTGTTAACGCAAGGCGATTCCTGGTATTGACAAGGTTTACCTTCAATCTTTGCAGGAATTCATCCCTGAGTAATTGCGCTTGGGCAGCACTGCGATCGGCAGTGCAACCCAAACCTTGTATGAACTGGTAATTTTCTGATAAACTTTTTCCGAAACCCTCGAATTCTTTTCCGAAAGGCAGGATTGAGCCTGTATTGGATGCGGTATTGTTTCCTGTACCGGATATCCTGTAAAGCGGTGCGCCCATTTTTGTTAAGTGTTTAAAGGTGATGTTCCCCGGTTCCAGGTTATATGAGTCCACAACCGGGTCTAAAACCCAATATTTTGACTTGTCGTTCTTGTCCAGCTCTGGGTTGAAAGTCCTGGGATTTTTTGGAACTATGATGAAAATGTGCTGGAAATTATTCTTGTGATACATTTTCACCGTATCAGTGTAATGCTCTATACCCTGGCAAATCAATAGAGCTGAAAGGAATGTGGCGTAACAATCGCAATCCCCGCGTTTTTCACTCCACGCAGCCAGAGGATCTCTTACTTCCTCATCCTTGTCTTCCTGGTAGGCGATATAATCATACACAAACTGCCAGTCGGTCTTAAGGGTTTCTTCAATTGTGGCACGCTTCAAAACCTGCGTTGCCAGTGGTTTAACCTGGTATGCACATTCTGAGCTTACCTTTGCGATAAGCGCAATGGTATCATAGGTGGACGGATTGCGGTTTACCAGCTCACGCTTGCCCTGGTATTTACCGACAAAATACTTATCGTATTTCGCCCCGTCAGTTTTTGTCCTTCTGGCTCCGGTTGCAACAAAGCCAATTCTGTATAGTGGCGCGTTTGGCATGTTACTTTTTAGGGTTTAATAGGTTGATAATGGCAATAACCGGAGCTGGCAATTGCAATACCTGGTCTGTAGGAATGACTAGGCGCTTTCCAAATGCTGTGAAGGATGTAATGACCTTGATGATGATCTTTTCACCTTTTAAAAGCCCTGGAAAGCGGTCATAAGGAATAGAAAACAGGCTCAGGTCCGTTCCCAGATCATATACCTGGGTTTGGTTGGCCGCAATGGAAATGTTTGTTGATTGTATGGAAGCTCCCAGATCGGTTACGATCTTGTTGGGGTCAATGTATTGGATGAATACCTGGAGATCATTAACCTTTAAAACGGACTGAGCCTGGTTTATTAGCCTGACTGTGGTAAACAATCGCAGGTAAGATGTATTGACAATTCCATGAACCCTGAACTTGTCAATAAAGAATTTTACATTTTCTTTCAGGTCCTCAACTTTATTATAAAAGCTGTAGCCAGCATAAGCTGCTAAAGGCACTAAAAAGAGAAGCGATTTTTTGACTTGTGGGGAGAGTGTCATTAAATAACACTGCAAAGATTACATCAGTTTTGACCGGGCCTGGCGGATTTGACTGGTATTGACATGATTTGACCAGATTTGAGCGGTTTTGACGGGATTTCACAGGAATATAAAGGATTTGACTGGTTCTGATATTTATTTTGTGTTTTCCTAAAGATTAATTTAATTGCGTAATGCAACAGAAGATTTCAAATATGGTGTGGTATGCTTGTTATGGTTCAAATATGGATTTAGATCGATTTTTGAAATATATCCAGGGAGGTCACTTAAGTGTCAATGGGAAGACAAGAGATTATAAAGCTTGTCCTACGGACACATCAATACCAAGTCGGTCTGAACCATATGTAATTGACAGAAAGTTCTTCTTTGCGAAAGAATCTGGAACGTGGGATAGGCACGGGGTGGGTTTTATCTCAAATAAAAAGAATAAGAAGAGTAAAACCTTTGGAAAATTATATCTAATTAGTCGAGCGCAATTTTCGCATTTGTTTGCTCAAGAAAATGCTCAGGAGACATCAAATATTGATTATGAAACACTGTTAGAAAAGGGAACTTTAGATTTTACATACAATTTTTATAACAGAATTGTTCTACTGGACAATGATTATAAAGGTTATCCAATATTGACTTTTATTAACAAGG
>CALMKH010000103.1 GCA_937867025.1 uncultured Bacteroidota bacterium | reverse complement strand
TACTTTTTCATCATCTCGTAGGTCATGCTGTCAATGATGTCCTGTATCCACGAATCCTCAGCATCGACAAAAACCGCCACATCATTCCTGTGCGCCTCCTCACATATCTTTTCAAACCTCGACCTCACCCTTGCAAACTCAGCGGTTTCCTTTTCATCAAGCTTCTCCCCCGCATTCACCTTTGTCAACAGGTCCATGCGGCCAATGCCGGTTACCTTGAACACGGAAAAGGGTATTTTATCCTTGTTCTGGCTGGCCTTGACAATAGTGTCCACGATTTCCCTGCAGGTGGCTTCAAACACCTCTTCCTTTTCTTCGCCTTCCACGGAATAATCGAGAATGGTGCCTATCTTTCCCTTATGGAGCTGTTCAACGGTTCTTGCACAATCTTCTATATTTTCCCCTCCGCAGAACTGGGCAAAGATCGTTTTCCGGATAAGCCGCTTAACAGGCGGAAGAATATTGATGAATGCTGCCGCCAGGCCGGGACCGAACCGTATCAATACAGGATAGTTGAAACTCTGGAACAATAATCTGGCTTTTCGCAAGTCGGCATTTGACTTATGTGCAAAAGCTACTTTTGTATTGTTAAAATCAATCTTCGGCATAAACAGCCTGCGAAAATAGGAAATTTTTGGTAGGATACCGGAATCAGGATTACTGAGACGGGAAGGCACGTGTGACAAACGGCAATCCGAAGCCATCCTCTTATTCTGACTCATGCCGACTTCAGATCTGCTGAAGGAAAACCCCATTTTTTAAAGTGTATGCACGACTTTATGACATTCACAGGTAATCTTATCATACAACGAGGCATTCTTTTATGATGAAATGGCATTCTTATAATAAAAAGAGGTATTCCTGTAAACCTTTTGGTCAATTCTATAAACTTTCAGGTAGAAATTATAAACCGAAATGCATTCCTGTAAACCTTTTGGTACGTTTTATAAACTTTTTGGGTTGTTTTATTAACTCTTTGGATTTCCTGTCGACCTTTTTGGCCTTCTTTTGTTACTAAAACACCCCGTGCTCCTCTTAAAACAGGCCCTGTACCTGTCAAAATGCATGGTGTGCTTATTCAAACAAGGGCTTATAATCTTCAGGACGAATCAGGAAACTTCCGGGTAAACCCGCAAGATATGCAGACAGGGTGTGCAGGTTTCAAAAGAAATGGCGAGCCCGCTAACATGTATGCTCCGAGCAAGCGGCTATTTACAAGCTCCCACCATATTGCAGCAGCCGGTGTAAAACTCGTTTGGGCACAACCTGGTCCCGCATCAGAACCCCTGCGGACAGACGATGCTGACGGGTTCCTGCTTTACGGGATGAATAAACTCCACGGCATAGGCGTGCAGGCAGATGGATTTGTTTTTCAGGGCCTGGGGGGCGCCGTATTTTACATCACCCACTATGGGTGTTTTGTTATAAGCCAGTTGCGCCCTTATCTGGTGAAAACGCCCGGTAACAGGACAAACCTCAAGCAACGCCTGATGTCCGCGCTTTTCCAGTACCTTATAGGTCAGGACGGATTCCTTGGCATTATCGACAGCCTTAAGGAATACATCCGCCTTAAGGGTTTTCGAATTTTTCCTGAGAAAGTGTTTCAGAACGCCTTCTTCCGGATCCGGGATACCATTCACCAGGGCGCGGTATACTTTGCGAACCTTGTCCTCCCTGAAGAGTTCATTCATTTTGGAAAGCCCTTTGCCGGTTTTGGCCAG
>CALMKH010000102.1 GCA_937867025.1 uncultured Bacteroidota bacterium | reverse complement strand
ACCAGGATCACGCAGTACTCCTGCAGACCAAAACTCCGTTTTGAGTGTTTCTGCAACAAACGCGGATACATGTTTAAGGTGTTTAGGTCGGTGACCAACACCGACCAAGTGGGGGAGTGCGCAGCTTTCAGCATTCAGTGATGTTGTTAGGCCACCCCACACCAGGATCATGCAATACTCCTGCTGCAAAATTTTTACTTAAAGAGGATTACAAATGCAGGCGGATATGTAATGTTGTATATATTTGCGCGTAATGCCATTAAACTATAACATGAAATACATACTCTGCATATTACTTACTGTATCCTTGAACCTTTCATGTGCCCAAACCACCGTTTCTGCCGGCAATGTCAGCGGCACCTGGACCAAAGCGGGCAGCCCGTATAGAGTGAATGGCAATATTGTCATACCGAATGGACAGACACTTACCATAGAACCGGGTGTAAGGATTGAATTCGCGCATCTCAAATATCTGGATGTCCAGGGGAGGATTGTGGCTGTTGGCGGAAATAAGTCCACGGACAGTATCTGGTTCAGCAAACAGCAAACGCATGATACGGGAAACTGGAAAGGTATAAGGCTTATCAATACGCCTAATACGAATGATACGAGTGTATTTAAATATTGCGTACTCAGGAATTGCAAGAGTCTCTATGATACTTCATGGAACAATTATAGCGGCGGGTTAAGGATTCGAGGTTATGGGAAAGTAAAAATACAAAATTCAACGTTTTATTTAAATGAAGCTAATCTGGGCTCTTCAATTTTCCTTTCCTACGGTGCGTCTGTCAGCATTATATCCTGTACATTTAAAAGAAATAAAGTAAGTCAGTTTACATATACCTCTTCATCTGGTAATCAAGGAGCAAAGGTACCCAAAGGCTCTTGTATCTTTTTGAGTTATGCGAGCACCGCATTGGTTGATAGTTGCATTTTTAAAGACAATATAAATGGCAAAGATTATAGTACAGGAAAGAAATTACTCTTTGACGGTTCAGTTGTGGAAGCTGTTGGAGCGGATATATATGATGGAGGCACTTTAGTTCTTCGCAATTCAGTGTTTGATAATAATGAAGGCAATAATCTTGTGGCACATTACAGGGCGAAAGTAACAGTTAACAACTGCCAGTTTATTAACGCTCCGTATTCTCCTTATAATAATATAATCCGGGCATATTACCAGTCGAGGCTGACAACTGAAAACTGTATCATGAAGAATAACCAGTGCGGCATATTGTTTTGGGTTGAGGGTTCAAAATATACCAGTATAAGTGATGTAATCAGCAATAATTCGAACTACCTTGGATTGAGTATGAGCCGGGAAACCAGTTCGGGCATTCAACCTTACGCATCCTTTATTAACAGCAGGATATATAACAATAGTTATGATATAACGAATATTGAACTCGCAGGTGTATTAATGTTTGAAAACATGTCGGGCTGCCTGGTTGCCAATAATAAGGCCAAAAGATTGCTGAATGGTGGCAAAATCAGTAATTCAACCATTGTAAACAATTATGGAACTGAAACTGTCCTGGGTTTTGTGTCAGATGCTGCTATAAAAAATAACATTATCTGGGGCAATAAAAGCGATTCTGCCCAGGGCAGGCAAATACGCATATTCAGCGGATACAAGCCTGAATTCTCTAACAATATCATTGAAAAGGATACTGCCAACTTCTGGTTAAAATCTGCTGCAAAATACTCCGAAGGTTATCCCAAAACTTACCAGAACAATCTGTCCGTTGATCCCCTTTTTGTCAGTCCCACTGCCGGATACGGTACAGGTTATAACGCAGCCACCGCTGATTTCAGTTTCAAGAACAGCTGTATGTTGAGTTCACCTGCGTTGAATGCTGGTTCAGCTGACACCTCCGGCATGATGCTGCCAAAAACGGATATAAGAGGAAACAAAAGGTTCTATGAAAACCGCCTCGATATAGGAGCCTATGAAGATAACCTGGGCTCTCGGGACATTACTATATCCAGAGTACTGAGCAGCGACAGTTTTTGTGAGCAATCCCGCCAGGCCAGACTTCACCTGTCAGCTTACGGTCAGGGGCTTGTATACCAGTGGCAGAAAAGCAGCAATTCAGGTGGATCATGGATCAACATTTCAGGAGCTCCGGACGATGATACTGTCACCCTGGCCTCCACGCCCGCCGGCAACAATGACCTTTACAGGGTGATCTTAAAAGGAACCTGCGATACGGATACAAGTACTACAGGCAGGATCACCGTATTTGCTTTGCCGGAAGTAAGGCTCGGAAATGACACTGCGGTCTGCCGTGGACAGCAGGTAAGCAGGACTGCAACGGGAACGGGCAGTTATCTATGGCATAACGGAAGCACCAATGCCTCCATGAACCAAGCAATACTGAAAGATACGGCTTGGTGGGTGCAACTTACCGACCAGCATGGCTGCATTGGCAGGGATACGGTTCTGCTCACAGCAAAGGCTTTGCCGGTGATCGATCTCGGGCCGGATCAAAGCATCCATCAGCTTCGCAGCATGAAACTGGATGCGGGAGCAGGTCATGCCAAATACCTGTGGAACGACGGATCACAGGCACAGACAAAAACCTTTTTCGGGCAGGATCTTGGTCCTGCAGGAACCTATATGTTCTGGACCGAGGTGGAATCAGCCAATGGCTGCCGCAGCAGGGACAGTGTCAATATCACGGTTGTATATAACCTGAACACGCAGATACCACAGCATGGCGGCCTCAGGATATACCCGCAGCCTTTCTGCGACAAGCTGATCATTGAAGGCGAAGGACTGGAATCGGTTGGCGTATATACCTCCACGGGGCAACTCATCGGAAAACAAACAGGCAAAGACATGATCGAATTTGGCCTGGGCGATCAGCCGCCGGGCATATATATCCTTCAGCTCAGCACATCAGAAGGCCAAGTCATCAGGTTAACATGTCATAAATTATAAGAACTTAAAATTATATTAAGCATATACCTGATAAGGGGAGAGGTCAAGCTGTAGAACGTATTGCTATTGAAAAGCCAACTTAGAAAAGATATAAAAGTTCAAATGATAAAGTTGCCAAGCATGTTGAAGAATAATTGTTTAATGGTTGTGTACTCACTTTTTATGGCGTCGGCAGTAAACGCGCAAAATTGCAACTGTAATAACAGTTCTGGATATCAAGGTTCTCAAATTTATGAAGCGGAAAAAGATTCTTGTAAAAGAATTTGCATTGATCTGATAAACAGAATTTCTTTTTGTCACAAGTATTTTAGTTTGTTTACTGTATGTGATAATAATGCGTTATGTCTTATGCAGGAAGATATATTGGAGAGAGAGATTGTCAGGTCTTCAAATACCAGTAACATAAAGGTGGGTGAGGACTTTATTAGCTATTTTAAGCAACCGAATTTAATTAGTTTCAGAAGCAGTGCCGGATATTATAATGAAACATACATGATTGATTCCATCCGGTTGCAACAAGTAATAATTCACAATGATATATTAATTCAAGGCGGCGATAGTATGTTATATCATTCTTGTGACGATTGCAGGCAGTATATACATACTGACACTGCCTATATAGTGATACAAAAGGAAACTTTTTCATTTGTTGGAAGCCGGGTCTATTTATCTGACATTTCAGGATTTATCAGAAAGGATATCCTGGGTGAATTGGACGTGGACAGTAAGGTAAATAAAAGTCAGTTCAGAATGTATAGGGAATTGTATAAGGAAATTTTAGATTTAAGACATATACGTTATAGTATCAAAGAAAATAGGAACTGCTCAAAATTTATTATTTATAGACCATTACAGAATCCGGTTGAAATTGATTTGACCAGAAGAAATGTGAAAGGTAGAATAAAAGGTGTCATTAAAGGGGGGAAATTTGAGAGGGTTTTGTAATATGAGGTCCCTTCAACGTTCGGCAATCGAAGCAAGCATATCATATGTGCTCTGAACAAACTTTTCGGATTCACAGGCAGGCGCTGTTAATACGTTTAGGTCGGTGGCCAACACCGACCAAGGGGGAATTGGAACATCCATATCGTATGCACTCTGAACAAACGTTTGCCGAACCATACACAGGTGCCGTTAACAGTCAGGCATAACCATTCACCTGCCGGCGGTGTGAAAAACCGGGACGGGAAGATGGCCTACCCTGGCCCGCAGGTGCTGGGGGCTCCCTCGCAGACATGCCGGAGGAGCGGGACGATATGAAGGGCAGCAGGGAGTCTCTGCATGCACGCCGGGAAGATGATCCGGAATGCCGGGAAAGCGTGCCGGTTAGACGGGCATCTATGCCGGAGCGCCGGACAGTTGTGCCATGATAAGGACAGGAATAGAAGATTTATTCCAGCTTCCAGCCCCGAAGGATAGAAATAAAAGATTTTGTTCCGGCTCCCAACCCCGAAGGATAGGGATAAAAGATTTTGTTTCGGCTCCCAACTCCTAAGGATAGAGATAAAAGATTTGTTCCGGCTCCCAGCCCCGAAGGATAGAAATAAAAGATTTTGTTCCGGCTCCCAACCCCGAAGGATAGGGATAAAAGATTTTGTTCCGGCTCCCAATTCCTAAGGATAGGGATAAAAGATTTGTTCCGGCTCCCAACCCCGAAGGGGTTAAATACGAATAATGCCCCCCGCGCCCCAAGACCGAAACGGGGCTGACATGGGAAGCCCGCCCCTGTGGCAGAGCAAAGCACGCCACAGGGCAGGCCCCTTGTGGCAGAGCAAAGCACGCCACAGGACAGGCCCCTTGTGGCAGGGCAAAGCAGCGCTACAGGGCCGGAGCGGAGCGAAGTGTGGAGGGCGAGGACCAGGCGCCCAAACGTATCAATGATGATGCGTTAGACCTCCCCACCCCAGGATCATGCAATACTTCCACTGAAGTCCTGAAAGTGTATTGATCAACAGCATCCGCCCGCCGCATTTGTGGATGTTCCGCAGCAGCCTGTTTTTTCTGTATGTTCACTCGTGGGGATTTCACTGCCGCAACAACTGTTGTCACCGGCATCGCAGCAATTGCCATTCTCCAGTTTGTCAGCATAAACGGTGATGCTGTAAATGCCTGAACCCGATTTCCTGAAATCCTCGAGTTCCTTCGCATTCACATATTTTAAAAGGAGTTCATCGGGGAGGATAATGAGCCTTTCCTTTTTAACCTGTATGTTCTTGAATCCCGCTGACTTTATAATACCCAGGTATTCCCCCTTTTCACTTGCTCCGGCGACACAGCCTGCATACATTTCAGCGGCTTCCAGTATGCCGGCGGGAAGTTTGCCGCTATACACAATATCAGAAATGCTGAAGTGCCCGCCTGTTTTGAGTATCCTGAAAACTTCCCTGTAAGCTTTGTTCTTGTCAGGAATAAGGTTCATCACACAATTGCTGATCACAACATCGGCAGTGCCGGCCGGGATTCCGCGCATATCCTCAATTTCGCCATGAACAAATTCCACGTTCCGGTAGCCGAGTTTCGAATTGTTCTGCCAGGCGCGTATGACCATCTCTGGCGTCATGTCTATACCGATGACCCTCCCTGTTTCCCCCACAATGCTTCGGGCTATAAACGCATCGTTTCCGGCTCCGGAGCCGAGATCGACAACCGTGTCACCTTCTTTCATGTTCGCAATTTCAGTAGGGATGCCACAGCCTAATGAGAGGTCTGCTTCCTTGTGGTAACCTTCGACATGTTCATACGTTTCGGTCATAGACGTATTGAATGCGTCCGTTGTGCAGCAGGCACTGTCATTGCAGCAACCTGCCTGAATCTTGCCTTTTGCAATCTCTCCGTAAGATTTCCTGATTTCTTTTTTAATTGTTTCTGTATTCATTTTACTTTTTATATTGAATGGCGACATTGCCATCTATAAGTAAAACTGTGAAACTTCAAAAAAGACGCAGGATTTTCACGGACAATTGCAATTATTATTCTCCCGGGCCATAAGATTGCCATAACTGTCACTCTGCAAGGCACAACAGTCGAGGATAAGTTCCTTAAGCTTTTCCCTGCCGCGTTGCACCCTTGATTTGGCTCCCGAATACGAAACGTCAAGCTTTTTTGCCAGTTCTTTCTGGGTGATATCCTGGAATTCGGTCAGTAACAAAGCCTCCCTGTACAGAACAGGCAATTTATTGATGAAGGGTCTGATGCAGCATTCTGCGATTGATTTGTTCAGGGAATCAGACTCTTCTTCTGTCAAATGTTCCGCCATGGTGAGACTTTCATTGTATCTTTTACGCCGGAAATAATCGTTGACGGCATTCCTGACCATTCCGAAAAGGTAATTCCGCATATTTTCAGATTGACGGATTTTGTCCATGTTAGTAATGATCTTGGCAAAAACGTCCTGCAATATGTCATCGGTATCAGAATGGTTCCTGGTCTTATTATAAATAAAGGCCCTGAGTTCCTTGTGAAAGGAGGTCCATATATGGTTTACATCTGTCATTCCGGTATTCAAATTTACTCTTTTTTGACTGTAAGACGTGAAAAAAATAAAAAGACGCAAAACCTGTTTT
>CALMKH010000101.1 GCA_937867025.1 uncultured Bacteroidota bacterium | reverse complement strand
GCGGCCTCATACACTTCGGGAACGCCGTCCTTCAATATAAGGACCTCGACAAGCGTTTATCTTGGCAATATAGCGGCTGGCGATTCAGCTACAGCGTTTTTCTATGTTGGCTATAATTGCCTCATATATCCGAATAATACAAATATTACCACAGATTACCTGACCTTGCCCGTTACAGTATCGGATATGAGTCCGGGAACTGTCAGCACGAGTTTTACAAAGAATATATACGTTCTGCGCAATTCCAACAACAATACCATTACTGTATTGGCCACAACCACTAACCTGGTTGGCACTTTACTTACCATCTCGGTGGCGTATAATATCTCCAATGTTAAGCCAGGTAATATAATTGATATGGAATTAAGCACTGCAAGTACGTTTCCGGCAGGTTATGCTATATTGGGCTGCAGGTTTACAGCCACTACAATTCCCGGGGATTTCCCGGTCGGTATGCGAAACACGCATTATTCCAACAGTATCGTTTCGAACCTGCCTTCCGGCGGCTCCGTCACCATTGAATGGACCCTGAAGATTACAGCTGCCCAGACAGGTATCACATCATCGAACATTATCCCGTTTGTCGTGTCCGATGCTGGTTCGGCCCAGAGATGGCAGGCAAATACCACTGCATTTACCGGCACGTCCACTCCCACCAATACGCTGGGAATTACCAAACGCGTCAACCGTCAGAATGTGGAACTGAGCGATACGGTTGTATATACGATCGTAATAAGCAACAGCAGCACTGTTGCCGATATTACCATTGATAAGCTGGTCGACAATCTGCCGCGCGATTACCGTTTTATGTACATGCAAACGGATACCACGATTTTTCCGCGCCTCGTCACCTACGCAAATTGTACGGCATATCCTGCGTATTACGATACCAACCTGCTTTACTTTTACGGACAAAAAGAAATTACCAGCGGTGTGTTTTCCTGGGTCATCCCGAAACAGGATTCCATCAAACTGGTCTACAGCGCCAGGGTCTCTGCGAGTTCCGGGTTTAATGATACCAATTTTATCACGGCTTATGTCGGATCATCAGCTGTGGGGACTGCTTTTGCCGTCGTCAATGTGTTTACTCTGCTGCCTTTAAAAGTGGTGCATTTTACTGTTGAGAAGGAAGTAAAAGGCTTGCAGATCTCCTGGAAAACAGACGGTGACAAGGAAACGTCGCATTTTAATGTTTACAGGCAGTCGGCTTCGGAGGAACAGTTTGTCAGGGTAAGCAGTTTTGATAATGACAGGTATGCGACCGAATTCACCGTGCTTGATGAAGAAGCCCTGGAAAGCGAGGCATCCTATTTTCTTTACAAGCTTGAGCGTATCGATGCCGAAGGGCATTCCTCTTATTATTATACATCCATTGATATCAGTATGGCAGATAAAGGATTTTCAACCGCATGGCAGACCGGCGGCAAAGCCTGTATTACGGGCATCAGCCCGGGAATCCGCAATATGCACGTCATGCTGAATGATATCAGCGGAAGGATACTGTATCAGGGTGATGTTGTTCGTACGGGCAATATGTTTGAAGTCCCATGCGACCTCAGCGCTCATTCCGGGGATTGTATCTTCGTCACTGTGCAAACAGCTAACCAGCGTTCGACAATTAAAACTATCGTTCAATAATTGAACTATTTAGTAATGTGAAAAATATTATTTTCATATTTTCATTTTGAGAATTTCCTTTATAAATTGATAAAAAAAGTGAGTTTTCTTTTTTGGTAATATATTTATTGTCAATTACTTATAAAAACGGTGTATTACTTGTATCGATGTAAGTAGATAAAACAATAAATATTATGAAAAACCTACATGTCATATGGATACTCGCATTTGCTTTTTTAATCAATGCCTGTAAAAAAACAGAGGATGCAAACAATCAGGTAAATCAGGGTAAGGCAACCTACCAGGTGAGAATGACCGATGCTCCCGGACCCTACCAACAGGTAAATATTGACCTGAGGGGCGTTGAAATCACCGGTACAGGCGGAAGCACCATGATGCTGAACGTTAACGCAGGTATTTACGACCTTCTTAAATTTTCCAACGGTCTGGACACTCTCATTGCCAGCGGATCCATCAACGCCGGAAGGGTAGAACAGATCAGGCTTATTTTAGGTCCGAACAATACTGTAGTAGTCAATGGGGATGCATTCCCGCTTGATATACCGAGTTCAGAACAATCAGGTCTTAAGATACAGGTTCACCAGGATATAGCAGCCGGCGCTACGTATATGGTGCTGCTTGACTTCGATGCCAACCGTTCCATTCATCAGCTGGGCAATGGTTCCTATAAAATGAAACCGGTTATAAGGGCTATTAATAAAGCTGTCGGCGGAGCCATCAAGGGAAGTGTCATTCCGGCCGGCGTGATCGCCACCGTGACTGCCAACAACGGAGTGGACTCTTTTTCTTCAGTTGTCAATGTATCCGGCAATTTCCTCATCATGGGACTTACTCCGGGCAATTATGATGTGACTGTTGTACCCGTAGCTCCCTACAAGACCGTTGTCAAAACAGCAATTACAGTCACAGCGGGCGCTACAGCCGACGCCGGCATCATCGATGTGAACTAATAAACAAGGTTATTCAGTGTTCAAGGTTGAAAACCCATATGCGAGAGCGTGTGGGTTTTTATTTTCATGTATGTTCAGATATGCATGGATCAGGCCGGTTTAAGTTTCATTCCAACCGCCTCATTCAAAACTGTGCATTGTAAATTGTCAATTGTTCCTTAGGTTTGAAAAAAATAAGCACAAATGACGGACATAGAAATTGCGCAGTCGGTATCCATGCTGCACATAAAAGCAGTGGCAAAAAAGATCAATGTTTCTGAAGAAGACCTGGAATACTATGGAAAGCACAAGGCTAAGCTGCCGCTGAAGCTCATAGATCCCGAGGCTGTGAAAGGGTCCAGCCTGATTTTGGTTACAGCCATAACTCCCACCCCGGCTGGTGAGGGCAAAACAACGGTTTCCATCGGCCTGAACGAAGGGCTGAATAAAATAGGAAGGAAATCCATTGCAGTTTTGAGGGAGCCTTCCCTGGGGCCTGTATTCGGCATCAAGGGCGGGGCTGCAGGAGGCGGCTATTCCCAGGTGGTGCCTATGGAAGACATCAACCTGCACTTTACAGGCGATTTCAGCGCTATTGAAAAGGCCAATAATTTCCTGGCAGCCATCATCGATAATATTATTCAGAACCATGAACATCCCATAAAACTTGACCCGCGTTCGGTGTTATGGAAACGTGTCATAGATATGAACGACCGCAGTCTGCGCAATATCATCATCGGTGTCGGCGGGAAAGCCAACGGGATGATGCGGTCGGACGGGTTCAATATCACAGCCGCTTCCGAGATCATGGCCATACTTTGCATGTCGGAAAACCTTGCGGACCTGAAAGTAAAACTCGGCAACATACTCGTAGGGTTCACCTATGATAATCATCCTGTATATGCCAGGGAGCTCAAAGTGCAGGAAGCCATGGCCATTCTCCTGAAAGACGCCATAAAGCCCAACCTCGTGCAGACTCTCGAAGGCAATCCTGCCATACTTCATGGCGGGCCGTTTGCCAATATCGCACAGGGCACCAATACCATCATTGCCACCAAGATGGGGCTTTCGCTGGCGGATTATGTTGTGACCGAAGCCGGTTTCGGAGCGGATCTCGGGGCGGAAAAGTTCATGAATATCAAATGCGGTTATGGAAAACTGAAACCCAGGGCCATTGTGATAGTAGCCACTATCCGCGCCTTAAGGCACCACGGAGGCGCAAAACCGGATGAACTGAATACCCCGGACATGGATAAACTGATCAAGGGTTTCGCCAACCTCCAGAAACATATTGAGAACGCACAGAAATTCGGTTTGAACCCGGTGATAGCCATCAACCATTTCATAACGGATACGGACGAAGAAATACAGGAATTGCAGCGGCTTTGCCATGCAATGGGAGTCAATGCCGTGGTAAGTAAAGGCTGGGCAATGGGTGGTGAAGGTACAACTGACCTTGCCCAGGCAGTAGTGAATGAAATAGAAAAAGGACAGGGCAGTTTCAAACCCTTGTACGACTGGAGTCTGCCCCTGAGGGATAAGATTCATATCATTGCAACGGAGATCTATGGCGCTGATGGGGTGGATTACAGCACCAAAGCGCTGACGGACCTCAAGCGCATAGAAAGGATAGGCCTGGGTCATTTACCGGTATGCATGGCCAAGACGCAGAAATCGTTTACGGATGATGAGAAGGTTGTTGGAAGGCCTAGAGGATTCAGGATCACTGTCAGGGAGTTCGAAATTGCCGCAGGCGCAGGTTTTATAGTGCCCATACTCGGAAACATGATGCGTATGCCCGGCTTACCAGCGGTTCCTGCATCAGAAAGCATGCACATAGACGATAACGGCCGTATCAGCGGCTTGTCGTGATCAGGATAGGAATTTTTTTAATCCCGGTATCTGTTAATCTGCTTCTGTTATCCGCTGTCTGTTAAATACCTGGGATCAATTGCTGGCTCCGGCGCTTAAATACCCAATAAATCCTGTTCCTGATTCTTGTTTTTTTACCTAATTTTGCTGTATGTTAGGAAATATTTCTCAATTGCTCGAAATGAAGAAAAAGGCCGAGGAATTAAAGACCAGGCTTGAAGCTATAACCGTAACGGAAACAACTAATGGTTTAACGGTGGATTGCAACGGTAACAGGAAAGTGCTGGCAATACATATTCCGGCTGAACAGATGAATGACAAGATCAAGCTGGAGGATAATCTTCTCCTTGCTGTCAATAACGCCCTCGCCGCAGCCGAAAAGGCTTCAATGGGTGAAATGACATCAATGGCAGGTGGTCTGGGGGCATTAAGTTCGCTTTTCGGCAAATAAGAGGTGTTTTAATAGCTTTTAGTTATAGTTTTATGTTTTAAATCAATTTTATTTATATGATCAGGAAGATTAATTTTGCGCTACAAATGAAGTCAACAGGTATTATACTGGCCATGTGCCTTTTTTTTGCATGTAACGAACCTGCAAAACAAACCTCGGTCGGTCCTAAGGAATTCAACCAGGCCATTTCTACATCCAATGTCCAGGTACTTGATGTGAGAACGCCGGAAGAGTTTGAAAGCGGTCATATACGCAACGCGGTAAATGTGGATGTACAGTCTGCTGATTTTGAGGAAAAGGCCGAAGGCTTGTATAAGGATGTTCCTGTTTACGTGTATTGCCGTTCAGGCAAAAGAAGCGCAACGGCCGCGGATAAGCTGAAGAGCATGGGCTTTAAAGAGGTGTATAACCTCGAAGGCGGAATAGAACAGTGGCAGAAGGACGGTTTGCCGGTAGCTGTTGTACAGCCAAAGCCTGAGCCTGTAGACTTCGGTACGGCTATTAAGGGGGATAAACTTGTGCTGGTGGATTTTAACGCCGAATGGTGCAGACCCTGCAAAATGATGGAACCTTTCGTGTTGCGCATGCAGAGGGAAAGGCAGGATGTGGTCACGGTCCTGAGCGTGGATGTCGACAAGCAGCCTGATATCGCTTCGGAGTATTCCATTACGCAAATGCCAACCATTATGTTGTTCAGGAACGGCAAGGTGCTCGACAAGTCGATCGGCTATATGGATGAGGCTAAACTTAACGCGTTCGTAGATAAATATTTGTAAGAAACATGGCAGTAATCATTTCAGGTGATGCATCGTTCAGCGAAGATTTGAAGAGCAGTGAAAAAGTGGCAGTGAAATACTATGCGGACTGGTGCGGGAGCTGTAAGCTGTTTGCCCCTAAATACAGGCGCCTGAGTGATGATGACCGTTTCCGGAATATTAAATTCCTTGATGTGGATGCCGAACATAACCCTGCTGCGAGGAAAATGGCCAATGTCAGCACATTGCCTTTCTTTGCGGTGTTCAGGAACGGCGAGCTGGTGGAGTCCATGAGCACAAGCAAGGAAGAAGCGCTGGTTGAAATGCTTGAAAAATTATGAATGTTGCAGCAATAAAGCAGTTGGTGGATTTCTATGATATGGAAACGCTTGTCAAGGCGGAACAAGACCTCCTGAACGAAACCCCGCTTTACATCGATGTTCCGGGAGCGGACGACGGCGAAAAGCTGACGCATATCCTGGCAGCTATCTTCTGCAAACGCGAGATGGAGAAAGACAACCTGAACATCAACCAGGCGCTCAGGTTATACAGCCAGCGGGTGAGGGGATCCCTGGATTAAGAAAACTTCCCTTTATATTTTTCCTTGATATCCGCGGTGATATTCTTTACTTCCTGTTCTTTACTCAGGTGGCTTATGAACAATATGTCAGCCGTATCCACGATGATGGCATCGTCGAAACCTTCTACCACTACCAGCTTATTGCTGTCGGCCTCTTCGATGATCAGGCAGTTTTTTGAGTTGTATATCTCGATGTTCTTTCCATGGAGAAGGTTATGGTTCTTATCCTTTTTCCTCAGCATATACAGCGATTTCCATGTACCCAGGTCGCTCCACCCGAAATCTACGGGTACTATGCCGGCGATCTTGGTTTTTTCCATGATTGCATAGTCGATCGAGATGTTCTTGCACAGGGGGTATTGCTTATTGATAAACGCCTGCTCTTCGTTGGTGTTGTATTTTTTAACACCCTTCTTGAACAGGTCGTACATATCGGGCTGGTGTGTGGCAAACTCTTCGAGAATGTCTTCTGCTTTCCATATGAAAATACCGCTGTTCCATGAGAAATCGCCACTGTCGAGAAACGTCTGCGCCAGTTCAAGCGATGGCTTTTCAGTAAAGGTTTTAACCCTGTAAACGCCGTCTTTTTCCTCCTTTTCGTGATGCTGGATATAACCATAGCCGGTGTCAGGCCTGTTGGGCTTGATTCCGAGTGTCAGCAGCATTTTGTTGCTGGCGGTATAGTTTAGCGCTTTAAGCAGGCTGTTTTCGAATGCTTTTTCATCCGTAATGAGGTGATCGCTAGGAGCAAAGATCACATTCGCTTTCGGGTTTTTGACATAGATCTTGAAACTTGAGTAAGCGACACAAGGGGCTGTGTTCATGGAAGCCGGCTCGTCGATGATATTGGCATGGGGCAGTTCGGGCAACTGATCCTGCACAAGCAGGGTATAACTTGCATTGGTGATGATATAAATGTTTTCCGGTTCAATGAAATTGGCAAACCTGTCGTACGTAAGCCTCAGCAATGACTTGCCGACGCCAAGAATATCGTGGAATTGTTTGGGGTAGCTTTTTTTGCTCAGCGGCCAGAACCTGCTGCCAATGCCACCGGCCATGATCACCACATAATTATTTTTGTTCTTTTTCATGTTTATTCTGTTTATAGTATGCCTTCCCTGTTCAGGTCATGTATATGAACCATGCCAATATAATCGTTGTTTTCAGTGACGATCAGCTGGCTGATCTTCAGTTCCCTCATCATGCCAGCCGCTGTGGCTGCCAGTTCGCTGCCTTCAATGCACTTGGAATGGCGGTTCATGATATCTGAGGCCTTGATGCCTTTGAGGTCGGTAGTGTGTTCGATCATCCTTCTCACATCGCCGTCGGTAATGATACCGGCCAGGCTGTTGTTTTCAAGCACAGCTGTGGCTCCCAGCCTGTTCCTCGATATTTCAATGATGACTGACTGAATGCTGTCGTCGGCCTGAACGGATGGTTTTTGATTTTGTATAGCTATTTCCTTGACTGTCAGGTATAATTTCTTTCCAAGAGCCCCGCCGGGATGAAATTTTGAGAAGTCCTCCGGCGAGAAATTCCTGCATTTCAGCAGGGCCACTGCCAGGGCATCGCCCATCAGCAGCTGGGCCGTAGTGCTCGTGGTTGGGGCCAGGTTATTGGGGCAGGCTTCCCTTGAAACCGTGGTATTCAGGGTATAATCCGCCGATTTAGCCAGGGCGGAGTCCAGATTGCCAACCATGGCCACCAGAGCATTGCCATACTGCTTCAGAAGAGGCGCCAGTGCCTTTATTTCAGGCGTATTGCCGCTTTTGGAAATGGCTATGACAACGTCATCCTGCTGGATAATGCCCAGGTCGCCGTGAATGGCGTCGGCGGCATGCATGAATATGGACGGGGTGCCGGTGGAATTAAGCGTTGCCACGATCTTTTGGGCAATAATAGCGCTTTTGCCTATGCCGGTAATGATGACACGGCCCGGACTGTCCAGTATAAGCCTCACGACATCGGCGAACGATTCATCTATATAATCGGTAAGTTTTGAAATATCTTCAATTTCATCGCTCACGGTATCTTTACCATATGTGATGATATCGAGCGTATTTCTGATATGCATGGTTTCCAGCCCCAAAAGTTGTGCAAATTTATACCAAAAAACGATATGAAAAATTTTTTTAAAATGATTTGGTAATATGGTGATAATGGTATTAATTTAGTGTACTCAAAATCGAACATAAATAACACCATAAAATACACATGACAATAGCACAAAAACCCTTGAATGCCAGGCAGGCATTGAAAGATTTTTTTGGATTTGACGGATTTAAAGGTACACAGGAAGCGATAATCAACAGTGTTTTGGAACGGGAAGATTGTTTTGTGATCATGCCCACCGGTGCGGGCAAATCACTCTGCTATCAGTTACCGGCCCTCATGCTACCCGGCACGGCCATCATTATCTCACCCCTTATAGCGCTTATGAAGAACCAGGTAGACAGTATCAGGGGCTTCGGCGAAAATGACAATGTGGCGCATTTCCTCAATTCCTCGCTTTCAAAGGGTGAGATCAATAAAGTAAAGGAAGATATGGCATCAGGGCATACGAAACTCCTGTATGTAGCCCCTGAAACCCTTAAGAAGGAAGAGACCATTGAATTCCTGAAAAGCATAGAGATTTCTTTTGTAGCTATTGACGAAGCCCACTGTATCAGCGAATGGGGCCATGATTTCAGGCCTGAATACAGGCGTATCAAACAAATGATCAAGGAGATCAACGATGTGCCGATGATAGCCCTTACTGCTACCGCTACGCCAAAGGTCCAGAGCGACATACAGAAGAACCTGGGCATGACTGATGCAAAAGTTTACAAATCCTCGTTTAACCGCAGCAACCTGTATTACGAAGTCAGGCCGAAAGGCAGCAAGGAACGGGTATTCAAGGATATCATCCAGATTATCAGGAACAGGCCCGAAAAGTCGGGTATCATATATTGCCTCAGCAGGAAACGTGTCGAGGAAATAGCCGAAATGCTCAACCTTAACGGCATAAAGGCCCTGCCTTATCACGCGGGTCTCGATGCCAAGACCAGGGTCCATAACCAGGATGCCTTCCTGATGGAGGACTGCCACGTTATTGTGGCCACTATCGCCTTCGGTATGGGTATTGACAAGCCTGACGTGCGTTTCGTGATTCACTTTGATGTGCCTAAGAGTCTTGAAGGCTATTACCAGGAAACAGGAAGGGGAGGACGCGACGGTTTTGAAGGTGATTGTATACTGTTCTATAACCCTAGCGATATTGAGAAACTGGAAAAGTTCATGAAGGACAAGCCAGTGGCTGAACGGGAAATCGGAACCCTGCTGCTGGATGAAACCAGCGCATTCGCCGAAAGCTCCCAGTGCCGCAGAAGGACGCTCCTCAATTATTTTGGGGAAAGCTTTGATGATGAGAATTGTAACAAGATGTGCGATAACTGCCGTCACCCGAAACCTAAAATGGATGTGTCGGAGGAAGTGGTAACTGCACTGAAGGCGCTTGATTCATTAAAGGCCGAGATCGATATCAGTCACCTGGTGAATTATATCATCGGCAAAAGATCAGATTCCATCAAGGATCATGGTCATGATGCCTTTCCGCTTTTCGGCGTGGGCAAAGACAAGGACAAGGTGTTCTGGAAAGGTGTTGTGCGCATATGCCTGCTGAATTCCTATGTCAATAAGAATATAGAAAAATACGGCCTGCTCTCCGTGAGTGAAGAAGGCCATAACGCCATAAGGAACCCGAAACGTTTCGAAATGGCCATGGATACCGAGTTTGAATTTGTGAGTGATGATGACTTTGAGAATGCCGTTCTTGAAAGTATTGCCGACGAGGTACTGATGCATGATCTGAAAGATCTGCGCAAAAAAGTGTCAAAACAGGTAGGCCTTCCCCCATATGTCATTTTCCAGGATCCTTCGCTGGATGATATGGCCACAAGGTATCCTATCACGATGGAAGAGCTCGAAAAAACCCACGGTGTGGGTAAAAACAAGGCTCAGAAATACGGTCAGCCCTTTATCGACTATATCGCCGAATACGTCAGGCGCAACAATATTGAGCGTCCTACCGATGTCGTGGTGAAGACTTCCGGAGAGAAATCAAAGAAAAAAATAGCCATTATCCTGAATATCGATAAAAAGATGGCCCTTGAAGATATAGCCAGGAGCAACGGCATGCAGTACCAGGAGCTGATGGATGAGCTGGAGCAGATGGTCACCATGGGCACCAGTCTCGACCTGCATTATTGTATCGACGAGATTATCGAGGAAGAGTACCAGGAGGAAATATTTGAGTATTTCCGCAACCAGGAAGATGATGACCTGAACCAGGCTGTCATTGATTTTGACAACGATTTCACGTATGAGGAATTGCAGCTTATGCGATTGCAGTTCATAAGTGATATGGCCAACTGAGTCAGTGGCGCGGTTACCCCGGCTTATGGACGTATGCTGCGTTAATTTCGACATGTGTTGAATATTTAATTTTTAAATTCAAGGTTTTTGAAGATACTTTTGCATCATTATCACGTCCAATCTACAGAAACTTGAAGCCTTGTTCAGGCAGTATCAGCCCGCCCTGCACTGGTTTTGCATGCAGTATGTGAAATCAAGGGAAGACGCGGATGAAATTGTGAACGATACCTTCATGGTGGTTTGGGATAAACAGGATGAGCTGGCGCTGGACGCATCCATAAAATCCTTCCTCTACACGGTGGTGAGGAATAAAAGCCTGAATCTTCTCAAAAAAAGAAAGATCGAAGTTACCGAACTGGATGAGAACTTTGAGATCGTTTCAAACCATACCTCACCCATTGAGGAATTGCAGGCCAGGGAGACCGAAGCCGCAGTATTCGCTTTGATAGACAAGCTGCCCCCCAAATGCAGGCAGATATTTGTCATGAGCCGCAAAGAGTTCCTGAGCAACAAGGAAATTGCAGGCATTATGGACATCAACGAAAAGACTGTAGAGAATCAGATCAGTATCGCCATCAAGTTTATCCGTGCAGGCTTAAGGACCCCCAGGAATAACGGGCAGGATAACCTTAAGATTATCCTTTTCCCGTGGTTAATGGCATGGCTAATGAATGGCTGAAGGAAGTTTCCTGGCAATCCCGGCCATTATGTCTTCAAATAACCGTTTCACTTCCGCTATTCGGACGTTTCTTTGTCAGGACCGGAAAACCGTAATCCAGCGCCCTCCCAGGACCGTATATTTCCTGATGCGTCCATGAAGTCAAACTTCACATCATATTTGCTGCCTTCCGCGAACTTGAATGCTCCATGGCACATGTCATGGCCTATCTTGATCTCCAGGCCGTTGGTTTCAATGAAATAACTTGTTTCATTGCCGGCTTTGTCCTTTACAGTGGCTCGTACCATCATTTCCGAGTTGTCTTTTGCAGGACAGCTGAACACCACATAACTTACCGGGTGGCATCCGTATAATTCGAGTATTTTGTTGAGCTCCCTTGGTCTGGCTGTCATTTCAGGAGCGATTGTGTCTTTTCCGGATTCCACTTTCCATATGGCATTGCTTGCATGACTCTTGAAATTGTCATAGGGGGGCAGGTGGTCGATAGTAAGTTTGTAATAAAGTCCCGGGATCAGGGAATCCGTAGGAACGAGCACCGCCTGGGTCAGCTCGAACTGTCCTTTGTGCATTTCCTTCACTTCTAAAGGCACTTTGATCTCGCCGCATTGAAGATACACAGGGTACTCCTTGTTAAGGCCTTCAATGGTGTGTTCGCTGAAACCGTAGCCGTCCAGCACGAATACGGGATTCTGACGGATGGTTTTTCCTTTGGGAAATACATAGAGACCTGACATGGCGCATTCGGCATGAATGGAAGTCAGGAAAAGAATGCTGGTTAAAAACGTGAAAATTGTCCTCATGATTTGTGTAATTATGAAAACAAATATATTCAGGGCTTATTTAACGCCCTGCATGAGTTTTTTCACAATTGGGGATATTGCGATCAGGACAAGACCACTAATCAGGCCATAAATGGCTAATTGTTTGTAGCCGTCGGCATAGATCATCAGTTTTTCGTAATTGCTCGCTTCGGTGGAGGCTTTCGCTATTCCTGCGCCGAGCAAACCGGCAAAATACTGGCCGTAAGCACTGGCGAGAAACCACATGCCCATCATGATGGCCTGCAGTTTAGGCGGCGAAAGTTTGGTCATGACCGACATGCCTATTGGCGAGAGGCATAGCTCGCCAAGGGTAATGACCAGCCAACCGAGCGTAAACAGGTCGAGTGAGGTAACGCCCTCGGCATTGCTGAAAAATTTCGTCGTGTAAAATATGTAAAAGCCGCCAGCCAGGAACAGCAATCCAAGCCCGAATTTCACTATCGCGTTAGGTTCCCGTTTCTTCATCCATATCCATATCACGCCGAGTATGGCGGCGAAAGGGATCACGAAGAACGAGTTGGCAGAGTTGTTGACACCGTTAGGATCCAGCTTGATACCGAGGACGGTATCGTCAAGATTGTTGGCTGCGAACAGGCTGAGCGATCCACCGCTTTGTTCGAAAAACGCCCAGAAAATAATGGAGAATATAATAAAGACCATCGCGGCGATAAGCTTTTTATTCGCAACCGCGTCATAACCCCTCATCTCGTATACCAGGTATGCCAGTGTGCACGGACCTATGATATACATGAACATATCGGTATATTCGGGATTGGAAACCATGATAATGATCAGGGGCACAACAGCCAGTGAACCGATATAAGTAAGTATCTCGAAAGTCTTTTTCCTGGAAGGTTTAAGATGAAGCAGTGGCGATACGCCTATGTCAGCCAAGGTTTTCTGCGTGCGGGTGAACGTCAGCAGGCTGATGATCATCACAATGGCAGCGAGACCGAAAGCCACATTCCAGGCGAGGTCTGCGGGCACAATCTCCGTAAGCATCTTGCGCTTTGCAATGGCAATACAGAGATATCCTCCCAGCAGCGCTCCCAGGTTAATGCCTGCATAGAACATCGAAAAACCTGCGTCCCTGCGGTTATCCCCATCCCGGTAAAGGGCACCGACCATGGTGGAAATATTGGGTTTGAAAAAGCCCGTTCCTATGATGGTAAAACCGATGCCGGGGAAAAAGAACCTCTCGGGATCGACTGCCAGGATGCAGCTGCCGGCTATCATCAGCAGCCCTCCCCAGAACAGCGATTTCCTGTAGCCGAGAATCTTGTCTGCAAACAAACCCCCGATAAATGTAAATGCATATACGAATGCCTGCGTGGCACCGTATTGCAGGTTGGCTGTCACCTCATCCATCAGCAGGCGTTCGACCATAAAAATGACCAGCATGCCCCTCATGCCATAGTAACAGAAGCGTTCCCACATTTCGCTGAAGAACAGGAACCACAATTGTTTGGGATATTTACCCTTAAAATTCCTGATTTTGTCAAGTTCTGCCGACTGTACTTTGGGTTCGCTTCCAAGAGGTGCGTCCACGATGTTCTGGTTGTCCATAAATGACAATTATACATAAAAAAAGCCTCGCAAAAAAATACGAGGCTTTTGTTTGATCAATATAGTGGACTATCTCACGCCGTGCATCATTTTCTTTAGCACAGGTGTAAGCAGGAACAGGATAACGGAAGCGATACCTGTCAGCGCAACGAACACCATGAAGAATTCATAAAGGTTGTGTATCTCGAATCCTGCAAAAACCGGGTTGGCAGCATTGATCTTGTTGGCGGCAAGTAATTTCAGCTGCTCTGCAGTTGGGGTAACAGTTTTATCAAGAACTCCCTGTAAGTCAATGCCGAGCTCCTGGGCTTTTTTGAACTTATCACCTGTGGCGGGCAATATGGAACCAAGCGTACCGGCAAGTGCATAACCCGAAGCGTTTGAGAGAAAGAATACCCCGTAAAGGAGTGATGAGAATCTCTTTGGAGATAATTTGCCTACCAGTGAAAGACCAATTGGTGACAGGCAAAGCTCACCGCATGTCTGGATGAAATAGAGCAGCACCAGCCACTTGATGGCCAGCAGGCCGCTGTTTCCAAGATCCTTTACGTTATGAGCTATGATAAAGTAGCTTAGTGCTATCAGCAATAAGCCGAATGCTTGTTTGGCCGGTGAGATAGGTTCCCTGTTCTTGCTTCTGAGATAATCCCAGAACATACTGAACGGGAAGGCAAGGGCCACAACAAAAATACCATTGAATATCTGTACCATGGAAGGAGGCATCTCCCATCCGAGGAAATTTCTGTCGGTCTGGTTATCGGCGATGAATGTCAGCGAAGAACCGGCCTGTTCAAAGGCCGCCCAGAAAAATATAATAAAAAAGGATACTATGTATATAACCAGTATCCTTTGAGTTTCTATCTTGGTAAGTGATTTATCTGACAGGATAAGTCCGGCCAGCGTAAGACCGCTCGAATAGATCATTGCATAAATAACATTTTGACCAAATGCAAAATGAAATAATAAAAACAGGCCGGCAAAACATACAACAGCAAGCATGAGTGACTTAGGAGTAAAATGTGCTTTTTGAGCTTCACCTTCTTCAAAGTCCGATGCAACATTTTTTGAAGGTAATCCGCCCAATGGCCTGCCTTCAGGTGATACGACATATTTGTTCTTGAGGAAATAGAAGAGCGCTGTACCTAGGATCATGGCTGTAGCTGCTGCGAGAAATCCCCACTTGAACGCATGGATATCCCTGACATTATTTGCATCCTTTACATCGCCAATATAGGGGCATATGAACTGGCCAAGAAGAGCGCCGAGGTTGATGCCCATGTAAAAGATAGTGAATGCTGTATCAAGTTTGCTTTTTTCCTGTTTGGGATACAGGCTGCCCACCATGCTCGAAATATTGGGTTTGAAGAAGCCATTGCCGAATATGATGACACCAAGGGCTGTCCACATCAGGGTTTTGGCGAGATCTAAATTATCTCCGAAAACAGAGGCGCTGGTAAAGAGCAACAGCTGTCCTGCAGCCATCATCAATCCCCCCAGCATGATACAGTTCCTGTTTCCGAAAAAACGATCGGCGATAAAACCGCCGAGCATGGGAGTAAGATAACAAAGCCCCAGAAAACCCCCGTATATAAGCGAGGCGTCGTCTTCCTTCATCATCAGTGAATTTACCAGGAAAAGGGTCAGGATGGCCCTCATTCCATAGAAATTGAACCTCTCCCACATTTCGGTCCCGAAAAGCACCCACAATCCCTTTGGATGACCTTTCTTAACAGGAGTTGCGTCGATCGTTGTTTCTGTCATATACTTAAAATTTAAGGCAATAATATTCAATTATTCTGAATAAACAACATGCATGGAATTTTTTGTCCGGTGAAAAAGTACCCGGCTCATTTCAGGATCGCCGTAAAAGACGGGTTAAAGGGGATCCGCTACAATTCTGAACTTGATTGAAATGACATATGGCATGTCATTCGGCATGGGACGACGTTTTTTATATCTTACCGCCATCCGGAAATTATCGGCCTTCAGGTAATCCTTCAGGTCGACATTTTCCAGGTCGAGATTAACTGCCTTGACATATACATCCGGGATGGATTTCCTGGCTATGAGAGCCTGTCCAATGCCTTCTTTCTTGATGTCGAGCTCCAGTTCCGCAATATCCCGCAGATTGCTGTATTTGGTAGAGTCGGCATATGCATAATCCATTACCTGCAGGCGCATGAACACCAGCTGTGCTGATTTGATCTTGGCTTTTGTCGTATTGTTCTTGGCGAGCTCTCCCTCCAGCGTTGTCGGAAAATCAAAGGTTTCACGCTCCACCATGGAATCCACATTCAACGTATCGATTTCCATTAAGTCAGGAAGCGCAATGGGATATTCAATTATAACATCGGTTTTGGCTTTGTCTTTTTTACAGCTGTTAAATAAGATGCTGTTTGTCAACAGTATAAGTAATAGTACAGAGAAACGTCTCAACATATGATATTTTTAAATAGACGAATATAATAAGAAAATCTTTTAAATCCAATTTTATGGAAAAAACATGACATACGCCCATGTGAAAAACCGACTGTAAAGCTTGAGCTCCAGCCAGTTATAATAAATAATTAAAATGATGGCCCGGGTAGCCTACAGCAGCTTGGAAAAATCGCCGTTCAGGCTCCCGCTGACGCTGTCTGATTTTGCTCCTGTAAAGGTCTTGATAATATTAGGTTTGTTCTCTATCCTCAGGACGCCCATCAATGCAAATATCAGCGCTTCCTTGAATTTGACCAGTTTATTGTCCGGAATGACAAATTCTGCGGGACTATGGGTCCTTATATGTTCCATCAGCGTGGTGTTGAATGCTCCGCCCCCGGTGATAAGTACACGTTTTCCGGCTGCGTGTTTTGAACTGAGATAATCAATGCTCTTTGATATCTGGATTCCGATATGATCGACAAAGGTCTTCATTTTGTCTTCAGGGCTGAGCTTATCGCCGTCCTTGACTATCTGCCAGAGTTCGTTATTGATCCAGTCCCTGTTCAACGATTTTGGAAAAGGCATCCTGTAGTAATCGATATTGTTCAATTGCTCGAGCAGCGGGTAATTAATGGAACCGCGGGCCGCTATCTCGCCGTTGTGGTCGTATTCGAGTTCCAGGTCCCTGGCAACCCTGTTCAGCAAAATATTGGCGGGGCAGATATCAAATGACACCCTGTACTCGCCGATCTTTCCGGAAATGTTCGCAAAACCTCCAAGGTTGAGGCAAAAATCGTAATCGTTGAAGAAATGCTGGTCACCAATGGCCACCAGGGGAGCGCCCTGACCTTTACGGGCCACATCCATGCTTCTGAAATCGCTGACCACAGGAAGATTGCAAATAGCAGCCAGGGAAGCGCCATCACCTACCTGCCGCGTAATCATTTCATCGGGATAATGAAAAACTGTATGTCCGTGCGATGCTACAAGATCTGCTTCTATCTGATTGTCTTTTTGAAACTGGTTGACCAGTTGTCCGAGATAGTGCCCATAAAACACATCGGTTTTCGCATACGCAAGCGAATCTGCTTTCCGGATCTGGGAGAGCCTCAGTCTCCATGTTTCGGAATAGGCATAGGTATGGCATTGCTCTATTGTATAGGAATACTTTCCGTTGTCGGAAGTAATATTGCAAAATGCCAGGTCAATGCCATCCATGGAGGAGCCGGACATAATCCCGATGACTTTATAGGTTTTCATAGTGTACGTTTGTTTAGTTGCAGAAATATTGGCAAAAATAGTTTTTTTTACAAAGAAGTAAAATTTTCGTTGTATTTTTATCGTTATTGTATTAAATTTGTGATAATGCGCTTTTTGTGTTTACTTGTATTGTGTACGCTTGCAACTGATGTTTTTTCCCAGAATAATGATGAAAAATTAGCTGCGCAGTATTTCTCTGACAAGGAGTATGCGAAGGCAGCGGATATATACGAGGACCTGGCACGCAGGCAGCCCGAATCGATCTATTATTACGACAACCTGCTCCAATGTTACATTCTGCTCAAGGATTTCAGAAATGCAGAAAAACTGGTTGACAAGCGCATAAAAAAATTTGAAGACATTTACGGGTACCGCGTCGATAAAGCATATGTCTATCATTTGCAGGAACTGGCAAATGAGAGGGATAAAGTGTTTTCGGAATTGCTAAGGATCAGCCTGCGTTCGGAAGAACAGGCCGATAACCTCGCCAATGGTTTTCTCAAGCGCAGATTTTATGACCAGGCTATACAAACCTATCTGAATGCCAGGAGAGATTTAAAGAATGACCAGTTGTTCTCTTTCAACTTGAGCGACCTGTATTTCTATAACAATAAGATGCATGAAGGTACCGAAGAGCTGGTCAGCAGCGCAGGCGAAAACGAATACCTGATGCAGGATGTCAAGAACAGGCTGGTTATAGCGTACAAGCATAAAAGTGATTATAACACACTTGCCTCGGTTGTGCTGCTCAAACTCCAGAAACGCCCGGATAATCTGTCATACAATGAACTCCTGGTATGGGCTTTTACCCAGCAGAAAGACTGGAATGGCGCTTTTATCCAGACCAAGGCTGTTGATAAGAGGCTGAAAGAAGACGGGCGGAAGGTACTTGAACTCACATATATCCTTTTGAACAACGAAGAATATGAAATGGCAATGAAATGCTATGAGTATGTGAAAAGCCTCGGCAGCGACAAAAAATTTTATTACAATGCGCAGCAGGGTATGCTTACGTGCGGCATGCTTCAGTTGAAGGCCCGCAATGGCGCACCGCTGGAAAGCCTCAGAAAGCTTGAAGCCGAATACCAAGCGTTCCTTGAAGCTAATGGCACTAACTGGCAAACGGCTGAGCAGATAAAGGAGCTGGCGGAATTGTATATTTATTATCTCCATGAACCCCAAAAAGGCATTAATGAACTGAACAAGGTATTGTCAATTCCCGGGGTTAATCCGAAACTGGCAGCCGAAAGCAAGCTCGATCTGGGTGATGCGCAACTGATAACCGGGGAAAGCTGGGAAGCAGATCTGCTTTATAAACAGGTCGAGAAGGCCTACAACACGGATGCCTTGGGCCAGGAAGCCAAGTTCAGGTACGCCAGGCTCTGTTATTTCAGGGGTGAATTCGAATGGAGCCAGACGCAGCTCGATGTGCTGAAAGACGCCACCTCCCAGCTTATAAGCAACAATGCCATGAAATTATGGCTCATCATCCAGGATAATATTGGCCTTGACAGTACTGAGGAAGCTCTTAAAGTGTATGCGGAGGCTGATCTCCTGATCTTTCAGAACAAGCTGAAGGAAGCTTCGGAAATGCTGGATGGCATTCCTGTTAAGTTCCCGGGTCATACCCTGATCGATGAAATATATTTTTCCAAGGCTGTAATTGCTGAAAAACAGGCCAGATTCAGTGATGCGGAGGTGTTCTACCTGAAGATCATACGCGATTACAGTTTCGACATACTGGCCGACAACGCCCTGATCAATCTGGCGCATATGTACGAATATCAGATGAACGATACGGCAAAGGCAAAAAAGATGTACGAAAACATTATCCTGAACTACACGGGAAGCCTTTTCGCCAATGAAGCAAGAAAACGATACAGGATATTGCGCGGCGACATGAAGATCGAAAATTCTGACGGGGATGATTACTGGGACTGATGGTCCGGCCGATCAAAGTTACATGACCCTGATACCATTGTCAAAAGAATTCGGGTTACAGTTGAGTTGCAGATTTTTTTCCTCAAAGCAGAATTCAGCAACAGGGATGCGAGCCATTCTGCATATTGTGCCAGCATGTCAGAGAAACAAGCGCCGTGAATGGTATCTCCGGCGATCAAACATATGTACTCTGGACCCAGGCTCCATCAAAGCCAGGAAACCGTCAGCCAGTAACACCTTTCCTGTGTGTGCGTCAATATTGACAAAAGGAAAGCCGTTCTTGTCCTGAACCTTCCATGTGAGCCGGTAATCCACAACAGTATCGTGTGTGAACCTGGCCATATTGATAAAACACAGCTGAAATGACATGCAATTGCCGTTGAATTGCCTCACCTGCCGCGCCTCCTTGATGGCCTGGTTAATGGGGATTGTTGGTATGGGAGAAACCGGGATGGTATCGGGAATAACCCCGGAGATGCTGGTCACGCCACCATATACATACCCGCTTATCGTTTCATCTAACATGCTGATGCCTTTATAAAATTGATTGGCATGAAAGTTAATCATGTCCGGCGAGTGGTAAACGCTGCTCACCTGGATACGGCCGGGGTATTTCTCAAGTAATTCCTTGAATTCAGGTACGTCCATGAGAGGTGCTATATCCATGAGATGACCGGTTTCAGTTGGGATTTCGAAGATTTTTTCGCAATCCTTTTCTGTGGTGCACGACGCGGCCAGCAGGAACAAACATATGAACAGGTATCTGGCAGGTGATATAGTTTCCATTCCGGGACTCATGGTTTTTCAAAGTAAAGAAATTTGTTCAAATAAAACAAATGATGAAAAGCGTTAATCACTTTCTTTTGCCGAAATCACCCGCTTTTTTCTTGAGCTCATTGATAAAAACGGTGAGATCTTCGGTGAAGGAGTCGAGGTCGAGAATGGATTGCTGCAGGTAAGCAAAAACCTGGTTGAATTCTTCGCTTGGTTGTGGCGCATCGCCCACCATGCTCAGCAGCCCCTGGATATTGGTGATCGGTTGCCGCAGGTGGTGTGAGGTCATGTAGATCATTTCTTCCAGACCGCGTATGTATTCGCGCCGTTCGCGTTCCGTTTCCCTGCGTTCGGTAATGTCCACCGACAGGATGAACAAGCCTTCAGGCACAGGTTGTATGCGCAGTTCGAAACATCCGCTGGAACCATCCGGAAATGTAAAATCGTTTTCAATGGTAGCACTGATCCTTTCTTTCATGCAGGTGCTGAGGATCACAAACAATTCAGTGTTTTCGATGCCGGGATACTTGTCCATCAGTGTGCTGCCGAGAAGTTCATCCTTCGAGTACCGGCTTTGCCTTAATATGGCCTTGTTAACGTAAAGGTATTTCCAGTCATAGCCAATCAGTTGGAAACCCTCCATCAGATCGTCCAGGGTGTCATAATCTTTATACCCGTTTTTAAATGAATCAGTCATGATACGTACAGGTGTTTGGTGGTGAGGATTTAGTCTCCTGAGGGAGAAAAACTCCAAACAAAACGAATTCCGTGCAATAAAAAAATCATGATAAATCATGATTTTTTACTGAAAATGTAAGGGCAGCCTAACTTACGGATTCCGGAAAACATTCAACTGAAAATTATGCACTTATTGTCTTTCATACGATCTTTTTTGCCTGGGGAAGTCTTCCAATGTCTGAAAAACACGTCAACCGGAAAGATGTCGTGTTTATTCATGAGAAGAATAATTTTATAATGTTCAGATTGCTCAATCTTTCGGTCAGTAAAATTCTAAGAATAAAGTTCTGGATTCATTACTTTTGCCGCGTGAATAAAAAAAGGAAAATTTGGAAATACATACTTTGGACAGTTCTCCTGGCGGCTGTCGTGATTCAGTTTTTTCGTCCTGCAGAAAACACAGGTGGAAATAAGGATAACCATATTTCGAAAGTTGCGGCAGTTTCACCGAGGGTGGCCAGGCTGCTGGATAATTCCTGTAACGATTGCCACAGCAATACGACAAGGTACCCGTGGTATTCCTATGTTCAGCCGGTGGGATGGTGGCTGGCGGCTCATGTAAAGGACGGAAAAAAGCACCTTAACTTTGATGAGTTTGCTGCATACAGGCCGTACAGGCAGTTTCACAAGCTGGAAGAAATAGATGAGCTGGTGGCAGAGCAGGAAATGCCCCTGGAATCATATACCTGGATACACAGTGGAGCCAGACTCGATGCCGCGCAGAGAGAGATACTGATCAACTGGACAAAGGACATGCGGGAGGTACTGAAGGCTAAGTATCCGGCAGACAGCCTCGTGATGCCCGGTAAGAAATGAGCTGTTTCCCAATTATTATTTGAAAAGCATAAAAGTAAGCAGAATGTCTTTCTTTTTCTTTTCGTATTTTATAAGTACATATTGTTTTTCCATATTAACAGCCAGATAACGCGTTTTTTTCGATTGTTTAACCGGGTTACTGGCTATGTATTGCTGGTAACTGTTGGAAGATTCCATTTCACTTGCACTCAGATTGGCCTTATATGTAAATTCAGCAGGGAAATCAAAAATAGCCAGTTCACCATAAAAATCATAAGTGTTATCGTTGGTATGATAAGATAGAATATTGGAAGAGTTCAGAAGTATGCTTGTAAAACTACTTTGTCTTGAACCAAGGTTCAACCTGTAAAGGCTGTCTGATAAGAGCTCAAAATCAACACACCGGTAATAGCTGTTTAAGTGGCCCCTGAAGGTTTTATTATCTTTTATGGCATTTGTAATATCATGATAAGAATTGCTTAACAATTTACCGTCCAAAGTATAAATGTTGAGGTAAAAATTGGAAATTGGGCGGCCACCCTCACTATCATAAGTGCTTTTTTGCTGATTACATAAACCATAAAGAAAAATTCTGCCTGATTTAAAATCTATTTGCAAATCACTGATGGAATTCAGTATAGGATAATATGTCAAATCGTTCGTTTGTTGTGATGAGATTATTTGAAAATTCTTCACCGTTGGAGTTGTTCCGTGAAGTTCTCTGTTAAAATTCAATGGCGCATAAAAATCTGTTACTTTGTGTTCTATTGAAAATTGACTTTTTACGTTTCCATCCTGATCAATAGCGTAAATGTCAAACTCCATTTCCTGAGGATTTTTAAGAAATTTCTGATAAATATATATTAGTCCGTTACTACAGCCCAGAAAATTTAATTCTCCTTGTTCTCGGAAAATTAAATAAACTGTTTTTTCTTTGAAATCCTTTTCATGATGTGCCATAACCCGCAGAAACAAGGCAACAGGGGTTACAGCCCGGACAACCTTATCTGAAAAAAAGCCCTTTTTTACATGGCTTTCTTCAGGAAGGTAAGACAAATGGTATAAATTCCTGCTGTCAATACAGGAGGCTAAAGGAATTACCTTTTTGTCTGTTTCCCTGAAATTTACGTAAAATGAATCCTGTTTTCCATAGCTGTCAGTTCTTGTGATTCTGGCACTTCTTTCCTCGGGATATTGAACATCTGCTATTACTCTTCGCTCATAGTATGCGGGCCGCGAACCAAGCTGATAAATATACGGGCTTTCCGGTGATGTAATAACCTGGTCATTGTGTAGCGGTCGTATGTTCCAGTTAAGATGAAGGTCAGAGTTGAAATATATAAGGGAACGCTCTTTGCCGCTTATTCCTATTCCTCTGAGGTCATGTGTTTGAACTACAAACCCTGTATTTTTTATCCTTTTGATATCTGTAATGCGGCTACCTTTGGCAATGGAAACAGAAGCCGTTTTTACCTGGGCTGTTGTCTGAATAAAAAAAAGAAAATGCAGAGTAAGGACGTAAAATGGTTTTATCATAGTGATTGATAGGGTGTTATATATAAAGATGTTACGGCTAATTTGCCGCCTGTTTGATCACGCCGAGCTCCAGGCCGACCTTCGTAAAGGCAGCTATGGCCTTGTCGAGATGATGCCTTTCATGGGCAGCGGACAATTGCACCCTGATCCTTGCTTGTTCTTTCGGTACAACAGGGAAGAAAAACCCTATCACGTAAATGCCTTCATCCAGCAGCTTGTCGGCCATCACCTGGCTTAGTTTGGCATCATACAGCATGATGGGAACGATAGCGCTGTTGCCATCCTTAAAGTCAAATCCCGCCTTGCGCATGCCTTCCTTGAAATATTTCACGTTGTCTTCGAGCTTATCCCTCAGGGCAGTAGATTCTTTTAAAATATCGAATACTTCGATGCTTGCAGACACAATGGCAGGAGCGAGGGAGTTGGAGAACAGGTACGGACGGGATCTTTGCCTGAGCATTTCTATGATTTCCTTCCGGCCTGTGGTATAGCCGCCCATTGCGCCGCCAAGGGCTTTGCCAAGCGTCCCTGTAATGATATCGATTTTGCCGTGCACACCGCAAAGTTCGGGGGTGCCCCTGCCGGTCTTGCCGATAAATCCGGCTGCATGGCACTCGTCTACCATGACAAGCGCATCGTATTTGTTGGCAAGTTCAACGATTTTATCCAGCTGCGCTACATATCCGTCCATGCTGAAAACCCCGTCGGTAACGATAATCTTGTTGCGGTGACCTGCCTGGCTGGCGCTTATCAGTTGCTGCTCAAGGTCGGCCATGTCGTTGTTGTTATAGCGGTAGCGCACAGCCTTGCAAAGCCTCACACCGTCTATGATGGAGGCATGGTTAAGGGCATCTGAAATAATGGCATCCTGCTCATTGAAAAGAGGTTCGAATACTCCGCCGTTGGCATCAAAGGCTGCGGCATAGAGTATGGCATCTTCGGTGCCGTAAAAATCGGCTATCCGGGCCTCCAGTGTCTTATGGATATCCTGTGTGCCGCATATAAAACGCACGCTGCTCATGCCGAAACCATGCGTATCCAGTGACTTTTTGGCAGCTTCTATCACTCTTGGATGACTTGAGAGTCCCAGGTAATTGTTGGCGCAGAAATTGATAACCTCTTTTCCATCGCTGAGCCTAATATCCGCGCCCTGTGGCGATACTATGACACGCTCTTTTTTATACAGACCTGCATCGTTTATCTGGGCCAGTTCATCCTTTAATTGTTTTTCAAGTTTGCCGTACATTATTGTGGAATATTTTTTGCAAAAATAAGTTAGTAATCTTAGTAATCCGTAAATTTCATTTAAAATAAATTAAACATATTATCTAAATTTGCACTTTATCAGGGGTATCATAATAAGAGATATCATATAAGATTTTATTAATTCAACAGTTAATGGATAACCAACAAAACGAGAAAAGAAACGAAAAACCTTTCGGAGACAAAAAATCAAATACACCTAAATTCAATATGTACTGGATCTGGGGGATTTTACTGGTGGGTTTCATCATCATCAGCTTCCTTCCCGGCAATCCCGGCAAAAAAAGCAATTGGAACGAAGTCAGGGAAATGATTGTCAGCAATGACGTCGAAAGGCTTGAAATAATCAACGACCGGGTAGTGAAGGTTTACCTGAAAAAGGAAGCCCTGGAAAATGAAAAATACAAGGATGTAAAAAAACAGAACAACGGTATTTTCGGTCAGAAGACCCCACAGTATTATTTCGAAATCAACAAGGAGGCTTTTAACAAATATTATGACGCCCTGAGTGTCGAACATCCGGATACCAAGGACGTGGTGGTCGATTACCAGTATGAGAGCGACTCCACATGGCAGATACTGAACTGGATCATCATGATCGCAATCTTCGTCGGCATCTGGAGCTTTATGATGCGCAGGATGGGCGGCGGTGCAGGCGGTGCCGGAGGGCCCGGCCAGTTGTTCAACATCGGGCGAAGCAAGGCCACCCTGTTCGATAAGAATACGAAGGTTAACATTACGTTTAAAGATGTAGCCGGGCTTGATGAGGCTAAGGTCGAGGTGATGGAGATCGTGGATTTCCTGAAAAATCCTAAGAAATATACCAAGCTGGGAGGTAAAATCCCTAAAGGTGCCTTGCTTATCGGCTCGCCCGGAACAGGTAAAACCCTTATGGCAAAAGCAGTGGCCGGCGAGGCTAACGTGCCGTTCTTCTCACTTTCAGGATCGGATTTCGTTGAAATGTTCGTTGGCGTGGGTGCTTCCCGCGTCAGGGACTTGTTCAGGCAGGCCAAGGAAAAAGCGCCGTGCATCATTTTTATTGATGAGATCGATGCCATCGGAAGAGCCCGTGGCAAGAACCTTGTAAGCGGCTCGAACGATGAGCGTGAAAATACCCTCAACCAGCTCCTGACGGAAATGGATGGTTTCGGCACAGATAGCGGAGTTATTATTCTCGCAGCGACCAACCGCCCGGATATTCTGGATTCCGCCTTGCTCAGACCGGGAAGGTTCGACAGGCAGATATCTATCGATAAACCCGACCTGGTAGGCAGGGAGCAGATATTCAGGGTGCATTTGCAGGGCAAAGCACTGGCTGAAGATGTGGATGCCAAGAAGCTCTCAGCGCAAACCCCGGGCTTCGCAGGTGCTGAAATATCCAACGTGTGTAACGAGGCAGCCCTTATCGCCGCCAGGAAAAACAAGGATAAGATCGACATGCACGACTTCCAGGATGCCATTGACAGGGTGATTGGCGGTCTTGAAAAAAAGAACAAACTCATATCTCCGGAAGAAAAGAACATAGTGGCTTATCACGAGGCCGGTCATGCGGTGGCAGGATGGTTCCTCGAATTTGCCGATCCGCTGGTCAAGGTATCCATTGTGCCTAGAGGTGTGGCAGCGTTGGGATATGCCCAGTATCTGCCCAAGGAACAGTACATATACAGGGGCGAGCAGCTTCTTGATGAAATGTGCATGACCCTCGGTGGCCGCGCTGCAGAGGATATTATTTTCGGAAAGGTGAGCACCGGTGCGCAGAACGACCTGGAACGCGTGACCAGGATGGCATATGCGATGGTGACCATTTACGGAATGAATGAAAAGGTAGGTAATGTCAGCTTTAATGACCCTACCGGCGAATTCACCTACAGCAAGCCTTACAGTGAAAAGACAGGTGAAATGATCGATGAGGAAGTAAGAAAGATCATTAGTCAGGCTTATGAACGCACAAAAGAGCTTCTTACAAATAAGAAGCCTGAGCTTGAAAAACTGGCGCAGGAACTTCTGAAGAAAGAGATTCTTTTCCAGTACGATCTTGAGAACATCATCGGAAAACGGCCTTTCGAGCATAAGACCAATTACGAAAGTTATATGGAAGGCGAAAGCGGTGTCCCTCCGACAATCGTCAGCGATATTGAAAAGAAGTCTTCACCTGAAGCGGAATAATTATGCCTAAGGCGTATATGCTGTTCCTGGCGCTTGCGTTCACAGCAACCGGATATGCATCGGACTCGCTCGTATGCGAAGGCAAGTACGACAGGCTCGGGCAGAAGCACGGAATGTGGGCCTGCAAGAAAGGCAATTACGTTCACAGCCGTGAGAAATACCACCACGGTGTTCTGAAAACATATATCATTTACAACGACAAGGGACAGGTACTGGAAACCCGCAACAGGAAGGGAAGGATCAGGAAATACAATCCCTGCGGTTGCTAAGGGTTGTCTAAACGCCTCATATTCAATTGCCAATGGTATTCCTTATGATACGGTGATCATTCGGCATTAAATTGTTGTTTTTGTGGCACAATGATTGTTTCTTTGTACTCATGCGTCTCATATTACTCAGTTCATTCCTGTTCATCGCTGCTTTTGGTGCTTTGGCCAATGACAGCACTGTTGCCAAGCCAAAAAACACTCTGCCGTCCGTAACGGTCAAGAAAATGGATGGCACGGAGATCAATATACAGGACTACGCAAAAACAGGCAAAATCACTATTATTTCTTTCTGGGCCACCTGGTGCGGGCCATGTATCAAGGAACTCAACAATATACTGGATGTGTATGAGGACTGGCAGAAAAAGTATGGCTGCGAACTGGTCGCTGTCACTATTGACGATTCAAGGAACATACCTAAGGTGCAACCTACCGTCAATGCCTTCGGATGGCCTTATACCATACTTCTTGATGTCAACAAGGACCTTGCCAGGGCGATGAATGTCAATAATCCTCCGCAAACCGTGCTGCTCGACCAGAAAGGCAATATCGTTTATGTTCATAACGGTTACGCTGAAGGCAATGAGTTTGAGCTTGAGGAAGAAATGAAAAAACTTGTGCAGCCATAATACTGTACATGAGAAACGTCCTGTGAATAAATAGGGCAATTTTTTACCCTGCCTTGCCGTTCTCATTCTGTTACAAACCCTTTATTCGATTAATTTTGCATCATGATTAAAAAAGTCATCATAACACTTTTCAATATTGCTTTGGTTACCGGCGTTTATTCCCAATCCGCAACCGGCCAGCCAGGCGATCCTAAAACTGTCAAAAGAAAAGTACGGACCGAAGAGCTTCAGAATATCAACGACGTCTACTATTTCAACAACAAACCATACACCGGCACCAGCATCGACCTGTTCCCGAACAAAAGTAAAATGCAGGAAATCGAATGGGTGAACGGTTTGCTGCATGGTACAAAAACAGAATATTTCCAGGGGGGAGTGCTTGTGAGGGCAAAGATGAACTTCAGGGAAGGCAAAAGAAACGGACCGTTCATATTCTATCATGATAACGGAAAAGTAAAACTTCAGGGAAAATATGTAAATGATCTGCTCGACAGCACTGTGAATGCATTTTATGAAAACGGCAGTCCCAAATACATTCATAATTTTTCCATGGGCATCCAGGTCGGGGAACTGATCACATATTACAAGAACGGCAACATAGAGCAAAAGACCACCCTTAAGAACGAAAAGCCTCACGGTACCATGTACACGTATTATGAAGCAGGGAACCTGAGGCTCGAAAGCACATACAACGAAGGTGTGAGGGACGGCAAGTACATCAGGTATCACCTGACGGGTCTTATGGCCGAAGAAAGTTATTTTAAAAATGGTATTCAGGACAGCGTGTCAAGATATTGGGATAATGTATTCGGTACGCTGATGAAGGAAGAATACTACAAAATGGGTAAAAAGGACGGCACCTGGTACACCTTCAATGAATTTGGCGATACGATCACGATGTACAATTATTCAGAAGACGTGCTGAATGGGCCTTACAAAAAATATTTCAAGGTGGGCGAAGCGGGAAGCGCCGGTGGAAGCATAACCGCACTCGATATGTACCAGCTGGACGAATACGGCACTTACGTGAATGGAAGGCTTGACGGAGAATTTAAGACGGGTTTGATCAACCGCGACAGCCATGCCGAAGGATTTTACAAGGATGGCATGATGGCAGGAGAGTGGAAATACTATGATGCCAATGACAAGTTAGTGCTTCACGAAAAGTATGATGACAACGGGATGCTGATTTACCAGAAACCGAGGCTTAAGCCAAAGCGTTAACGGTTAATTTTCTTTCCTGAACAAAGCTGTTCCGCTGAACCGGGATGAATGTATCCTGATCATGTATATCCCGTCTTCCAGGGCGCTTATATCCAGGTGGTCCTTTTCAAGCCTGCCTGAAAACACCGGTCTACCGGTCATATCCAGAATGTTTGTTATGGCATCATCTAGTTCTTCAACAGGAATATTGACAAACAGCATGCCGCCGGCTGGATTAGGGTAGACAGTTAAATATCCAGTCAATGAAGATGCTTTTATACCCAGGCCGGGACCACCCTCCGCCTTAAGAGCAGCGGCCTGTATGACCTGTTTACTCGCGCTGTCCTGCAATATCGCAAACTGCATCAGGTTTACAGCTTTCCATCCGGAAGGTATAGGTGTTGTGATTGTCTTTATAATACTGTCATTAATGTTTGCGGGGATGTTCAGGGAAAGACCCGTAGAATCGTAAATGGCTTTCCGGAATACATGATAATGTTTTTTCTCCCCGTTAGGGGCGTTATAATCAATCGTGTCTTCCGCCAAGGCAACGTATAACTTTGCCCGGTCCAGGGAATGCGCGGCAACAGTTTTGATAACGATCCTGAATACCATCATCTCATCCGTCAGCATCAGCCGCCTGATACGCATGGAAACAGGGGAGGTCTGGTTCAGGTAGGGATCAAAAAGTCCCTGCACATTATAGTTGGCATTCACAGGAATGACGCTTCCCTGTATGACAAGCCTGGGAGTGCTGCCATATACGCCGTAGAATTTTGTCCTTCCGTCATTTTCCCTGACGTTGGACTTGTTCATTATGCAATTGACATACGGCGAACTCGGATGATAACTGATGTACAGTACGTTGCTGTCCTGCGCGTTCAGGTTATTGCGAAAACCGGGGTTCCTGCCGGCGCATACGCTGCAGAGCGTATTGGTGAAATGTTCTACGATCACCTTTTTAGGCACCTGGGCCGGAAGCGACATGCAGAAACCCAGTATGCCAAGTAATACAATGTGCTTTTTCATTCTTTCACTTTATGTTTAAAAGCCTTCTCAAATTTATCGAGTTTAGGTTGAATCACCATACGGCAATACGCTTTTTCCTTGTTATTCGCATAATAATCCTGGTGATCATTCTCGGCTTTGTAAAAGGTTTTTAATTTTTCAACTTGTGTTACAACCGGGGCATCATATGCCTTTTCTTTATTAAGAGCGGCAATAACAGTTTCCGCCGTCTTTTTCTGTGTTTCGTTCCTGTAGAATATAACTGACCTGTATTGATACCCTTCATCCGCACCCTGTTTATCCACGGATGTGGGATCGTGCACAGTGAAAAACACTTTCAGGATGTCCTCCATGCTGCTGACATTCCTGTCGTAAACAACCTGTACCACCTCGACATGGTTCGTTTGTCCAGAGCATACCTGTTCATAGGTGGGGTTGGCCACGTTGCCACCTGAATATCCCGATTCGACGGATTCAACGCCTTTCATATTCTGGAATACGGCTTCAATACACCAGAAACAACCGCCGCCCAATACGAGGGTGTCTTTTGCGTTTGCTCCGTATGGCATTGACTTTGCGTCGATGAATTCAAGGGATACTGAATTCACACAGTAGCGCAGGCCTGTTTCTGTGGGGCCGTCGTCAAACAGGTGACCGAGGTGTCCTCCGCAGCGTCCGCACATGATCTCGGTACGGGTCATGCCAAGCGAATTGTCTTCTTTGGTAATTATTCTTCCGCCGGCAATCTCTTTGTCGAAACTGGGCCATCCGCAATGTGAGTCAAACTTGCTGTCCGAGGTGAAAAGCAGGTTTCCGCAGGCGCTGCATGTATAAACACCCGAATCCTTGTTCATCAGCAGCTTTCCGGTGTAAGGCCGTTCTGTGCCTTTTTCCCTTAATATATAATATTGTTCTTTGCTCAGGGTCCTTTTCCAGAAGGAATCGGGTTTATCCATCATTGAACTGTCGCTGCCTGTAAGGGTCTGTGCGCTTTTGATATTACCCTGGTTTTGTCCGCAGGCGCTAAGCGTAACAAGAAAAGTGGATAACACGATGTTTAGGATGATTTTAATACGTTTCATGACTTTGAATGTTTAAAGTTACTGAAAAAATATACGAAACCGGAAGGGGTTTGGTTTTATAACCCGGGGAATGGATTCCTTCAGGAACAAAATTAACGACAAACCAATAATTTTTAACGATTAATCGACAATTAACTCAGCTCGTCGCCAAATTCATTGTATATGCTGAAATTCGTTAGATGGTATTGTGGGTCTGCTATGATCCTTACCCACTTCCTGTGTTTCCACCACCATTTGAACCGTTCACTCTTGAATCCGCCTTTTGTAAGGTACGCCTTGATGATGGGATTCACTTTGAGACGCAGTTTGCCTATATTTTGCGTATCCCAGATATAGGATAGTTTTTCTTCAATATTATCGCTCAGCAGCATGCTTGAAACCACTGTGCCTGTTCCATTGCAGCTAGGGCAGAGTTCGGACGTATTAATGTTGATCTCAGGCCTGACCCTTTCCCTGGTGATCTGCACCAGGCCGAATTTGCTCATGGGCAGGATGTTATGCCTCGACCTGTCAGGCTTCATGGCCAGAATCAGGTTGTCCAGCAATTCCTTGCGATGGGCAGGGTTTTTCAGGTCGATGAAGTCGATGACAATAATGCCGCCAAGATCGCGCAGACGCAGTTGACGTGCGATTTCCCGGATAGCCTCATTATTGATCTTCAGCGCATTTTCCTGCTGCGTTTCCGAATTGGTTGTTTTGCGGCCGCTGTTCACATCGATAACATGCATGGCTTCCGTGTGTTCAATGATCAGGTAGGCTCCGTTACTGAACATCACATTTTTCCCGAAGGAAGCCTTTATCTGTTTATCAATGCCGAAATGCTGAAAGATGGGAACCTTGCTGTTGTAAACCCTTACTATGGATTCTTTGCCGGGAGCAATATTTGAAATATATTCCTTCAGCTTGGCAGCATATTCCTGGTCGTTCACATGAATATTGGAGAACCCGTCATTCAGAAGGTCTCTCAATAAACCTTCGGTTCGCGATATCTCCCCAAGTACCTTGAAAGGCGGCTTGGCAGTGCGGGCGGTTTTGATAAGGGTTTCCCACTTGGATATCAGGTTATTGAGGTCGAGCTCGATCTCTTCGATACCCGCCTCTTCGGAAATAGTCCTGATAATGACGCCGAAGTTCCTGGGCTTCAGCTTGTCAACCATTTGCTTCAGTCGCTTCTTGTGGTTGACGTCTGAAATTTTCTTGGAAATGGAAGTGCTTTTGCCAAAAGGAACGAGCACGGAAAACCTGCCGGCGAATGAAAGATCGCACGTGATTCTCGGCCCTTTGTTGCCAATAGGCTCCTTGAATATCTGCACCAGGAGTTCATCGCCTTTTTTTAGTATTTCGGTGATTTTTCCCGTCTTGACGATCTCTTCCTCTTTTTCGAATTCATCGAGGTTGGGATTCTTCAGTCCCCCCTGGGTGACAATTTTGGTGAGTTTAAGAACCGATCTGAAATTAGGACCCAGGTCCGTGTAATGCAGGAACGCGTCTTTCTCATGACCGACGTCAAGAAACGCGGCATTCAGATTGGGCATTATCTTTTTGACTTTGGCTAAATAAACATCGCCTATCTGGAAAGACGATACAGACTCCTCTTTGTGGAGTTCTGTCAGTTGTTTATTGTAAAGTAAGGCTAAATCAATGCCATTTGAGTTGCGATCAATGACAAGCTCATTCACAATTTAAGAAATAAAAAAAGGTGGAAATTATTTTTTCTTGTGACGGTTTTTCCTTAGTCTTTTTTTCCTTTTGTGAGTGGCGATCTTGTGTCTTTTTCTTTTTTTTCCGCTTGGCATAATTAAATATCGTTAATGTTATTATTTTAAGTTCCGGGCTTTATCGGCCCATTCTTTGGCTTCTGTCTGATTCCCCATTATTTCGTAAGTTTTGCTCAGTTCGAGGTAAAACTGTTGATTTTGGGGTTGCAAAGATACTAATTTTTTGAATCTTGCAACAGCTTTTTCGTACTTGCCTATTTCACGCGAAAGACTTGCCAGGTAATATACCGCATCAATATGGCTGGAATCAGCTCTTTCGACTTCCAGCAAAAGTAGGGTAGGCTTCATCAGCTCCATCTGGTTATCAGTCCCTTGCATCTTGTTTATGTTATAGATGCATATGGCCAGGTCGACCTTTGCATCATTGTTTGAAGGACTAATCTCAAGACTTTTTTCCAGATTCATCCGCGCTCTTTTTATGTACATCAGCTCATTCTGAGGGTTCTGGTGACTGTAAGTTTCGGTCAGAAAATACTTAGAAGCCATAAAATACCTGTATGATGAGGTCTGCAGCCTGGCTAACTTTTCCGATAACACCCCGGCGTATGCGTATTGTTTGTTGCTGTCGAGCAGCCGGATGGCGAGCGATAATCTGGCGGTATCAGTGGATGTGAGAATGTCCGGTTTTATCAGCCGGGTCGTATTGCCGATATTCTTGAGCATGCTTTCAAACGAAGATTCGCTCTGCTTGTTCATCGCTTCGGTGCGCGATTTTTCGAGGGCCTTGAAATCAATGCGGGCTGTATTGGTGTTCAGACCAATAACTGTAAGCCATGTAGTGAAAACCAAAAAAGCAACCAGTAAGGTTGCTTTAATAACGTTTAATTTCATCCTGCGAAATTAGTACTCTTTTTCCTCTTTTTTAGGAACAAAATCAGGCGGAACACTGGTTTTGATCTTTTCAAGGAAAACTTTGGCAGGCTTAAATTTCGGAATGAAGTGTTCTTCGATTACCAAAGCGGTGTTTTTTGAAATGTTACGGGCAATTTTTTTAGCCCTTTTTTTCAATATAAAGCTTCCGAAGCCCCTGAAGTAAATGTTTTCCCCCTGGGCCATATTGTTCTTCATGACTTTAAAGAAAGACTCTAAAGATTCCGTAACAATTACTTTGTCAATTCCAGTTTTTTCTGAAATTTCGCTGATTATTTCTGCTTTTGTCATAATGGTGTATTTTTAACTTTTAAAATCTTAACTTCTAATTAATTAAACACAAAAATATGGAAAATGTTTTGGATATTTTACTATGGTATAAAAAAAATTTTAGGGAATTGCCATGGCGAAGTACCCAAGACCCTTATAAAATCTGGCTTTCAGAGATCATTTTACAGCAGACCCAGGTGGTCCAGGGACTCTCATATTTTGATAAATTTGTAGTTAAATATCCGGAAATTAAGAACTTAGCAAGTGCCTCGGAAGAGGAAATCCTTAAAATGTGGCAGGGTTTGGGGTACTATACCAGGGCCAGGAACCTCCATAAAACCGCCCGTATCATTTCTGATGAATATCAGGGCATTTTTCCGGATAACTACATGATTTTGTCTAAATTACCCGGAATCGGCGACTATACAGCCTCGGCCATACTGTCTTTTGCTTTCGGAAAACCGTACCCTGTGCTCGACGGCAATGTATTCAGGCTGATTTCCCGCCTGTATGACATACACTTGCCTGTAAATGAGGCTAAAAACCGCCAGGTGTTCAAAAATGTGCTCGATGAACTTATCGTTGGCACCGTTCCTTCAGAATTCAACAACGCGATCATGGAACTGGGAGCTCTTGTCTGCCGGCCCGAAAATCCCAGGTGCAAAGAATGTCCTGTCTCCATGCACTGTCTGGCCTTGAAGAACGGCACGGTGGATATGCTGCCTGTCAAACTGAAAAAAAACAAACCGTCCATCCGCCATTTCAATTATTTCTATATCCGCGAGAATAATCATTTCTACCTTGTAAAACGCGAAGACAAGGACATATGGAAAAACCTCTACCAGTTGCCCCTTATCGAATCCGACAGTCAGATCGACGAAAAAAGCATGCCCCAGCTTCTCGCATCCAGTTGGGCTGTCGGCTGTGATTATTCATTAAAAAGACAATCACAGGCCAGGCACCTGCTGTCGCATCAGACCATATTGGCGACCTTCTGGGAACTGCATTCCAAAGATGTGCCGGACTTTGTGAATGAGACCTATAAACGGGTGAATCTTAAAAACTATACAAAATATCCGGTTCCTGTTTTGATACAGAATTTTTTATTATCTTTGTGACTTATAACACACAATTGTATTTTTCTACATGGTAAACAAGGTATTTTTATTGGGCAGGTTGGGAAAGGATCCTGAGGTGAGATATTTGGAAAACAACAGGGCAGTTGCCAACTTCACACTTGCTACCAATGAAGTTTTTATTGATAAATCCGGCAATAAGGTTGAACAGACCGACTGGCACAACATCGAAATGTGGGACGCCCTCGCAAGGAATGCCGAGAAAGTGTTAAAAAAAGGCAGGACAGTTTTTATAGAAGGTAAGATAAAGAACGAGACCTGGACGGATAAGGAAGGGAATAAACGAAGCGCTGTGCGGATACGGGCGCTGCAGTTCCAGGTAGTGTCCACGCCGGGAGCAGTTGTCGATCACGGGAATAACAACCACCATTCTCATGAAAAGAACGGCAATGTGCATGAAGAGCACCAACCTGAAGGGGGTGACATATTGCCGTTTTAACGCCCATACCTATGTTGTCGGACGACCCTTATCCTTCGCAGTTGATCTTACAGGTCAGCGGTATTCTTAACCCCAAGCTTACAAATGAAAGTTACTTTTACCTGGCAGGAACATTCCTGTTCATGGTGGTTCTTGTGGCATTGTCAGCCTTATTCTCGGCTTCCGAAAACGCCCTGTTTTCCTTGTCGGGAAAGGACAAGGAAGACCTGAAGGAGAACTATTCACCAGTCAATCAGGCCATACTCAAATTGTTGAGCCAGCCGAAAAAGCTCCTTGCAACCATACTGGTGGGAAATAATTTTGTCAATGTCACCTTCGTTATTATCAGTTCCATCTGGCTTGAGTCGATCTTTAACCTGGCGGTCGATCCTATTTTCGACTTTGCCATCAAGGTGATCACTGTCACATTCACCCTGCTTTTATTCGGCGAAGTGGTGCCCAAGGTATATGCCTACGGGAAAAACATGGCTATAGCCCGCCTAATGGCTTTTCCCCTGCTGTTTTTTCATAAGCTGTTTGCCTGGCTGGTAATCCCTATGGTAAAGTTTACATCGCTTATTGATAAACGGGTAAGGGTGCATGAACACACGGTGTCGGCTGACGAGCTGACGCATGCCATTGATATTACCTCCGATAAAACAACTGGCCAGCAGGAGAAGGAAATACTGAAAGGGATAGTCAATTTCGGGAATAAGAGCGTCAGGCAGATCATGCGCGGGCGCGTTGACGTGGCTGCCCTTGATGCGGACATGCCTTTTGGCATCATGCTTAAAAAAGTGAATGAGCTTGGTTACAGCAGGCTTCCTGTTTACCGTGAAACGTTTGACAACATTCAGGGCATATTATATATCAAGGAAGTATTGCCGCACCTTTACGAGGCCGAAAATTTCAACTGGCAAACACTGCTCAAACCCGCCTTTTTTGTCCCCGATAATAAAAGGATCGACCTGTTGCTGTCAGAATTCCAGGAAGAAAGAATGCACATGGCCATTGTTGTTGATGAATACGGCGGCAAGCTCGGTATTGTGACCATGGAAGACGTGCTTGAAGAAATTTTCGGGGAGATCAATGATGAATTCGATGAAGAACCGCCCAATTACAGCCGGATAGATCACAATAAATACGTCATTGAGGGAAAACTGCTGATCATGGATTTCTGCAAGATCACCGGTACGGATGACAATTTCTTTGATAATGTGAAAGGCAGTTCGGAAACTGTAGGAGGGATGCTGATGGAGCTGGCAGGAAGAATACCTGCCGCCGGTGAAACAATAAAACATGGAAATTTCAGTTTTACGATAGAATCCGTTGATAACAGACGCATTAAACGCATAAAAGCAGATATAACCTGATGAAGTATATAATGATAGCCTTACTGTTCCTGGCGCTTGCCTGCAAGGAAAAACCGGGAAATCCCAAACCCCATGCTTATCCCCGTGAATACTACCCTGTCAAGGCATACCAGTTGTTTGATACAAATGCTCCCTTCAGCTTTATGTATCCAACATATGCTGTCATCAGACCGTATGAAGAGGACGAAGGTGTAAAAAGACCTTACTGGTACAATATTCATTACCTGCCATTTAATGCCACACTACACCTGAGCTACCAGGAATTCAGGGACAGGGCCGAATTTAACAGCCTCTTTGACGACACCAGGCGCCTGGCATATAAACATGATATCAGGGCTGAGGAGATAGAAGAGATCGAGGTGCAGAACCCAACCACGCATACGACGGGGATCATCTATGAACTCAAGGGAAATACAGCCACCAACCTGAATTTTTATGTCAGCGACGGACGTAAACATTTTCTCCGGGGAGCCTTATATTTTAATGCTAAAACGCAGATCGACAGTATTATGCCGATGTTCAGCTTCCTGAAACAGGATGTTATCAAGATGATAGAAACCACTGTGTGGAAATAAGGTTGATATCTAGTGCCTTTTTCCACATTTTTGTGCAACTTTTTATTAGAGCGATACGTCTAAGAAGTAATTAATCTTTTCTTTTCATTCACAACAAACCCTGCCCGGGACGTTTCCTGTTGCAGTCGTTATAACCCATCACTGTGCTGCGCGGTGGTGGGTTTTTTTTCTGATTATTCCGGGAAGATGTTCGACTATGCGGTTTCAGTTCTTTATATAGATCTTCATCACGTTTTCCTCTACTTCCAGTAAAAATACCCCTTCCATCAGTTCGTCTACATTGATGGAGGTCTCGGTCATGCCGAGTTTTACCGACCTGATGAGTTTTCCGTCAGAATTATGGATGTTGAGTGTTTTACCGGCAATATCCTTTCCTTTTATATAAAGTGTGTGCCCTGTCTGCCAGGCGGTAAATGTCAGTTCTTTCACTTTCCCATGAATGGCTAAAGGCTTGCCGCTGATGAACCTGTCGATCTCGACCCGCCTTAAGGAGGCTTCGGTCAGGTATTTTTCATTGCTTAGATACAGGGCATTTCCCTTAAAACAGACTGCTTCATTCTGGCCAAAACTCGCCACTGTGCCAAGTTCAATGCGCCTTTTGTTGCCTTTGCTGAAAAAGCCGGAGTCGAGGTCCCAGAGGATCCAGATAAAACAACTGATGTCGCTGAGATTGTATCCAGTCAAAACCATAACACCTCTTTTTTCGTCACAACCTGCCCCGGTTACCTGGCCATTGACTGAAAATGATTCCCTGGGATAAACCGCATAGGTTCCGGGTATCTTGGGCAGCACATAATGCCTGGTCTGTTTATCCACCCAATTCTTGCTGAACAGGTGCAGGCTGTCGCCGAATGAACAGAATGCCTCAAGATCGAAATCATGTGCCTGGTTAGTATGATTGAAACTTGTCTGGTCGCCCAGGCTGAAATGTATTTCAGATGCAGTTACAGTATCTGCTGGACTTGTGAGGTCAATATCCGACTTTTTTATGACAAGCACTCTGAGATCCTTCCGGTTGCCGAGGTTATTGCCAAAATCGCCGACATATATGTGGGTTGAATCCTGGGCAAGGTCTTCCCAGTCGGTATTGGTTTGATTGCCGATATATATCCTGTGGAGAATGTTCCCGTTCATGCTGTCGAATGCATACAGCACAGCGGGGTTATCGCTGTCGTTTAGGGTCCAGAACCTGTTGCCAAAATATATCAATCCGCTGGTTTCCAGCAATGAGTCGTTCAGCTTGGGACAAACAATTGCCGGACTGAGCGTGGTTTTGGCATATATGCACGAACCGTCATTTTCAGTGGCAAGCGCATTGTAATTCGAAGCTTGCGGGTCGGTGCAGCCTTTTACCTGTCCTGAGGCAGATATGATACAGGCAGGTAAAAAAAGCCAGGCAAGAACCACAACATATTTCATAAAACAAAAGTAAATAATTTAATTGATGTCACGAATTACCATAAAATTACGTCTGTATAAATAAATAGGCCCTGCTTATTACATCTTACATATTGTTCAAGTTAATGTTAGCTGCAAGGCCGCTTTTTTAGGGGAGCGGCCTTGCAGTTTTCGAAAAACATCGCAACAGCGCGCGGAAGCAGCTAAATAATCTGGCCCCTGTCCCTTGATACATTCAGTCCATTGGTGAAGCCATATGATCTGTGGCTACATTGCCCATGTCGCGCCATAAATAGCCGTGCTCAATTCGTGTATATGGCATGAAGTTGCTCGTATAAAGCTGCCCTGTTCCCAGTCCCGAATGAATGACAGGTTGAAAGCTGGCGGTGTATTGCGCGATGGCGTTCAAGCCGATATTGCTTTCAAGTGCTGAAGTGATCCACCAGCCGGCATTATGTTTCTGCGCCTGTTTGATCCACAGGTCCGTCTGTACAAACCCTCCCAGGAGGTTAGGCTTAAATACAAGGAACTGCGGCTTTATGGCGGTCAGCAGTTTGTTCATCCCGCTTTCATCGGCAATGCCTATCAACTCTTCATCAAGAGCGATTGGTACAGGTGTTTTAGCGCACAATTCGGCCATAAGCTCTGCCTGTCCCGCTTGGATGGGTTGTTCAATGCTGTGAGGGTAAAAATATTTGAGTTCCTTTAACTGGTTCATGGCATTACCTGCTGCGAATCCCCCATTGGCATCCAGTCTCAGTATCAGTTTGTCACCGCCTTTTTCACGTATAAAAGCCAGCATTCTGCATTCTTCTTCAAAGTCGAGAGCGCCGATCTTCACTTTAATACATTCGAAGCCTTTGGCAATCTGTTTCAAGGCTTCCTCTTTCATGGCTTCTATGGAATCCATCCACACAAGGCCATTGATAGGCAATCCCTGTCTGCCTATGGCGTAAAAGTTCTGGTAGATAATGCGCCTGCCGCCGTTCTTGAGATCGAGCAATGCAGTTTCAAGCCCGAACTTGATGGAAGGGAACATGTTGAAATCAAAATCATCGGCTTTATTCCTGTTGATCTGTTTTATCAGCCTGTTAAGCTGGACTTCATAATCCGGTACATCATCAATGCTGAGCCCTTTCAGAGGAGCACACTCCCCTAGACCGGTAACGGAAGGGTTAATAGAATTGTGGATGGATAAAAGATAAATGGTGCGGTCAGTGTATGATCCCCTGCTTGTTGTTGCGGGCTTTTTAAACGTCAGTACGTGTTTCGATATGGATGCTACAAGTCCCACCTTATTGATATATGACTTCCGACAAACAGAAACAAAGCGTCAGGCCGAGGGTGCTGAGCGACAGTAATTTCAGCTGCCGGTTGTATGCAGGCCTGCCCTTGTGGGCCGCTTTCTGCAGGGCAGAATAATGTCTCAAAAGGACAACGCCCATTACCACAAGGAAAAACACCTGGAAAGCCGATTTGTAATTCAGCCATGTATAGATGGCAACACATAAAAGCGCCCCTGTCAAAAGCAGGAAGTGGTACGCCAGGGCGTTTTTGTACCCTATTTTTACAGGAAGCGTGATCTTGTGCTTCTCCTCATCAGATCGTATATCCCTGATATTGTTGATGTTGAGAACCGCTGAACTCAGAAGTCCCGTTGACATGGCGATAAACCATGCCGGACTATCTACAGTTTGAGTCTGCAGGTAATATGTACCCATAACCGACAGAAGACCGAAGAATAAAAAGACGGACAGGTCGCCAAGACCGAAATAACCGTATGGCTTTTTACCGGCGGTATAAAAATAAGCCGCGAACAGCCCTCCTATACCTAATGCCAGCAATATCCAGAATGATCTGTTCAATTCTTCAAGCGAAACTATCAGGAGGCCAATTCCCGTGATCAGGCATAATATGATCAAAATGGCGATTGCTGCTTTCATTTTTGGTTCCGTTATCAGACCGCTTGCCATGACACGGTCTGTTCGTTCAATCGTGTCGGCGCCGTTTTTAAAATCACCGTAATCGTTGGCAAAGTTGCTAAGTATCTGCAGCAGGAGCGCTGTGGCAACTGTCAGAATAAATATGAGCGGCCGGATCTCGCCCTGCTCCGAATAGGCAAGCAGATTACCTGCCAGGGTACCGGCTATGGCCAGTGGCAGCGTACGCAACCTCGCAGCCTTTATCCAGATTTTTACAGGCAAGGGGTGCGTCCTCCGTCAACAACTATATTGGTACCGGTTATATAAGCTGCATAGCCTGAGCTGAGAAATGCCGCAGCATAGGCAGGTTCTTCAGGTTTGCCGAAACGGTTCATGGGAATTTCTGCCAGCATGTCCTTTCTGACATCCTCCTTTTCCACCTGCATTTTGCCGGCTTTATTGTCGATGATCGTACTGAGCCTTTCGGTTTCTGTTGCCCCAGGAAGAATATTATTAACGGTAATGCCGAACGGGGCCAGTTCATTTGCCAGCGTTTTCGACCAGTTTCCAACGGCACCCCTGATGGTATTGCTGACACCAAGGTTATGCAATGGCACTTTGACCGAGGTGGAAATGATATTGATGATTCTCCCGAAGTTCCTGCTTTTCATACCCGGCACAACAGCCTGAACCAGCAGCTGGTTATTGATAAGATGAGCCTGGAATGCCTGAATGAATTCCTCTGCCGGGGCATCTATGGCTTTTCCTGCCGCAGGTCCGCCGGTGTTATTGACCAGGATATCTATCGTGAACCCCGCAATATCCTTAATGGCAGCAGCCACAGATGATGTGTCCGAAAAATCGGCGACAAGGTAATGATGTTTCCGACCCTGATCAGCAGCCAGCACGCGGATCACCTCTTTCAGTCTGGATTCATTTCTTGCCATCAGTACAATGTTTGCTCCGCATTCGGCCAGTTGAACGGCTATTGCCTTTCCGATTCCCTGCGTACTACCGCACACCATTGCTGTTTTTCCTGTAAGGTCGATGTTCACACCGCAAAGGTAAGATCATTTTGATTTTCACCCAAATTATCTGAAGCGAACTGTTCTGCTTTATATGGTGAAGCTGTAATCGGGAATATATCATGACCGGTTTTCCGGGAAATGCTGTTCCAACGAAACGGTATGAATAACATTAGAATCGGTCTCAAAAGTCCTCTCTATAGCTATCATAACCTAATGTTTGTTTTCAGGACTTCCCATGTTGGCTTGTCACCAACGAAATACTTTCATTTAAGTCTTGCTCAAGACTAACAAAAAGACGTATTTAGTTCATTCGATACATTATCAATGGCAATACAGATCCCTTACTCCTTTCAGTCGCGGGAAGGCTTCGCTAAGTTCGCCATGCAGAGCCATTGCTCAGGATGAACGTTGCAGATATATCCAGGGTTGAAGTTTTGTTTAGAAGATCAAAGGGTTGGCGGATATACATCATTCGGAGGACGCGCTTTCACACGGTGTGGTGACGGCAGGTGAACAAAAGCCCGGGACCCATCGTGATAGCGATAGCTCATCACAGC
>CALMKH010000100.1 GCA_937867025.1 uncultured Bacteroidota bacterium | reverse complement strand
GATTTCTGGCTGAGGTACCTTGAACCTGTAGCATACAAGAAGATTAACGGTCCCCTTCCGGTTGAATGGGAAACGGAGGTGTTCGAAAAGTTTGAAAAACCCTACAAAAGGGAAGGCGCCGGTTTGACGCTGGCATTCCTGCATCTCGAAGAAGATGAACCTTCCAGGGAAGAACTGTCAAGACTGGTCAATGAAGCTTATATGGCCAGCCATACATACACAGCCGACAGCATCACAAGGGAGACCGGTACCTTTCACCATTTTTTCCTCTGCAACCGCCTGTACCTCCTGAACCTTTCAGCTATTTATACGACAGGTTTCGAATGTCCGGACACTTCGGCCGTTATACCGGAACTCGAAACCATGATACAGGATGTGCAGCAGATATATTATGCGTTCAACGAAAGCTTCCCCGAGACGCCGCTGAAGGAAGAGTATGCCGCCCTGTACGGGAACATGCTTGCGTTCGTCAGGGCACAGCCGGCGTTTTACAGCAGCTTCGATCATTTCACATTTATCAGGGATTACGTGAATCCTCTTTTTTCCATAAACCAGCGCATGATACTGGAATACCGCGTGAAGAGCCGTAACATGCTGGATTATTCACTGAACAGGAACAGCATGTCCATCTTCAGCAAATCATTGTATGCCGGGCAAAACCATAAAGGGGTTTTCACCCGCGTAACGGATGAAGGCGAACTGGCGGAAATCGGCCGTCTGGGAAAAATGCTGTTCTATGATCCCATTTTATCCGGGAACAACCGGAGAAGCTGCGCTTCATGCCATAAGCCTGAAGAGTATTTTACGGATACTGTTATCCGCACAGCCCCGCAGTTCGACCGTTCAGGCTTCCTGCCGCGCAATACCCCCACGCTATTGAATGCTGTGCACAACCACCTGCTGATGGCGGATGGAAAACATATCACGTTGTTGCACCAGGCCAGGGGAGTGGTGACGAGTGATTTGGAAATGGCCAGTGATGAAGAGGAATGCCTCAAAAAGGTAATGAGTTGCAAGGAGTACAGAAGGGCTTTCAAAAAGCTTCTGGTCCACACGCCCCAGGAAAAAGAGGTGACTTTCGAACATCTGATGTCGGCCCTTGTAGTGTATTACAGTAAATTCAGCTGGCTGGAATCACCGTTCGATGACGCGATGAATAAAAAGCGTGACATTGAACCGGCTGCCAGGCAGGGCTTCAATTTGTTCATGAGCAAAGCCCAATGCGCCACCTGTCATTTTGTGCCTGAATTCAACGGCGTCAAGCCGCCCTATATCGGGTCGGAATTCGAGGTCCTGGGTGTGCCGGCTGACACGGCTTTTACCCGGATAAGTCCGGACATGGGCAGGTATGACGTAAATCCTGCCTCTGAAACCCTGCACGCGTTCAGGACCGGCACAATAAGAAACACAACGTACACGGCGCCTTACATGCACAACGGCGTTTTCAGGACCATGGAGCAGGTGATAGACTTTTATAATGCCGGCGGCGGGGCAGGCAGGGGATTGCAAGTCGCAAACCAGACCTTGTCCTCAGATTCGCTTGGGCTTAACCCCGCGGAAAAGATGAGGCTGATCCGGTTTATCAGGACACTCGATGAAAAAATCGGATTTGAGGAGGCTCCGGCGCACCAGCCCAAATCATCCATAAAGGAACTTAACGGCAGGAAAACGGGAGGAGAATATTAATATGAAAAAAACGATATATATAGGATTGTTTGCAGGGCTTATGGTAGCCTGCCATGCAAGAAAAGCAACGCTTTATGAGTTCCCGCCGACCATGACGGGCGATGTGCTGGATGCATATGTTGCAGATTTTAACAAAGGGAAAATATTGTATGATCTCAACTGTTCGCGATGCCATACCAAACAGGATGGCAGGAAGCAGATCGTGCCTGATTTTACGGAAGAGCAGCTTGTAAATTATGAATTGAGAGTTTCGAATGACGAGCATCTTGAAAATATGCCGGAAACCAAAGTGACGGAAGACGAGCTTGTATTGATCATGACCTATCTCAGGTATAAGAAAAAGAATGTGACGGATTCGGCTAATAGGAGCTGAGGTTTAAGTCCGGTCACGGATAGTCCGCTTGCCAGGTAATTACTGTTTATTCGATGTGGGTTTGAGACAAGGGACAAACATCCGGCGGCAATGTATTGATAAGGTTGTAACAGCTTGTAATAAACTTCATAAAGACCGCGGAAAGGGGCAGACAGCTGATCTCATTCTGCAAACCTTTCCGGGAGCGGCACAACTTTTCCGTGAACATCGGCCCACATGTGATGACACGCCGTGAACAGGCGCCAGAATGGCGCATCAAGCGACAAAAACTCCGGAAAAAGTTTTGTCCGCGTGGCATCCAGCTGTTTCTTCACGGCATCAAACTGTTTCCGGAAAGCATCCAACTTTATCACGGCGGCATACCGGGTCTGTCTGCTCGGCATCCAGGTGCTTCTCATCAGCATCCAGATGCTTCCCGACAGCATCCAACTCCGTCCCAACGGCATACCGGGTCCGGCTGACCGGCATCCAGATGCTTCACATCGGCATCCAGATGTTTCCCGACAGCATCCAACTCAGTCCCGACGGCATACCGGGTCCATCTGATCGGCATCCAGGTGCTTCACAT
>CALMKH010000099.1 GCA_937867025.1 uncultured Bacteroidota bacterium | reverse complement strand
CTGATCTTTTAGGGTGGGCCTAACAACAAAAACTCATAGCCTATCGGCTCTGTTTTTATTTGCACACATCGCCTGCATTCAAGCATAGCTTGACGCAGTCTTGTGTGCAAATAAAAAACCCCGCATAAGCGGGGTTGGTTTTTGTTGCGGAGAGTGAGAGATTCGAACTCTCGATACCTTGCGATATACACGCTTTCCAAGCGTGCTCCTTAAGCCACTCGGACAACTCTCCAAAATGGTGTGCAAAAATAAGGCTTTTCAAAGCATTATTCCAATAAGATATTTTTTGATAGTGCCAGGTACGTTACAGGTACGCGTCACGGCCAAGCGCTCAATATCACAAAAATTAAAGGCTGAAATGACAAAAAAGCCTTCAAAACACCCTGAAAAAATTCATGAGATGCAGGTAAAGGTACAACAGGATCAGAAAAAAAAACAGGAGGCCCATAACGTTCTTTTAGTAAAGAACACATTTCGGTAACAGGCAGGGGCGTCTCGTAATGATAATGTTTACAGAAGTTTAGCAATAAAAAAGTAAAAGTAGTATGTTTGCGGAAACCATTTTTGACTATACTTGAAAACCTATGCAGACGATCGATTACCGGGACCTTTTTGAAACACTGCCCGGCCTCTACCTTATATTAGCTCCGGATAGCAAGTTTACCATTATAGCTGTCAGTAATGCGTATGCCGAAGCGACGATGACCAAACGCGAAGAAATACTCGGGAAGGGATTGTTTGAGGTGTTTCCCGATAACCCCAATGATCCTGTAGCAGACGGCGAAATCAACCTCAGGGCCTCCCTCGCAAGCGTTATGAGGAACTGTGACAGTCACAGCATGCCGGTCCAGAAATATGATATAAGGCGGCCTGACGGTTCGTTTGAGGAGCGTTACTGGAATCCTCTTAATAAGCCGGTACTCGATGAAGAGGGCAAGGTCATGATGATCATTCACAAGGTGGAGGATGTAACGGAATTCGTAAGGCTGCAGAAAGATCAGGCAGCAAAGGACCTGCTTACAGAGGATCTCCGCACGCGCATCGGGCAGATGGAAATGGAAGCTTACAGGCATTCGGTGGAGATTAACAAGGTGAATGCCCGGCTTACCAAGACAAACCAGGAGCTGGAATCGTTCACATATTCGGTTTCACATGATCTGCGCACCCCACTCAGGGCGATAGGAGGATATGCGCGAATGCTCGAGGAGGATTATTCCAGGGTGTTCGATGATGAAGGCACCAGGTTGCTGGGAAATATCCAGTCAAACGCATTGCGTATGGGAAAACTCATCGACAGCCTGCTTACGTTCTCCAAACTCAACAAGAAGGAACTCAAAAAGACCAACGTCAGCATGCAGGAGCTTTTTGAAAGGATAAGGCTCGAATTGCTGAATGTCGCGGGCAATGCCGAAATTCAGATCGGGAGGATTGAAGATGCTCCCGCCGACCAGGAGCTTATCAGCCAGGTGATCATGAACCTTATGTCGAATGCAATCAAGTATTCATCTAAAAAAGAAAAGCCGCTTGTTAAGGTGACGTGTAACAAGGATAATGGTCATGTTACTTATACGGTCAGCGATAACGGTTCCGGTTTCGACATGCAGTATGCGGATAAACTCTTCGGGGTTTTCCAGCGGCTTCATCACCAGCATGAATTTGAAGGCACCGGCGTTGGCCTGGCCATTGTCAAGCGTATTGTCGACAGGCATGGAGGAAAGGTCTGGGCCGAAAGCAAGCCTGGCGAAGGGGCTGCGTTTTCTTTCACACTTCCCTTGTCGGAAGGATGATTTGCCTGTCCCGCGGATTTATTTTGCTCTGTTTCACAGTGTAAACTGTTATGCGATGTAAATGGGAATAGTAATTATATTTGCCTTCTTTTTATACCTTGTCTGCCATAATTCCCCCATACCTTAAAAAAGGAGATACAATAGCCCTGGTGGCGCCTGCCAGGCACGTCACTCCCGAACAGATGCAGCCTGCAGTTGAATACGTTGAATCTCGCGGATTCAGGATGCTGGTTCACCCCGACGTATACCGTATACACCACCAGTTCGGGGGCACGGAACAGGAACGCGCAGATTTGTTCAACCGGATGCTGGCCGCCCCGGAAGTAAAGGCCATATGGTGCGCAAGGGGCGCATACGGAACAGCCCGCATGATCGATCTGGTGAATTTTGACCTGCTGAAAAAACAGCCAAAATGGATAGCGGGTTTCAGTGATGAAAGCGTCCTGCTCAACCACGTGTACCGGCTGAACATGGCAAGTCTGCACAGCACCATGCCTGTTTTTATGAACCAGAGGGAGGGGGATGATCTGAAAGACGTCAGGCTTGCCATTGACAGTTTCCTCTCGGCACTCAGCGGCGGGTTCATGCCGTTTGACCTTTCTGCGAACGAAAGTTATAATGTGGCTGATTTTGAAGGTGACATCATAGGTGGCAACTTATCTGTGCTGTGCAGCATAAGCGGTTCTGTATCGGAAACGGACTGGAATGGCAAAATATTGTTTTTAGAGGATCTCGATGAATACCTGTATCATATAGACCGCATGATCCTCGCCCTGAAACGCGCCGGAAAATTAAAGGGGCTTAAAGCCCTGCTGGTGGGGAGTTTTATACAGATGCACGACCATCAGATACCTTTTGGATACAATGTCAGGGAGATCGTCCTGCAGCATTGCCTGGAATACGGGTATCCCATCATTTTTGACGTAAATGCGGGACATCATCTGCAAAACATGACAATTCCGTTCGGAGTCCCTTC
>CALMKH010000098.1 GCA_937867025.1 uncultured Bacteroidota bacterium | reverse complement strand
AGTCGCTTTTGACGTGGCCCGGAAACAAAAAATGCCGCCCGGTGGGCGGCACTTGAATGTTCTGTGGAGAATATCGGAGTCGAACCGATGACCTTTTGCATGCCATGCAAACGCTCTAGCCAGCTGAGCTAATCCCCCATAATCTTAAGAACTCCCTGATAATCCCTGTGAATTATTTTGGGATTGCAAAAATAAGGGAAATTTTTAAATAATAAAAATAATATCCTGTCTCATACCTGTAAACGCGTAACCCCTTCATTTCTATAAGGTCTACTCATTCTAAGTAGGTTTTCGAAGAAAACACTCTGTAGAATAAGTAATGCCGTACCGTTAGGTTCGAAAACCTAACTGGTACAGGTAAAATTCATATGCATGTCACATTTTTTCCTCCCCCCTCGTCTGTTAGGGTATGAAACATTTCATCCGTGCTCTTTTCGCAGGTCTTTTCCTGCTGATTTTCGCCCCTGCACAGTCGCAGAACAGCGAATTCCGATGGGGCCTTATCGGTAAGCTGGAGTTTAACAGGCTGAAAATAGAAACGGCAGAAAATCTTACCCAGGCGGAATATGAGCCCGGACTGAAAGCCGGCGCCGGCCTCTATACGGCCGTAAACCTCAGCAAACGCTGGTTCATCGATGCCTCCGTCCTGCTTACACGTGCGAAGTATTCTCCCGATTTTAAGCGCTCCGATGCGGTGTTTATCGACGCCGATGTGCGCTTCACCCAGGTCAACCTTTGCCTGAATCTCGTATTGAACCCGAACGCACAGAAAGTACAGGCATTTGTATTCGGAGGAACCCAGGCATTATTCAGGAGATGGGGCGAGGAACGCTACACAAATGATATCATACCAGACTCTTACTGGCCCGTATCGCGTACCATGATGCAGGCTGGTATGGGGCTCAAATGCGCTGTCGGCCCTTCAAATTACCTGCAACCCTTTGTCGGATTAAGACATACCCTTGAACAGCAACTCGTGTATGACGTATCACTTAACCAGGTATTTGCGGGATTGGTGTTCTGCCATGGCATTAAAGGAAAGGCTAAACCCAGGTACAACAAATGTCCCGCCGATTTTTAATCCCTAAACCCTTGTGACCTTTATTCAATCACTTGATATCTTATACAATCACCGAAAAAAATTAAATCAAAATAATCATGAAAAAAACATTATTCATCACTGCCATGCTTATGGCTTTCTGCCTGCTGATTTTCCAGGCATGCAAAAAAGACAGGACCACGGTTTTCGTCAACAACAAGGGAAACAACAATGGCAACCCTGTCACCAATTACCCTGTCAATACCCTGGCCACCTGGTCGAAAAAGGCGCCACAAAAACAATCATTCACCATTAATGCCGCTTCAGGCCAATGGATAACAGGCGCTAAAGGCAGCATGTTCTATTTTCCTGCCAATTCCCTGCTGGACGCCTCCAACAATCCTGTCACAGGCTCTGTGGACATTGAGCTGAAAGAATATATGAACAAAGCTGATATGCTGTTTTCAGGGATCACAGTCACTTCGGGCAACCAGTTGCTGGAGTCGGGTGGAATGTTCTACCTGATGGCCCGGAAAAACGGTCAGGAACTGCACCTGAAAAACAATGTGGGCTTTACCATGATCATCCCTCAAAGCAACCAGGGAGAAGATCCCATGAATATCTGGGAGGGCAATCCGAATCAACGCGACAGCCTGAATAAGATTGACTGGGTGAAAAAAGACTCCGTCCCGATCAAGCCTGTCCAGGATTCAGCCCAGCAGCAGAAAAAGAAATATTTCCAGCAATTCAACTATTTTAAATTCGGCTATTGCAATATCGACCGCGAAGCATTCAAATTCAAGAACCTCATCAAGAAATTCAGGATAAAAATGCCGGACGGTTGCAATGACACCAACAGCACTGCCCTGTTGCTCTTCAAAACCTACAACTGCTGCGCGTGGTGTCATTGGCTGACAATTGAAGACCGCATGGCCACCTATTACCAGTTACCATTAGGCGAGGTCGCAAAAGTACTCATCTATAAAAAGACTGGACCGGGAGATGACGACCTGGAATATGCCGTAAAGGAATTTACGTTCACTGATGAAACGGAAGTTGAATTTACGTCTATGACCAAATGTACCAATCTGGAACTTGAGAACCTGATCAAGGCCCTCTAGCTATACAAAAAAATCTGTTGCGGATGGAATTATACTGGAAAAATCCTGCCTGTTAACCGGGCGGGATTTTTTTATGGCATGTTTAAACAAACAGGGATGCTGCAATGGCATCGGCATACAGTTTTCCGGCAGGACTCAGCCTGTAAGTGCGGCCTTCCTGTATGACCTTGTCCTCCCTAACATATGCCTGGAGCTGTGCAATAATCTCCCCCGCTTTTCCTGAAAGTTCCCTGATCCTGTCTTCATTCACTCCCCAGATAACCCTTAAACCGGTCATCAGGTATTCATTGATCTTTTCATCCGGCCCCAGCAGTTCGCTTTCAGAAGGCACATTGCCAGACAGTATGGCCTCTGTATACGCCTGCATATCGGATACGTTCCATGACCTGACAAGGCCGTCGTATGAGTGAGCCGAAGGGCCGATGCCAATGTAAGGTTTGTCCTGCCAGTAAGAAGTATTGTGCCTGGCCCTGAATCCGGGCTTGCAGTAATTGCTGATTTCGTAATGTTCCCAACCCTGCCTGCCCATAAAGTCCATGGTGTACATAAACTGTTCCGCAGCACCCGCATCTTCCGGACCCGCATATTTGCCGGTGGTTATAAGCTTTTTCCATGGAGTGTTATCCTCAAGGGTAAGACCATAGCACGAAAGGTGGCTGATGTTATAGTCAAGCATTTTTTCCAGGTTCTGAGACCATTCACCCATAGTGCTCCCCGGTATGCCGAAAATCAGGTCTGCGCTGAGTTCAAAGCCCATTTCACCGGCCATTTTCAGCGCATGTTCAGCTTCAGCGGCGTTGTGTGCCCTGTTCATCCATTTCAGGTGATGATCGAAAAAACTTTGAACGCCAACACTAAAACGTGTGATCCCCATGTCTTTCCATTGTTCCAGCTTCTCCCGGGTCATGTCGTCAGGATTAGCCTCAAGCGTAATTTCCAGGGGAGTCGATCCGGGAAAAACCGACTTGATCTTTTTGATGAGGGAGGCAACCAGGCCAGGGTTTATAAAAGACGGTGTGCCTCCTCCGAAATACACGGTTTCCAGGTCAAAAGGGGGCGGGGTATGTATCCTCAGATCGATTTCCCGGAGCAAAGCATCGGTCAATATCGCTGACCGCGCATCCCCCTTGAGAAAATAAAAATTGCAATATATGCAGGCCTGCCTGCAAAAAGGAATATGGATATAGACGCCGGACACTGTGCAAAATAACAGGAATTAATCCATTTATCCATCGAAAACAGCATGCATCCTCCCGGCTTTATATTTTACTTTTAATCCTCAAATTCAAAAAGGATTTTGTTATTAGAAAAAATTACTTTTATTTTGTTCTAACCCTAAATCACAAACAAACTTATGACGACTATTGACAACATCCTTGTTCCCTTTGTGGATTCTCCATCTGCAATCGGAGCTTTGAAAACAGCTATCGCCATATCTAACATTTACAAGGCAAAACTTCATGTCATCCATGTAACGACTGACAAATCCAACGAAAATGTGCTTGATAAAATCAAAGAAATCTGCACCAAAGAAAATGCGGTTTTTACCTTCATTGAAAGGAGCGGAAGTATCCACAAAGAAATCGTCAAGGCCGAACGTGAAATCGGCGTAGACCTTATAGTCATGGGCGCTTACGGCATAACCGGCTGGCAGCAGCTTTGGGTCGGCAGCAACGCTTTCAAAGTAGTAAGCACCTCCCATTGCCCCGTGCTTACCCTGCAGGGAGATGTCCCCACATTCAGAGGCTTTCACAAGATTATGGCCCCCCTTGACGACAGCGAAGAGACACGCCAGAAAGTGAACTGGGTAATCAGTCTTGCCAAAGGTTTTGATGCTGAAGTCTTGATTTTCAATACGTCGAAAGTGAGAGGGGACGATTCAAGGAAAAAATTGGCCCATTATGCGAACCAGGTAGAGAACCTGCTGGCAAAAGAAGGGATCAAAACCTCATTTGATGAAAGCTACGGTAATAATATAGCCGAAGATTGCATAAAATTCGCCCAGATCCATCATTGTGACCTGATAACCATTATGACGGAGACTGAAAACACCAACAGTTTCTTTATGGGCACATATGCCCAGCAGCTCGTAAGCACATCCCCCATACCGGTGTTGTGCATCCATTCAAGGTCGGTGGCCAAGCCTACGGGGCTGGGTTAATACAACATATTTCACAGAAAAGGCTCCGCAAATTGCGGAGCCTTTCTTTTTTAAAGCAAACCCGGGAAGGGTACTAAAGTCCTGCTATCACTTTGTCTTTGGGATATTTGACTTCATAGGTGAATACGATCTTCCTGGTTTCTTTTGGCATAATATGAAGCTTCCAGGTCAATTTACCGGTATTTTCCGTATAGTATGTGGCGTTATGCTTTTCAAGCGATATTTTAATGGTATTGTCTGAGGTGACAGGTATCTGGTCTTCCACCTCAAACTGCAGCGGTATGCCTTTGGTGTTTCTCACGGTGATTTCGATAGTCTTTGTCACGACGCGGAAATCGCCTATCACCTGTTCTTTGCATTTTTCCTTAATAGCCTGCCTTTTCACTATGATAGACTTGTCGCGGCCTAAATTCATATACAGGGTATCTTTGGTGGTCGAGGGATCAACTACAGTCATGCCTATATACGACTCGTCGAAATATATTTTGGCTGTTGCCGGAAGCAGGTTCAGGTCTTCCCAGTTTGCCACCTTGGCCATCAGGAATGCATCGCGGTCGAGCTTGGGCACTGACAAATATGCCAGATAGACCGGCACTTCGATGTTGCTTATAATGACATTATGCGCTTTGTTGTCGGCCTCTATGGAATATTTTGTCTTTATTTCATACTCCGTCCTGAAAAAGTTGTCGTTGACATTAAATACCGGCGCTTGCGGTTCAATCGCCCCTGCCGCGCTGTTTGTACCATCTGCAGCCCGCATATCTTCAACCTGGTTCTGGTTTAATTGCGGGGTATTGTAAAATACTCCACCGCTGCGCGTTTCCGACCTCTTACGGTTGGCGTTCTCAAGGTAGCTTTGGGGATAACCGTATTGCAGGTTCCACAGGCTCAGGGTGGGCTTGGTATTTCCCACAGCCGGGTTGCTGGTTGAAAGCACCAGCGCGATATCCTTCCAGTCGATCCCCGTGTTCTGGTAAACCTGTGCCCTGTACACAAGCTGTATCTTGTCTTTTCCCGACGCTGCCTGTATTTCGTATGCCGGCATCCATCCCGCATTGGGCACGTAATATTTAAGCGAAAGATGGCCCGTTACAGGCTGTTCCGCCTCTATGGTGACAATAATCTGGTGAACAGGCTGGTAGAGTTCAGGCTGTACCATCTTAGCCCCGTTTTCCTGCAACAGGACATAGTAGGTTTTGCGCTCATTCAGCCTGGACCGAAGCTTGTACAGGTTCTTAAGTTTTCTTTCCAATGCCAGTTCCAGCTCATAAATATTGTTCAGCCTGGTTCGCAGCAGATCGAGTGAGGCTTTCAGCAGGTCGATGGAATCCTTTGTGTATTCACCCCTGATAAGCCTGTTTTCGAGCAGCAGGGTTTTTTCCTTTTCCAGGGCATCCTGTTTGTTGGTGCAATCCTTTATCAGGAAATCAAGCTCTTCCAATGAATCTGATATGCGCTCTATTTGCAGTGCATATTTATTGGCAGAGGTATTTTTAGGCGGATCGGGATACCGCAATGATTTTTTCGTATCAATTACCAGGCCGCCTTTGAAATAAGCGGAAATGGATGTTTCGTCCGTATACGGTGAAACACCCTCCACGATGATTTCGTTTGTTCCCTTTACCAGGGCAAGGCTTTCATAATAAGACAACTCAGCGCCGGTCAGGTAAACGATGGCTTTTCCGGGTTTGGGCTTGATAGTTTTAACGGACTGTGCATTTACGGCAGCAAAGCTTGCCAGTAAAATAAAACATAAGATTTGTCTGGTCATAATGGTATAAGTTTTCGCTTAATACGTTCTGACCGCGGGGAGGTAAATGATTCCGGATAAAAAATTATGCAGTATCCCTGGAGGTGGAATCCGCCTGGGCCGGTTTGGTCTCTACAGGCACAAGAGGAAGGGCATCCCCTATCAGCACCGAAGTCATGGTCAGGGACCCTGCCATGGCCGTATCATTGAAGAAACTTACATGATCCTTGTCCTCCTGCAAGGCAAGGGTATATAGCAGCGGGATGTAATGATCCGGAGTGGGAATGGCCAGCAACGCCGCCTGGCCCATTTTTGTATAATCGATCAGCGCCTGGTGGTTCCTGTCAGTGATATGTTTCTTAAAGCTGGCATTCATTTCAATAGCCCAATCAAAGCCGTAACCGGGCTCATTCATCTTATCCCAGGCTACCATGCCGAGATTATGCACCATATTGCCGCTGCCTATGATAAGAACGCCCTTTTTACGCAGATTCGCAAGCTCTTTGGCCAATTCGTAGTGATACTGCATAGGCTGACCATAATCTATGCTCAACTGCAGCACGGGGATATCCGCATCGGGATACATGTTTTTAACGATGGACCAGGTTCCGTGATCGAGTCCCCATTCATGATCAAGTCCGACAGAGGTTTTTTTGATCATTTTAGCGGTTTCCGCTGCCAGGGCGGGGTTTCCGGGGGCGGGATATTGCACGGCGAACAGTTCTTTGGGGAAACCACCGAAATCGTGTATGGTGCGGGGTGACTGCATAGCCGTGATATGCGTACCTCTGGTCAGCCAGTGCGCAGAGATGCACAGCACTGCCTTAGGTTTGGTGATAGTCTTGCCCAGCTGGGCCCAGCGACGGCTGAAATCGTTGTCTTCTATGCCGTTCATGGGCGATCCGTGCCCGACGAACAATACCGGGAGTTTTTCATCCTCTTCATCCATCATCCCGGTTATTTTGCTGAATGAACCTAATGTGATCATGCCTGTTGTTCCTGCCAATATTTTTAAAAACTGTTTGCGTTGCATGCGTTATGTAAATCCTGCAATATTCGTTCCAACAAACGATTAACTGGCTTTACGCAAAGATAGCGGGTTGCAACTAATATCCTTATAAAAAGTTCCGATACGATTTGTCGCGGGAAAGATGTAATTTTGCGCAAAATTCAAGAATATAAATATGCCTTATCCAGAAATGTTGGTCACGCCCATGAGGGCCGAATTGACGAATGTCGGTTTTACAGAATTAAAAACCCCTGAAGAAGTAGAGAATACAGTGCCCAAATCATCGGGTGTCAGCCTGGTGGTTTTCAACTCGGTTTGCGGTTGCGCGGCCGGATCAGCCCGTCCGGGCATTATCCGTTCCCTGGCGAATGACAAAAAACCGGATCATTTATACACGGTTTTTGCCGGTCAGGACTTGGAAGCAGTCGCTAAAGCCAGGGAATACACCCTTCCCTATCCGCCGTCTTCACCATCTGTCGCCCTATTCAGGGACGGCAAGCTTGTGCATTTCCTTGAAAGGATGAATATCGAGGGACATTCAGCCGAGCAGGTAAGCGAGCAGCTGAAGGACGCGTATAATAAGTTTTGTTAATTGTTATTGGTTAATAGTTATCAGTAATAGCTATAACACAAAAATCCCCGCTTTCAGGCGGGGATTTTCATTTTTAAGTGTTTTCAGTGATTATCTGGCGTCAGCAACAATCATGGTCTTGGTATCAACGGTTTCCGAGTTCACCATAAGAGTGTAATGATATGTTCCGGCAGCGATGTTCCGGCAATCGAGCTCCACCTGGCCATATCCTATGGCATTCAGCGGGAAGGCTTTGATCAGTTTACCATTGTTATCCACCACCCTTATGAATGCATTGCTGGCATTCGGCGGCAGGAAATAGTCGATAAATGTTATGCCGGAAAAAGGATTCGGGGTATTCTGGAAAAGCAGTGGCCTTTGGTTGAGCACCTCATGCTGTTTATTGCCCTGGATGGTTTCCTTCTGTTTGTTGGCACTAACCAGTAAGTTTATCTGGCGCTTGAGCGTATCGATCATCTCCTGTTGCTCCTGTATCCCTTTGGTAAGGATAGGAATGATTTCAGAGTAAAGGACTCCCAGGGTGCCGGTATCTTCATCCCCCATGACAATAGAATTCGGGAATATTTCCTTGAGTTCCTGTGCGATGAACCCATAATGTGTCAGCTCATCTACCTGGCGGTCTTTCCATGTGAAGTTGACAGGCTTTAATTTCATGATCGTCTGAAGACCATTTTCCCTGATATATTCAATATTCTCCTTTAACCTTCTGTCCGAGGTATTCAAGGCATTGGTTGTATAGGCGGTCCTCCATCTGTAGGACGATGAACCTAAGTCATAGGTCGCTGTGGCCGCCGGGATCAAATGGCAATCTACATTACCCAGAATCTCCAAATTTCCCCACAAATCCAGTTTACCGCTTAACAAGGAGCCGTTTCCGGTAATTCTTGACTGGCTGGAACCGTCCCAGACTGTTATATGATTTTTGACATCGGGGAGTGTATTATTGATAATGATACCATAATCACTTACACTGTTAATGGAAAACCTTTTGTTGTACCCGATCCCATCCTCATACCCTAAAGTCATATGCTTATTCTGATCCACTGCCAGAAACTCATATTGAGGGTCAAAATGTATTCCCGGATAACAGTCATTCCCCCCTACATTGTAATAGTCCATTCCCAATGAAAAAGCCCCGTTCCGCTCTAACCTGTATCTTTCATTATCGTTTACGTCATACCCTACCAGAAGGGTAGACTGAGGGAAAAAGCCTCCGCTGGTTGTTTCAAACAATCCGGGTTTCAAACTTAATAAATTGTTTGCAAACCATTGATTGGTTGATGGCGCTCCCCCAACCCAGACATTATGATGGAATTGCGTAAAACCTGTCTTATACCAGGTTTGTGTACCCTGAACCCACCTTCCATGAACCCTGAACGCTTCCGCCCCATTGGTTTTTACGGAAATATTGGCATTGTCATTAAACCCGAAAATACGATCGCCGAATGTTCCGGCGGTATTTCCACCGATAAAATATGTATTCATGTTGGTCGGTGACACTACATTATTGCCAAACACTTTTCCGTTCCCATCCAGGTAAAGCATCTGATCAACACCTGTTTTTAATTTATCGAGATAGATGCTTCCGTTATCTTCCGCAACTAAAATATCCGCGGCCGACTTATCACGCACATTGAACACCCTGTAATTCGCGGCAACCGAAGCAGGAGAAGAGAGTATGCTCTTCCCGGTAACGGACATATCTCCTGTTAAGGTTGAATTGCCTGTCACAGCGAGGTCCCCGGTTAAGCCTGAATTGCCATTTACCTCGAACCTGTCGGTGGGATTAGATACATTAATCCCGACATTTCCATTATTTTTTATAATGACCTGCGTATTTCCCGCGGCATCATCAATTTGAAGATGGTCGGCATTAGGATTTTCATCATCAGGTTTCATGTGAAAATGCGCTGCAGGAGCACTGATGCCCAACCCGAAATTTCCCGTATGGAGAATGGTGGCATGTTCGTGCTGTACAGGGTATGGTCCGTTTGTATTAGGAACCCATGCATTTTGGTCAATTCCCCTGATGGATTGGAAAACCAGTCTGCTCTCCGCATTTTGAGGCACATTGTATTCATATGCCCATGATATGACGGCATCCTTAATATCGCCCGTCGGATTTGCAGGAGGTGTCTGACCTTCATAATACAGGCCTACATCCGTTGCCCTCTCCCTGAGACCAAAAAGCGCATCGTAGTTGCCCCACCTGTGGTAGTCTACAAGGTACCTGATTCCCGGATTTACCAATACCTGGCCACCAGGTGGAACAATGCCCATATTATACGGCATTTGCCAGGCGCCCTTGGTGCTCCATTTTCCCAGATAGGCCCCGAAAGAACCGCTGACATCCTGATTGACCCCAAGGTTACCGCCCCATATAATGGCCCGGTAATCCCTGTAATTGAAACCGAGCCCGATATCAAGCTCCGTTTGGCTGGACGTCGAACCGGGATAATTGGGGTTAGTCATCAGGAAAGCATTTGGCGTGAGCGTTCCTGCCGAATTGGAGATCGGATACATGCGGTCAGGGTTAAACTGCGCATAGGCTGCCGAAGCCATAGACAAAAGAACAAACATGCCGCAGCGTTTTGACAAACGCATAAACCGGCTTTGTACATCCGACCAGCGCGGTGGACGTTCAGATTTTGATTTTAGTTTTAATTTCATAGAAATTTTAAATTGGTTTTTAAGTATTGATATGCACCGGCTCCGGACCTATGTCAGTCTTCCCTTTTGATCTCGCTTTTGGATGCATTCTGGTTTGTCACGCCGGTAACCTCATTCTGCAGTTCATTGCTTACGGCTAGAAAATTGGCTTTGGCATGCGTAAAAGTTGAATCCACCTCGAGAGACTTCCCGAATGCCGCGCTGGCAGCCTGCTTGTCCCCTAATTCATATAGCGCCAGCCCTTCATAGTTATAAACAGCGGCTTTCACCGGTGTTTGTGCAATCTGCTGGGATGCCCCAAGGTAGTTAAATGTAAGACTGTCCGGAATGGCATGTGCATGGATTGTTTCAATAGTCGCCATGCATTCGTATAACCTTTTGACAGAATACTGAAGTTCACAAAGATTGAAGGCATAGCTGAAATTGAACTCCTTTTTAAGCAGATCCTCGTAAATGGCTATAGCTTTTATCATATTATTCGTTTTTTTCAGGCAAAATGCCTTGATCTCCAGCATAGCTGTATTACCCGGCTCCGACTTCAGCACTTCATCTGACCAATATATGGCCTGAGCGTAGTTTGATGACCAATAGTATGCGTAGGCAAGGCTATCTTTATAATGGCCTTTACCCGGTTCAATTGCCAGTAAATAATTCAGTGCCGTGATGGCTGTCGGGAAGTCCTGAGCCTTTACTGCATTCCGGTACACGTCAATATGCATCTTCTTAACCTGCCCATTAACTGAATTCTGACCAGATACCGGTATTGACATAAGTACGGCCAGTGAAAAAACTATAGATTTGATGTTCATAAATATTAATTCTTTGGGTACAAATCTTTGGCAATTCTTATGACTGTCATTCAGAATGTTACAATTCACCTGGTTTTGTAACCGGCGGTGTGATTTTTGTAATACCCGGAAGAACTTTAAGGTCAAAAATCAATATGTTTGTAAGATGATCCGTATCAAAACCATCGTGTTAGCCGTGCTGACCCATTTGTTTTTTTATGGTTCCCCGGCCTTTTCACAGACCCATTACCTTCATTTTACCACCAGGGAGGGATTGCCCAGCAACAAGGTGTACTGTGCTGTTCAGGACGCTTCGGGTTTCATGTGGTTCGGCACGGATAACGGCCTTGTGCGATATAACGGCTCGGAATTCAAGACCTTTACAGTCAAGGACGGTTTGCCGGACAATGATATTTTTGCCGTTTTTGAAGATGAACACAACAGGCTTTGGATACTGGGCTTTAAACAGGCCCCCTGCTATTTTTTCAAAAACAAACTTTATACGGCTGCCAATGATTCATTCTTGTCAACTTACTTCGGGAATCCTGAGATGTTCCGTTTTGCGATTAACCGCAACAAGAAGCGTATTGTTTTTTACGTGGTGTACAACAATCAGTTCACCGTGCTTGAATACCGCAATAAAATCCACAGGTATAATATCCCCGGGATGGCTTCCGCCTTCTACATCAAAGGATACACTTTAAACCTGTTCAATGACGGAAAAAGCGACTACCTGATAAATACCAACCTGTTCTATTCCTTGTCGAGTGGAAAAAAAATTATCAGGAGATCCTGGTCCATTTCCAGTAATTTTGATCAGATACAGCTTAACAACGTTCAGACAGGCTATTATTATGACGCGTTAAGGAAAAGCATTATTTCCTTCCGGGTGGAAGCCGATTCGCTGAAGGAGATAAAAGCGTATGCCTTTGAAGAGTGCCTGGGCCCGTACAGCAGTCCGGGTAACCAGATGATGTTCGTTTTTGAAAACGGCACTATATTCATGTTTGATACAGTTTTGAATGATTTCAAGGTGGAGAATGTACCGTTAATAACAGGCCGGGTATCAACAGCATGTATCGACAACCGGGGTAATAAGTGGCTCTGCACACATGACAACGGATTGTATGTGTATCCTTTGAACAGTTCAAAAATAATAAGCCGGAAAAAAGGTGCGACATCACTTGTCTGGGATTCAGAAAAACGCAGGGTCATTGCCGGCTTTGAAGACAAATCCATACAGGTATATAGCGGCAAAAAGAATCAGAATATTGCCATTCCCGATGAGATAACAAGACAATCGCGGATTACATCCATTATATATTACAAGGACAACCTGTATATTGGTTGTGACAATAAACTGGCCCGATTTCAACCAGACACCAGGATATATCACAGGTTTTTAGACCCCAGTTCCATGGTAATCAACACGATCAAGGATATGGAACTATGTGAAGACGGCCGCATATTGATCGGCAGCGCAAATGGGGCCAGTTTTTTTTCCATTCAGGACGGACGGATAACAGAACCTTTATGGAACATCAGAACAACTGCTGTCTGCCAGGTAAGGAAAAAGGGTGTTTTTCTCGGTACCGTTAACGGTCTTCATTACCGGCCTGATGGAAAAACCGCCATTATTCCATTCCTTACCGGGCTTCCTCTTGACAGGGCCAGGATAACCGACATCAAATGTGATTCGAAAGGGCGAATATGGGTCGGAACCGCCCAGTTCGGCTTGTTCATTATTGATGGTTCCAAAGTCGTCCGCCTGCACGATCAAAGGAATACAAATTGTTTTCTGACTTCCTATTATATCAAGACCATTTTTATCGGTAAGGAAGATATTGCCTGGATCGGTACCAATAAAGGCATTAACCGGATTGTTTACGGCGACACGCAGAATTGCAGGATCAACAGGATCACGGAATCATTTTGCATCCCGAACGATAACGTAAATGCCATGTTTGTAAACGGTGATACAGTTTTTGTAGCCTCCCTTGACGGAATATACAGTTTCAAATTCAATTCAGCAATCTACAGGGAAGTACCCGGACTTGAAATTACCGCCATGTTTGTCAATGGCAGGAAATTTACAGGGGATGCATATGAAGTGTTCAGTCATGATAACAATAATATCGGCATCGAGTATTCTCAGGTTGCCTTCAACAGCGCCCAAAACATAGAATTTGAATACCGGCTGGCGAGCTCCGGCGCTCACTGGATACGAACGGCAAGCAACAGGGTGGACCTGTCAGAACTTAAACCCGGGAAACACCGCTTTGAAATTAAAGCTATCAATACCATCAGTGGCGAAGAAAGTCCCGTCAAGCATCTTGAGTTTGAAATTCAGGCACCATGGTATCAGCATCCCCTGCTTATTGCCTGCGCCATACTGATATGCGGGCTTGCGATATGGAAACTCATCGCCAATCGTATCAATAAGGTCAGACGCCTCTCCGAAGAAAGCAACCGTATCAACAAGCAGTTTGCCGAACTTGAAATGCAGGCCCTGAGAGCTCAAATGAACCCGCATTTTATTTTTAATGCATTGAGTGCCATTCAGAATTACTTTATAAGCAACAAAGAAGAGAAAGCCAACGCTTATATGGCCAGCTTCGCCCGTCTTATAAGGCAGATGCTGGATTACTCGAAAGACAATTTCATCGCGCTTGATGAGGAAATCGCCCTGTTGTCTAATTACATGACCCTTGAAAAGATGCGGTTTGAACAGAAGCTTGAATTTCATTTGGTGATAGATCCCGATATTATTCCCGAAGACTATGTGCTGCCTTCTCTCCTGCTGCAACCCATACTTGAAAATGCCGTCAATCACGGTGTTATGTCGTCAAGGAATGACAATACCATCACTCTGGGAATGTACCTTCAACCCCGGCATCTTGTTTGTGAAATCAGCGATAACGGGATCGGCATCAATGCATCCAGAAAAAATAAAACCCGGCCTGACGGACACGACTCTAAAGGCTTGAAGATCCTGGCAAAACGTATTGAGAGCCTCAATCAGCTCTATTCAAGCTGCGTTACATTCGAAGCAGCCGACCTTTCCGAACGCGGGCCGGGTATAACCGGAACGCGATTCGTTATCCGTTTTCCGTTAGACCTCGTCCTTAAAACTACCATTCATACACTATGAAAACTGCAGTAATCATTGAAGACGAACCGAACGCAAGAGCACTTTTACACCATTATGTTGTCAAGTATTGCGAATTATCGATTGCCGGGGAAGCGGAAAATGTGGGTAATGGCGTCCGGCTCATACTTGAAAAAAAGCCCGACCTGGTTTTCCTCGACATCTCCCTTCCCGACCATAGTGGCTTCGAATTAATAAAGCGCCTTCACCCGGTCGGGTTTGAGATCATTTTTGTGACCGCTTACGACCAATACGCCCTGCAGGCCATTCGGATGAGTGCGGTGGATTATCTCTTAAAACCCGTTGATATCAGCGAACTCAGGCAGGCAGTACAACGGGCAAAAGAAAGGATCGAATACAAGAGATACAATGAAAACCTGAAGGTATTGCTCGAAAACCTGAAACAATCTGAGATAAAACGCATCGCCATACCCGACGGCAATTCGTTCCAGTACGAGGACACTGCGAATATTATACGGCTGCAGGCCAGGGGACGCTATACGGAAATATTCACCTCAAATAATAAAAAATACACCGTGACCCGTAATCTCGGGGAGTTCGACAAGCTGCTTTCCCAATACAAATTTCTACGCGTACACCATTCGCACCTGATTAATCCCGTTCATATACTATCGTTCGAAAAAAGGGACGGCGGTTTTCTTATCATGAAAGACAGGAGTTCTGTGGAGGTTTCGAGGAGGAACCGCGAAACACTGATGGATTTTCTGAGGAATATTCACTAAAACTAAAGCATTATTCTGAAAATCAGCATTATAAGTGCAATTCCAATGGATAGCATCAAAATAAGTAACTTTTTGATTTTCAGGCTAAACTATATATTTTCATTTCTTTCCATTATTTTTTGGTTTCATCTATGCCTTTCCTTATCTTTGCAGCCCTTAAAATAAATAAGTAATACAATACGTATGAGTTTAGTTAATTATGAATCTGCAATCATTTTAACACCCGTACTGTCTGAAGCGCAAATGCAAGAAGCCGTAAAGAGCTACAGACAGTTGGTTGCAGAGCATGGTGGCAACATGGTAAATGAGACCAATTGGGGTCTTACCAAGTTAGCCTACCCCATCAGAAAAAAATCTACAGGCTTCTATCATTTCTTCGAATTTCAGGCCAGTCCCGAGTTCATTTCCGCACTGGAAACACTTTACCGCAGGGACGAAAGGATACTGAGATTTTTAAACACCAAGCTGGACAAACACGCCGTGATCTTCAACGAAAGGAAGAAGAAAGGCGAAATCGCACCGGCAGCAAAGATCGTCAAGGAGGACGCTAAAGTATGAGCAAGACAGCAGCACAAGACAATTTTAACTTCAACAGCCAGCAGCCACAGCAGGTGATCAGAAAAAAATATTGCCGCTTCAGGAAGCACAATATCAAGTATGTGGATTACAAAGATGCCAATTTCCTGCTTAAGTTCATGAACGAACAGGGCAAAATCCTTCCTGGAAGGATTACCGGTACTTCGGACAAATATCAGCGCAAGGTGGCCACTGCAGTGAAACGCGCGCGTTTCATGGCAATACTGCCTTATGTAGCAGACGGTTTAAAATAATAAAAGGAGGAAACAGAAATGGCAAACATGAAATTAATCTTAACCCAGGACGTTAGAAGTCTTGGACATAAAGACGATGTGGTAACAGTGCGCCCAGGTTATGGCCGCAACTATCTTATCCCTCAGGGAATGGCGAAAATGGCTACTGAATCAGCGCTTAAAATGCTGGCAGAAGATATCAAGCAAAGGTCGTTCAAGCAGGACAAGATCCGGAAAGATGCCGATGCTATGGCTCAGAGGCTTGAAGGTGTCAAAGTGACTCTTAAAGCCAAAACAGGCACCAGCGGCAAGATATTCGGGGCAGTTACTACCCTCCAGGTGGCTAATGCTCTGAAAGACATGGGCTACGAAGTGGACAGGCGCAAGATCGTATTCTCTGAAGAGCCTAAAATGATTGGCGAATACAAGGCTACCATCTCCCTTCACAAAGAAGTTTCAAAAGAGATCGACATTGAAGTAGTGCCTGAATAAAGGCTGTTTATCGATATTGTAAAAGGGGATGAAATTTATCATCCCCTTTTTTCGTTATCATAATTTCTATATATTCGAATAATATTTAATAATGATCAAGCACATTTCAACAACCCTTTTCCTTTTTCTTGCTCTTACTTTCACTAACCATGCCACAGCCCAGGTAAATTCCAGCCAGAAAGGCCTGCTATGGCAGATAACCGGCAAAGGACTCAAAAAGCCCAGCTATGTATATGGCACCATGCACGTCAGCCAGAAAATTGCTTTTCACCTTGGTGATTCATTCTACATCGCCTTGTCCAAAAGCGACATAGTGGCGCTCGAACAGGACCTCGACAGCGTTATTCATCGCTGGATATCCGAGAATGAACTCGAAAACCCCGAAGATGCCCTGAAGGTATTCAGACGCAATAATTATGAATTCCTGAACCTGTTTCATTTTACGCTAAACAGCTACGACAAGGAACTGCTTGCCAGAAAACTCAGCGCAGAGGTCAGGGAAGTGAATTACCTGCTTAAACGCGGAGACCAGGACGATTTTGAAGAAGATGCCTGGCTCGACCTGTATATCTACCAGATCGCTAAAAAACTAGGCAAGGAATTTACGGGAGTGGAGGGTTTTGAGGAAAGCCGGGAACTGGTTAAAAAATCGCAGAAAGAACCAAAAGATGCCAAACCTAAAAAACCGCGCCGCTATAACTATAAACTCAGCCAGCAAGTGGCCGAAGCTTATCGCAGGGGAGATATTTACATGCTGGATTCAATCGACAGGATGACGGAATCAGAACATTACCTCGAGTATATGCTTTACCGCCGGAACGCCAATATGGTCAGAAGAATGGATTCCATCATGCAACTTGGAAAATCCATGTTCACAGGTGTTGGCTGCTCGCATCTGCCCGGGACGAAAGGTGTTTTGCAGATGCTGATCGAAAAGGGTTATAAGGTCAGGCCGGTGCAGAGCATTGCGCTTGAAAAAAGCAAAATGGCCAAGAAATTCGAGGACAAACAACTGAAACACAGGTATGCCGTTTATACGTCTGAAGACGGGCTTATTTCAGCCAGCCTGCCAACACGGCTCACCAAGGTGAACGACAACAGCTATTATTCATCCTACCTGAGTCCCGACCTGGCCAACGGCTACTATTACCAGATCGAAAAAATCGCCTGTAACTCGGTGTTCTCAGGCAAAAGCCCGGAAGATGTCCTGCTGGTGATAGATACCATGATATTTGAAAACATTCCGGGTGAGATCACTTCCAAGAAAAATATAGTTTCAAACGGCTTTAATGGCATGGAAGTGGTCACCGAGCTTAAGACCGGTGACCTCAACAGGTTCCAGATACTGGCCTCTCCTTTCAATGTGTACATAATCCGCATGGCAGGCAAGAAGGATTTTGCAGCCGGATCGGAAGCCGACGATTTTTTCAGATCCATCAGGATCAATGAAGGAAACGCTACCACATGGAGAAAGATCAGCAGTCCTGACAGCGTGTTTTCCATTGAGCTGCCGAATAATGACAAATACGCCAAACTGCCACTGACTTATAAGGCCAACCCTTCATTCGAACACCTGGTGTATGATAAAAGCTCCGGCAATACATACCTGATCAAGCAGGAAGACATCCTGAATGAATTTTACCTGGAAGAAGACTCGTTCGAGCTGAATGTGATGGCCAGGAGTTTCGCCAATACCGACCATTTCAGGACAACCGGCAAAAAACATTTCAACTGGCAGGGATACCATGCCCTTGACGCTACCTACGAGAACAAAATGGGTGACGTGCTTGCTGCCAGGTTCGTCATAGCCGGTACGCGCTACATCATGTTCCTGATGAAACCCTTGCCCGGTGAACAGGCCAATTTCCAGGACAGGTTTTTTGCATCGGTAAAATTCAACGGCAAACCTTCCTATACGTATTTCGACTATAACGACACCAGTCTGCATTTCAAGGTCAGGACGCCGGTCATGCCATTGCAGGTGAAAGATGCGGTGAACTACTATTCCTATTACTACGATGAGGATGAAGAAGAGGAAAACAAGGAAAACAAATACAAGGGCAACCTTAAGGAAATATATTTCAAAACCGACAACTGCAACGACTTCATTGTGGTGAATGCCTACAAATACGGCTACTATGAAAGTCAGGACAAGAACAAGGAAGAATATTACAAAGGCTGGGAAAAAAGCGGCTCGCTGAAAGTCGTCCGCACTGAAAAGGGGCTGAGGAACGGTATTCCTTTCACCACGTATACGTACACCGATACAAATACCACCAGACAGGTGAAGGTCATGAACATACTTCACGGGCAAACGAGATACTATGTGGAAGCTTACCTGGATACGGTGAGCGGAGGGAACGATTTCGTCAACACGTTCTTCAACACATTCGATGTCAGCGATACGATTATGGCAGATGATGTATTCAGGAAAAAAGGTTACCGGTTTTTCCAGGATTTTACCAGCACCGACAGCACCACCAGGAAAGCAGCTATTAAAAATTTCGACGTTGTGACTTTCGATAAAAACGATATCCCCGACCTCTGCCGTATCATAGACACCATCAGTATGAAGGGGGATGCCGCAAAGATCAGAACCCAGGTCATACTGACCCTTGCCAGCATTGACAGCGCCGATCATGTGATCATACCATACATGCAGAAGCTGTACAACCGCTTTTCGGACACCGCATTCCTGCAGATTGAAATACTGAAGGCCATTGCTCACCAGAAGAATGATAAGGCATTCCAGGCCATCAAACCTATACTCGCTTTGGATATTCCCATTTCCGACAACAGTTATGAGATGCAGTCGATGCTGTATGCTTTCGGAGATTCCCTGAAACTCACGAAAATCATTTTACCGGAACTCATCGAACTGACAACCATTACCGAATACAGGAACACGGCCTATAACATGATTTCCCGGATGAAAGACAGCGGCATCATTAACGAAAATGATTATGCGGCCATTCATAACAGGCTCGTCCAGGAAACCAAAATAGAATACAAGCGCCTGATGGCCTCTCTTACCAAGGAACATGTCGAGACCACCTCAAGCTCATGGATGTACAAGAGCGTACATTATGACGATTATACCACAATACCATACAGTTACAAGGATCGCGGACGTTCCGGTTATGGCAGTTATTCCGTATTGAGTGATATCCTGGATCTTTCACTTCCTTTAAAGGCTAAGAACCAGGTCATGCAGGATATTGTGAAAAAGATTCTTAAGATCACAGACAATGAAAAACGCCTTACGCTCCTTCCGGTCCTGCTTAAATATAATGTTCACTTTGATGATAGCGTGTACCAGTCGCTTGCAAAGAATACAAAGACCCGCGTGGAGTTTTACAATATCCTTGCGGAAGCCAAAAAACTCGACAAATTCCCGAAACAATACCATAACCATAAGGATTATGTCCTGGCAAGCATATATGCGAACGGCAACGATTATAACAAAATAGACAGCGTTGAATTCAGGCAGACCAGAAAGGTGTATATCGGGAAGGATTCAGGCATTGTATACATTTATCAATACAGGTTTGAAGGTGATGACATGTGGAACCTGTATCTTTCGGATGCCCTGCCAGCCGATACCTCCAGGTTGCCCGACCCTAAGGACAAGCCTCTGTTTTATGGACAATCACTGAGTATAACGCCAGAATATCCGGCAGAAAGGCTTATAGAAGATATGCTGTTCGAGAACCTGCTGCAGCATACGCGCACAAGGAACGGGGGATATTACGACAATTATTCTTCCTACGGACGCGGGAATTACGGAAGCTCGTATTTGGATTATTGATAGTCGGGCGCCCGGGCCTCGCCCTTCGGGTTCGCTGCCGCTTCCGTGCTTCATGTTATTGCGCACCTATGCGCAGGGCGCATAGCCTTCGGTCTTGGGGCGCATGAAATTAGTATACATTAGATTAATTGATAACATGAAATTCTTTCTTCATTTGAAACATTATTTTATTGCCAAAGCGTTGAGAAGCGTTGAAAAGAAAAGATCGGCAGAATTAAGTGATTATATTGGCGATTTCTTCCTCCTATGGTTTTTACCAGTAGGAATATGGTTTATTCAACCAAGGATCAACAAAATTTTTAATCTCGGAAATGGGAGCCTGTAACAGGCTAGATGGCAACAAAAAAGCCGCTAAAAGCGGCTTTTGAATATAGTGTTCCTGAAGAATTATTCTTCTGTTGGTTCAGCGTTTTCTGCAGGAGTTTCAGGAGCTTTTTCCTCAACCTTGGCTTCAACTGCCTTGGTGGTTTTTGCCTTTCCCCTTCTTGTTTTGGCTTTAGGCGCTTCTTTTTTCTTGCCTATCTTATCGGTGTACTCATTGAAATCGACCAGTTCGATCATCGCCATTTCAGCGTTATCTCCTATCCTGTTTCCGAGTTTCAGTATCCTGGTGTAACCACCTGGCCTGTTAGCCACCTTGTCGGCAATCGTACCGAAAAGTTCCTTAATGGATTCTTTATCTCTCAGGTAAGAGAAAACCGTCCTCCTGGAGTGCAGGGTATTTTCTTTTGATTTGGTGATGAGAGGTTCAGCATACACTCTCAGGGCTTTGGCTTTGGCCAAAGTCGTAGTGATGCGCTTGTGCGCTATCAGGGAAATGGTCAGGTTGGCCATGAGGGCTCTCCTGTGTGAAGCTGTCCTTCCTAATTTATTTACTTTATTTCCGTGTCTCATTTTATACTATTGGTTAATCTTCACTTAAGTTATATTTTGAAACGTCCATTCCAAAATTCAGTCCTTTTTCCCTTACGAATTCTTCAAGCTCGGAGAGTGACTTCTTACCGAAATTCCTGAATTTCAGCAGATCATCAATATCAAAGCTCACCAGTTCACCAAGTGTGCGGATCTCAGCCGCTTTCAGGCAGTTGTAGGCCCTTACGGAAAGGTCCAGATCAGCGAGATTGGTCTTGAGTATCTTACGCATGTGCAGGAAGTTTTCATCCACTTCAGCGGCAGGTTTTTTCACCTGGCTGTCCAGGAGTATGTTTTCATCGCTGAACAGTATGAAGTGCTGGATGAGGATATTGGCGGCTTCCTTCAATGCACTTTCCGGATGAATGGACCCGTCGGTATGAAGCTCGATAATAAGCTTTTCATAGTCGGTCTTCTGTTCAACACGGAAGTCTTCTATTGAATATTTCACATTTTTCACCGGGGTGAAAATAGAGTCGATGGCTATGAGACCGATTTGCGCATCCTTGGTTTTGTTCTCTTCAGCAGGAACGTAGCCGCGGCCTTTATCGATCGATATCTCCAGTTCGAGGTTGACAAACGGCTCCATATTGCAGATCACAAGCTCAGGGTTTAACACCTGGAATGTGTTGGTATACCTCGCAATGTCACCGGCAGTGAACTGTTCTTTGCCTTTTATGCTGATAAAAACCTTTTCGTGGTCATCTGCATTTGAAACCTTCTTGAACCTAACCTGTTTCAGGTTAAGCACTATCTCGGTCACATCTTCCGCAACGCCTTTAATTGTAGAGAACTCATGCTCCACGCCTTGTATCCTGAGGGAAGTGATGGCGTGTCCTTCGAGAGAGGAAAGCAATATCCTCCGGAGTGAGTTACCAATTGTAACCCCATATCCTTTCTCAAGCGGGCTGAATTCGAACAGACCATAAAAGTCTGTATCCTTATGCATGATAACTCTTTCTGGTTTTTGGAATGCTAGTATTGGCATTTGTTTAATTTTTTATTTTGGGGTTATTTAGAGTACAACTCTACGATTAACTGTTCTTTGATATTTTCAGGTATTTCCGCCCTGTCAGGGTAGTTGAGGAACGTTCCAGACATGCTTTTATCGTTCCACTCCAGCCAGCTGAAACGTTTCCTGCCGGTACCAAGTGAACCGGTAATAACTTCCATGGATTTTGATTTTTCACGGACAGCCACAACGTCACCAGCCTTAAGCTGGTATGACGGTATATTTACCACTTCATTGTTCACGAGTATGTGGTTGTGTGATACGAACTGCCTCGCAGCGCTCCTTGTAGGGGCTATGCCAAGCCTGAAAACGGTGTTATCGAGCCTTGCTTCCAGGAATTTCAGGAGGTTCTCACCTGTGATACCCCTCTTGGCAGCTGCCAGCTTGAACGTTTTAGCAAATTGACGCTCAAGTATACCGTACGTATATTTAGCCTTTTGCTTTTCAAGCAGCTGGATAGCGTACTCTGACTGCTTACCTCTCCTGCGCGAATTACCGTGCATTCCCGGAGGGTAATTTTTCTTTTCAAGTGTTTTATCGGGGCCAAAGATTGGCTCTCTGAACCTGCGTGCAATTTTTGATTTTGGACCTGTATATCTTGCCATTGTTTTCTTTTCTTACTTATTGTTAAATACGCCTGCGTTTTGGTGGACGGCATCCGTTATGCGGAAGCGGGGTAGTATCATTGATAGACATAACCTCGATACCTGATGCGGCGAGGTTCCTGATGGCAGAATCCCTTCCTGAACCCGGTCCTTTAACAAACACATCCACTTTCCTGAGCCCTAAATCATAGGCTGTCTTACCGCAATCCTGGCTGGCAAGCTGGGCTGCGTAAGGAGTATTCTTCTTTGAACCCCTGAATCCCATTTTACCGGCAGAGGACCATGAAATAACGTCACCGTTGGCGTTTGTCACCGATATGATGATATTATTAAATGAAGCCTTAATGTGTACTTGACCGATAGGGTCAACCTTTACTTTCTTTTTATTTTTTACAGTACTCATTATTGTCTGTTATTTAGTAGCTTTTTTCTTGTTTGCAACGGTTTTACGCTTGCCTTTCCTGGTACGGGCATTATTTTTAGTGCTCTGTCCCCTTAATGGCAGGCCTTTACGGTGACGGGTACCGCGATAGCAGCCGATATCCATCAGACGCTTGATGTTCAGCTGAACCTCGGAGCGCAATTCACCTTCCGTTTTGAACGAATTAGTAATGTAGTTACGGATAGCGGTCAACTCCTCGTCGTTCCACTCTCCAACCTTTTTGTCAGGGTTGATGTTGGCTTGATCCAATATCTTGGAAGCCCTGCTTGCCCCAATACCGTATACATAGGTCAAGCCTATAACACCTCTTTTGTTTTTGGGTAAATCTATACCAGCTATTCTTGCCATTGTGATGTATTATCCTTGTCTTTGTTTAAATTTTGGATTCTTTTTGCAAATAACAAAAAGCTTTCCCTTTCTCTTAACCAGTTTGCAGTCAACACTGCGTTTCTTTACTGAAGTTCTTACTTTCATGATCCTTATTTATTTGTATCTGTACGATATTCTTCCTCTTGACAGGTCATACGGACTCATTTCCACCTGTACCTTATCCCCCGGTAACACCCTGATGTATTTCATCCGCATCTTACCGGAGATTGTTGCTATTATTTCGTGCCCGTTGGCCAGCCTGACCCGGAACATAGCATTGGACAATGCCTCTACTATCTCTCCATCCTGCTTTATTGAATCCTGTTTAGCCATTTTTCGGGGGGTGCAAAAATAATACTATTTTTTTAATTTATCAAATCGATTGTGTGGCCATGGTTCCCGTCCTGCCCTTTATCCTTCCCGACTTCATCAATCCGTCATAGTGACGCATTAACAGGTGACTCTCGATCTGCTGCAGGGTATCGAGCACTACGCCCACCATGATCAGCAGCGATGTTCCTCCATAAAACTGCGCAAAGCTCTGACTTACACCGAATAACATGGCGATGGAAGGCAATATGGCAATACATGCGAGAAACAGTGAGCCCGGGAATGTAATCCTGGACATGACCTCATCAATATATTCCGCGGTGCTTCTTCCCGGCTTGATGCCAGGAATAAACCCGCCACTTTTCTTCATTTCATCAGCCATCTGCGTGGGATTCACGGTAATAGCCGTATAAAAATAGGTGAATGCAATAATCAGGATAGCAAAAATGGCATTGTAACCAAATGAACCATAATCACTTAGCGACCTGAGGAAGCTGCCAGGGTTCTCAACACTGCCGGCAATTGTCGGAGGGATGAACATAATGGCCTGGGCAAAAATGATAGGCATTACACCTGCCGCATTCACTTTCAGAGGGATATACTGCCTGGCACCGCCAAACATCCTGTTGCCTTCCACACGCTTGGCATAGTTGACCGAAATTTTACGGACGCCTTGTATCAGCAATATGGTTGCCACAATGACCACTAGCCAGAAAAGTATCTCAATAATGAAGAGCGGGAGTCCGCCGTTGACCAGTCTCTGGTCCAGTTCAAATCCAAGTGATTCAGGCAGCCTGTCTATAATTCCTATCATGATGATCAGGGAAATACCGTTTCCAAGGCCTTTGTCAGTGATTTTTTCACCCAGCCACATGGTAAACATGGTACCGGCCACCAGCATGCAGACATTGACAACCATAAAGAAGCTTTCGCTCATCAGGGCCGGGTTTGTCTTGAACAGCAGTGCGCCCCAGTTATCCTGCTTGCCCGTGATATTGTAAAGATAAGCAACCGCCTGTACAGCCGTAATGGCTATTGTGAGCATCCGGGTGTACTGGTTGATCTTTCTTCTGCCGTCCTCACCTTCCTTTTGCAAACGCTGGAATGCCGGAACAGCAATAGTCAGCAACTGTATAACGATGGAGGCCGATATATACGGCATGATACCTAATGCAAAAATGGCGCCCCTTCCGAAAGCTCCACCTGCAAAGATATTCACTAAGCCGAGTATGCCCTCGGTCTGGTTTTTCAAAGCACCCATCAGCACGCTGCCATCAATACCGGGCAGGATGATAAAGGTACCTATACGGTATATAAGAAGGAACAGGAGAGTGTTTTTGATCTTTCTCCTGAGGTCCTCTATACTCCAGATCTCTTTCAGTTTCTGAATAAATTTCTTCATTCTCAGTAAATGGTTATTAGGGTTGTTGAACCTCCTTTATCCTCGATGGCCTTTTTGGCGGATTCCGAGAATCCGTGAGCATGCACCTCGAGTTTGGCTTTTAATTCGCCACGTCCGAGTATCTTGTAATACTCCCTCTTGTTAACCAGGTGATTAGCCACGAGGGTTTCGTGATTGATCACAGCCAGTCCTTTTTTATCAGCAAGATTTTGCAGCACATCCAGGTTAATGGAAGCCAGTTCCTTACGGTTGAAGTTCTTGAATCCACCTTTAGGAATACGCCTTTGCAAGGGCATCTGTCCGCCTTCAAAACCTTTCTTGCGGGAATTACCGCTGCGGCTCTGGGCGCCTTTATGTCCCCTTGTAGAAGTGCCTCCCCTACCGGAACCCTGACCCCTGCCTATCCTTTTGCTATTTTTAGTCGAACCTTCTGCAGGTTTTAATGTGCTTAAATCCATCTTAAATATTTTCTACTTTTACTAAATGGTTAACTTTCCTGACAATGCCCAGAATCTGAGGAGTTACTTCAAGTTCATTTGAGCTGTTGATCTTTTTAAGGCCCAAAGCCTCCATGTTTTTCTCTACTCTCTCGGATTGTCCGATGGTACTACGAATTTTGGTAACTCTTATCTTAGCCATAATATTATCCGTTAAATACTTTCTTTAAATTAATGTTCCTTTGTTTGGAAACGGTGTAAGGGTCCCTGAGCTTGGACAAAGCATCGAGAGTGGCCTTTACCACGTTGTGCGGGTTGGAAGAGCCCTTGGATTTCGCAAGCACGTCGTGTACGCCAGCACTTTCAAGAACTGCACGCATCGCACCACCGGCAATTACACCGGTACCGTGGGATGCAGGCTTGATAAATACATTGCCGCCGCCGAATTTGCCGATCTGTTCGTGAGGTACTGTCCCGTTGAGGATAGGCACTTTCACAAGGTTCTTTTTTGCATCCTCTATAGCTTTCTGGATCGCATCGGTTACTTCACCGGCTTTACCCAGACCGTTACCCACTATGCCGTTACCGTCACCCACCACCACAATGGCTGTAAAGGTAAAGGTACGTCCGCCTTTGGTCACCTTGGCAACACGGTTCACTGCAACTACCTTTTCCTTGAGTTCCAGCTCTGATTGTCTTACGCGTTTTATATTGCTATTTGTCGACATGTTTTTCTTTTGTTAAAATTGTAAGCCTCCTTCCCTGGCTCCGTCTGCCAGGTTCTTGATCCTTCCGTGGTACAGGAAACCGTTCCTGTCAAACACTACTTTTTCGATTCCAAGGGATTTTGCTTTTTCAGCGATCCTTTTTCCCACAAGGGAAGCCTTGGCCATATTGGTTTCCTTCAATCCGCTGAGATCTTTCTCAAGGCTGCTGGCAGAACATATGGTTTTGTTGCTGATATCAACGATCTGCGCATATATTTCTGAATTGCTGCGGAAAACCACGAGGCGTGGACGCTCGGCCGAAGTCACTATGCTTCCTGACACCCTGCGCTTGATCTTTAATCTCCTTTCGGTTTTAAAATTGCTCATTGTCTTTCTAATTATTTTTTAGATGCTGATTTACCTGCTTTTCTTCTCAGTTGCTCACCGGTGAACCTGATACCTTTACCTTTATACGGCTCAGGCTTGCGGAATGACCTGATCTTGGCTGCTACCTGGCCAAGCAGTTGCTTGTCGGCGCTCTCCATGATGATGGTCGGGTTCTGTCCTTTTTCAGTCACGGTAGACAACTTGATTTCCTTTGGCACTTCAAGCATGATCCTGTGTGAATATCCTATTGAAAGGTCCAATATCTGTCCTGAGTTAGTGGCTTTATAACCCACACCCACAAGTTCCTGCCTTGTAGCGTGTCCTGTAGTCACACCCTTCACATTGTTGTTGAGGAGTGAGCGGTACAGGCCGTGCAGGGCTTTATTGGCCTTTTCGTCGTTTGGGCGCTGAATGGTGAGAACACCGTTGTTCAGCTCCACCTTGAAATCAGGCTTTACCGGCTGGTGCAATTCACCTTTAGGGCCTTTCACAGTTACCACATTATCCGCAGAGACCTTTATATCTACTCCTGCAGGAATACTTATCGGGGCTTTACCTATTCTTGACATGTTCTTTTTTCTTGTTTTTTATGACACGTAGCACAATACTTCGCCGCCTACGTTCAATGTTTTGGCTTCTTTATCTGTTATTACACCCTTGGAAGTGGAAAGAATAGCAATTCCCAGACCGTTGATCACCCTTGGCAGGTTATCTGCCGGAGCGTATTTCCTTAAACCGGGCTTGCTCACTCTCCTTAATTCCCTGATGGCAGGCTGTTTTGACAGCGGATCGTATTTCAACGCCAGCTTGATAACACCCTGTTTGTTATCTGTTTCTTCAAACTTATAGTTCAGGATATACCCTTTTTCGAACAACACTTTTGTCATCGCCCTCTTGATATTGGAGGCCGGGATCTCTACAATCCTGTGTTTAGCCTGTAAGGCATTCCTTAAACGTGTTAAGTAATCTGCTATTGGATCAGTCATTTTTCTTTTTTTTTATTACCAGCTTGATTTTGTTACTCCCGGGATCTTGCCTGCTGAGGCCAGTTCGCGGAATTGGTTCCTGCATAAACCGAAGACACTGATGTATCCCCTTGGTCTTCCGGTTAATTTACACCTGTTGCGGAGACGTACCTTTGAAGAACTCCTTGGAAGTTTCTGGAGACCTATATAGTCGCCGGCTTCCTTCAGTTGCTTGCGCTTTTCAGCATATTTTGCAACCAGTCTTTCCTTTTTCAGCTCTCTCGCTTTTATTGCTTCTCTTGCCATGTTCTGTTTTTTTATTTTTTAAACGGTAAACCAAAAGCCCTTAACATTTCGAGACACTCCTCATCGGTTTTTGCAGTAGTCACGAAAGTGATGTCCATACCTGATATCCTGTTGGTCTTGTCAATATCGATTTCAGGGAAAATAATCTGTTCGCTGATACCCATGGTATAGTTACCCCTGCCATCAAAACCTTTCACTTCCAGACCCTGGAAATCGCGTACACGGGGCAACGCAATGGAAATAAGGCGTTCGAGGAATTCATACATGTTGTCCTGGCGCAGTGTTACTCTCGCACCAATCGGCATCTTGGCCCTAAGCTTGAAGTTACTGATATCCTTCTTGGAAACGGTAGCCTGTGCTTTCTGACCTGATATCCTTGACATTTCATCAACCGCAGCATCGATAAGCTTCTTATCATTAACTGCAGCACCAACACCCTGGTTCAGGCATATCTTCTGAAGCTTTGGTATCTCCATCACATTTTTATATGCAAATTTCTGCATCATGTGCGGAATAACGCTTTCAGTGAATTTTCTCTTTAAATTTGGTATATACGACATTTACTTGCTTTATTTATTTGATAAAATCACCAGATTTTACTGAATATCTTTGTAATTTTCCTTTATCGTTTTCTTTTCTTCCTATCCTGGTCACCGCACCATTCTCCACAACCATCAGGTTGGAAATATGTATAGGTGCCTCTTTTTTAATGATACCGCCGTTAGGGTTGGCTGAGTTCGGCTTGGTATGGCGTGAAATGATGTTCAGACCTTCTACCAGGGCCCTGTAGGATTTTTTATAGACAACAAGTACCTTCCCGGTATTCTTGTTATCGGTTATCTTGCCTGCGATCTGCATCACGGTATCACCCTTCTTGATGTGTATCTTAGCAGTTTCGTGCGAATTTTTCTTCGTTTTCATTTCCTTCTATATTAACGCTTATAAAACTTCAGGAGCCAATGATATGATCTTCATGAACTGTTTTTCACGCAGTTCCCTTGCAACAGGACCGAAAATACGGGTTCCCCTTGGTTCATCCGAGTTGTTGAGCAACACGCATGAGTTCTCATCAAACCTGATATATGAGCCGTCAGGCCTTTTAATTTCTTTCTTGACCCTGACGATAACTGCTTTTGAAACAGTACCGGCTTTCACACCGCCGGAAGGCAGCGCAGACTTGATGGCCACGACGATCTTGTCACCAACCGAAGCGTAACGCCTCCTGGTTCCGCCAAGCACCCTGATGCAGAGAACTTCCTTTGCACCGCTGTTATCAGCTACTTTTAAACGACTTTCTGTTTGTATCATTATTTTGCCCTTTCTACTATTTCTACAAGTCTCCAGCACTTAAGCTTGCTAAGTGGCCTGGTTTCCATGATTTTTACTATATCATTGATATTACACTCATTCTTTTCATCATGAGCATAAAACTTCTTGGTCTTCTTAAAGTATTTACCATACTTCGGGTGTTTCACTTTAGTTTCTAAAGCTACAACAATGGATTTGTTCATCCCGTTGCTGGTCACACGGCCAACGATTTCTTTCCTTGAGTTTCTGGTTTGTTCCATTTTACTTTTCGTCTTTATTCTCTGTGGCCTTTAATTCATTCTCTATCCTGCGTGAATTCATCTCGGTAAGCATCCTTGCGATGATTTTCCTCGACTGTTTCAGCTTATGCGGCTGCTCTATCCTTGCCACAGCGTTGTTAAACTTTACCTTGGTAAGTTTTACTTTTTCTTCTTTATACCTCTCAACCAGCTCTTTGGTTGGAAGTTCTTTTATTTCCCTGTGTTTCATTATTCTGTATAATCAGGTTTAATTACGAATTTAGTTGATACAGGAAGCTTCTGAGCTGCCAGGTACATTCCTCTTTCAGCCACAGCTGCAGGAACACCTGTTACTTCAAACATAATGGTTCCGGGCTTAACGATGGCAACCCAGTATTCCGGAGCTCCCTTACCCTTACCCATACGCACTTCGGCTGGTTTCTTGGTGATAGGTTTGTCAGGGAATATTCTGATCCATACCTGGCCTTCCCTTTTCATGAACCTGGTCAGGGCAACCCTCGCTGCTTCTATCTGCCTGGCTGTGATCCATGACTGTTCCATACTTTTCAAACCGAAAGTACCGAAGCTCAGGCGGTGTCCCCTTGTTGCAAGACCTTTGATTTTGCCTTTATGCTGTTTTCTGAATTTGGTTCTCTTTGGACTTAACATGTCTAATTCTTCCTTTTATTGTTATTTGCTTTCGCTTATAATTCTTAATTATCCCTCCTCCTTCTGTCTCCACCTCTGTTATCGCCGCCCGGACCTCTTCCGCCTTCACGGCCTTCGCGCCTTCCGCCACGCCTGTTGTCATTGGCCGGCCTTTCATCCCTCTTTGGTCCCCTGTCGGATCCTGCATTCAGGGAAAGGTCGCGTTTTCCATAAACCTCGCCTCTGCATATCCACACCTTAACACCTATTTTTCCATATACGGTCAATGCCTCTCCCAGTGCGTAATCAATATCAGAACGCAGGGTGTGTAATGGGGTTCTTCCTTCCTTATATTTCTCGGCACGGGCTATTTCAGCACCGTTCAACCTGCCAGAGATGCTTACCTTGATGCCGTCGGCACCCATTCTCATGGTATTGCCAAGCGCTTGCTTCACAGCCCTCTTGTAGCTTACACGGCCTTCGATCTGCTGACAGATGGTTTCGGCCACCAGCTTGGCATCCAGCTCAGGTCTCTTGATCTCAAATATGTTGATCTGAACATCTTTTTTCGATATCTTCTTCAACTCTTCCTTGATTTTGTCAACCTCAGCTCCGCCTTTGCCTATAACGATACCGGGCTTGGCAGTATGGATGGTTATGATAATCCTTTTGATGGTCCTTTCGATAACAATCTTGGACATGCCGCCCCTTGGGATACGCACATATAAGTATTTGCGGATCTTTTCATCTTCGGCCAGCTTGTCGGCAAAATTCTTTCCGCCGTACCAGTTGCTTTCCCATCCCCTGATGATGCCTAATCTAAGCGATATTGGATTTATTTTTTGTCCCATTAATTATGCTTCTGCTATTTGGTTTTCGTTTTTTGTTATGCTGTCAACCTTGATTGTTATATGGCTGAAACGCTTGCGTATCCTGTAGGCACGTCCCTGGGGAGCGGTCCTCATCCTCTTTGCAACAACGGCTCCGTCAACGAAAACAGATGATACAACGATATTGCTCTCATCGGCTTTGCTGCCCTGGTTCTTCTGTTCCCAGTTGCTGATCGCTGATTTGAGCAGCTTCTCAACATAGATGGCATAATACCTTCTCTGGCTGAACTGGAGAATATTGAGAGCTTTCTCAACCTTCTGTCCCCTGATCTGGTCTACCACCAGTCTCATTTTACGTGGAGATAAAGGGCAATTTTTTAATACTGCTACTGATTCCATACTGTTTATTTATTGTTGCCTCCGTGTCCTTTAAATGTCCTTGTAGGTGCAAATTCACCAAGTTTATGGCCTACCATGTTCTCCGTTACGTAAACAGGGATAAACTTGTTGCCATTATGCACGGCGAAAGTGTGACCCACAAAATCCGGTGCAATCATGGATTTTCTGCTCCATGTCTTGATTACTGCTTTCTTCTTGGTTTCGTTCATCTTGGTAACTTTCTCGTCGAGTTTCCAGTCGATGAAGGGACCTTTTTTAAGTGACCTTGCCATTATTTATTTCTTTTTCCTTTTCTACGTTCTATTATATATCTGTTCGAGCTCTTTTTGGTATCGCGCGTTTTCTGACCTTGTGAGTAGATACCGGTCCTTGACCTTGGCTGTCCGCCCTTTGAACGGCCCTCGCCACCACCCATCGGGTGATCTACAGGGTTCATTGCTGCAGGACGTGTTCTCGGACGCCTGCCCAGCCACCTGCTTCTGCCGGCCTTACCATAGTTCTCCAGGTTATGGTCAGGGTTTGACACCGAACCAATGGTGGCAGAACATGCGGCAAGGATCAACCTTGTTTCACCGCTTGGCAGCTTAACAACCGCATACTTTCCGTCTTTTGACGTAAGCTGAGCATATGAACCTGCACTCCTGCACACTTTACCGCCCTGGCCCGGAGCCATTTCGATATTGTGTATGATGGATCCCAGCGGTATCTCTGACAATGGCAGAGTATTACCCAGATCAGGCACTACACCTGTTCCTGAATTCAGTTTCTGGCCAACCTTCAGGCCGTGAGGGCAAAGGATATACCTTTTTTCGCCATCAGCGTATTCCAGCAGGGAGATGAAAGCTGAACGGTTAGGATCGTACTCTACGGTCTTTACTTCAGCCTGTACACCATGCTTATCCCTCTTGAAATCGATGATACGGTATTTCCTCTTATGACCGCCACCTATATAGCGCATGGTCATCTTACCCTGGTTGTTTCTTCCACCGGATTTAGACAATGATACAGTCAGGCTCTTTTCAGGCTCTGATGCTGTAAGTTCTGCAAACGCATTTGCAATTCTGAATCGCGTTCCCGGTGTTATCGGTCTAAGTCTTTTAACTGGCATTTTCTTTAAATATTTTCGTAAAAGTCAATTTCTTGACCATCTTTCAACTTACAAATTGCTTTCTTGTAGATATTGGTCCTACCTGTTACCTGTCCTGTACGCCTGTTCCTCTTGCGCTTAGGGGTGGTAACAATGGTATTGATCGATTCAACTTCCACATTATATACCCTTTCGATCTCGGCTTTTATCTCTGTCTTTGTTGCGGACCTGAGGCATACGAAACCGTATTGCTTCCTCTTATCCGTAAGCATCGTCATCTTTTCTGTTATCAGCGGTTTGATTAATACTGACATAATCTTAATTCAATGTTTGTTTAATTACTTCTATCGAGTCGTTCACCAATACAAGGGTTTTAGCTTTCAATATCTGGTATGTATTGATTTCTGATGCCTGCATGGTATGGGCCTTAGGCAGGTTTCTTCCGCTCAGGTACACATTCTTATTCAGTTCAGGCGTCACGAATAAAACCCTCTGGTCATTCAGCTTCAGATTGTTCAGTACGGAAATGAATGTCTTGGTGTTTGGTTTATCAAAAGTCAAACTGTCGAGAACAATGATGTTATTTGTTGAGGCTTTATAAGAAAGCGCAGATACCCTGGCAAGCTTTTTCAGCTTTTTGTTCAGCTTGAAGGTATAATCTTTCGGACGCGGTCCGTGGATCCTTCCTCCTCCTACAAACACACCAGACTTGATGCTTCCTGCACGTGCGCCTCCGGTACCTTTCTGACGTTTGATCTTCCTGGTACTGTAGTGTACATCAGCCTTGTCCTTGGTTTTGTGAGTACCCTGCCTCTGGTGAGCCAGGTATTGTTTCACATCCAGGTAAATGGCATGGTCGTTCGGAGCCATACCGAATATATCTTTAGGTAATTCGACAGTCTTGCCTGTCTCACTTCCATTGATTGTTACTACTTTCAGTTCCATTTCTTATTTTTCTATTACAATGATTGAACCGTTGTGACCTACAATCGCTCCTTTAATGATCAGGAGGTTTTGCTCAGGCACAACCTTCAGGATTTGCGCATTGATGTTCTTAACCCTTTTTCCGCCCATTCTTCCGGCCATTCTCAAACCCTTGAACACTTTTGAAGGGTAAGAAGACGAACCTACTGAACCCGGGGCCCTCTGCCTGTCGTGCTGACCGTGGGTAGAAGGACCTACACCGTTAAAATTGTGCCTTTTAACAACACCCTGGAAACCTTTACCTTTTGAGGTACCGATGATATCCACGAAATCACCGTCAGCGAAAATGGTTACATCAACCCTGTCGCCTACATTTCCCTGAACCTTTTCCACACGGAACTCATGGGACATTTTCATTGGCTTCGAATTTGCCTTTGCAAAGTGCCCGATGGCTGCGGCGTTGGAATGCTTTTCCTTCAGCTCAATGGCAGATATCTGGAGTGCATTATATCCTTCTTTTTCCTCAGTCTTTATCTGGGAAATAATATTGGGTTCGGCCTGTACCACTGTACAACCGATTTTGGCACCATTCAAACCGATGATGCTGGTCATTCCTATTTTTTTACCGATTAATCCTACCATAATCTGTTATACTTTAATTTCAACGTCAACACCACTTGGAAGTTCTAATTTCATCAACGCCTCTACAGTCTTGGCTGTGGAACTGTGGATATCCAGGAGACGCTTGTAAGAGCACAGCTGGAACTGTTCCCTGGCTTTTTTGTTCACGTGCGGAGACCTTAACACTGTAAAGATCTTCTTATTGGTCGGCAGGGGAATGGGACCGCTTACAACGGCGCCGGTAGCCTTTACCGATTTAACGATCTTCTCTGCTGACTTGTCAATCAGGTTATGATCGTGTGAACGCAATTTGATTCTTATTTTCTGTGTTACCATTACTGTATTATGCGTTAGCTTTTTGTCCTTTTACTTTTTTAATTACTTCCTCGGCCATTGCACGTGGAACTTCTTCGTAGTGATCAAATTCCATCGTTGATGAAGCCCTTCCTGAAGTGATGGTACGCAAGGTTGTTACATATCCAAACATTTCGGACAGCGGCACCTTGGCTTTTATCACCTGTGAACCGGCCCTTTCGTCAATACCTTCCAGCATACCTCTTCTCCTGTTCAGGTCGCCCTGCACATCACCCATGTAATCAGCGGGAGTTAAAACTTCCAGCTTCATAATTGGCTCGAGAAGTATAGGCTGCGCTTTTGGAGCAGCTTCCCTGAAAGCGGATTTAGCACAGATCTCGAATGAAAGGGAGTCAGAGTCCACCGCGTGGAAAGACCCGTCAAACAACCTTACTTTCATCTTGTCGATCGAATATCCGGCCAATACGCCGTTTTTCATTGCTTCGGCAAATCCTTTCTGAACAGAAGGAATATATTCGCGTGGAATTGCTCCACCGACAACTTCGTTTACAAATTGCAGGCCCTCGCCTGTAAAGTCAGGATCAACCGGTGAAAGCTCAAACTGGATATCAGCGAATTTACCGCGGCCACCTGTTTGTTTCTTAAAGGTTTCCCTGTGGGTAACACGTCCTTTGATAGCTTCTTTATAAGCCACCTGAGGTGCGCCCTGGTTCACTTCCACCTTAAACTCCCTTTTCAGCCTGTCCACGATGATCTCAAGGTGCAGCTCACCCATACCGGAGATAACTGTCTGACCGGTTTCTTCGTCTGTCTTCACCCGGAAGGTCGGATCTTCTTCGGCGAGTTTGCTCAATCCTACACCCAGCTTGTCAATGTCAGCCTGGGTTTTAGGTTCTATCGCCAGACCGATCACCGGCTCAGGGAATACCATGGACTCGAGCACTATAGGATGTTTTTCATCACAAAGTGTATCGCCGGTCTTGATATCCTTGAATCCCACCGCAGCACCGATATCGCCGGCACCCAGGAACTCAATAGGGTTCTGCTTGTTGGCGTGCATCTGGAATATGCGGGAAATCCTTTCCTTATTGCCGCTTCTTGTATTCAATACATATGAACCTGCATCCAGTTTGCCAGCATAAGCTCTCATAAATGCCAGGCGGCCCACATAAGGATCGGTGGCGATTTTGAAAGCAAGCGCTGTAAATGGCTCGCTGTAATCAGGTTTGCGTTTTACTTCTTCTTCGGTGTCAGGATTTGTTCCGATGATCTCTTTTTTATCGAGAGGACTCGGCATCAGTTCCATAACAAGGTCGAGCATGGTTTGCACACCTTTGTTCTTGAATGAAGATCCGCATACCATTGGAACAATTTTCATGTCCAGGCAGGCAGCCCTCAAGGCATCCAGTATTTCCCTTTCGGTAATTGTATTCGGATCCTCGAAGAATTTCTCCATCAGTTTATCATCGTATTCAGAAACTGCCTCGAGAAGTTTTTCTCTCCACTCGGTAGCTTCCTCCATCATGTCTTCAGGAATAGGAACTTCCTTGTAAGTCATGCCTTTGTCTTCTTCGTTCCACACCATTCCCCTGAAATTAATCAGGTCGACAACTCCCTTGAAATTATCCTCAGCACCGATTGGTAACTGCAGGGGAACTGCATTGCTGCCGAGCATATCCCTGACCTGTTTTACCACATTGAGGAAATCTGCACCTGAACGATCCATCTTATTGACGAAACCGATCCTTGGTACATGATAATTATTGGCAAGCCTCCAGTTGGTTTCTGATTGCGGCTCAACGCCATCCACGGCGCTGAAAAGGAATACCAGGCCGTCAAGTACACGGAGTGAACGGTTCACCTCAACAGTGAAATCCACGTGACCCGGGGTATCTATAATATTGATATGGTATGTATTGTTCCTGTATTTCCAGAACACAGTGGTAGCGGCAGAAGTAATGGTGATACCTCTTTCCTGCTCCTGTGCCATCCAGTCCATTGTAGCAGCGCCATCATGCACTTCACCAATTTTGTGATTCACACCGGCGTAATAAAGGATACGCTCAGTGGTGGTAGTCTTACCTGCATCAATGTGCGCGGCAATGCCTATATTTCTTGTATATTTTAAATCGCGTGACATTAATAATCTCCTTATGCTTTAAAGTGAGCAAACGCTTTATTGGCTTCAGCCATTTTGTGCGTATCGTCTTTCTTTTTAACAGTTGCTCCTTCACCCTTTGAAGCGGCGATGAATTCTGCTGCCAGTTTTTCTGCCATTGATTTCTCGTTGCGCTTGCGTGAGTAAGAAATGATCCATTTCATGCCCATAGCAGCCCTTCTTTCCGGTGCGATCTCGGTAGGTATCTGGAATGTTGCTCCACCAACCCTGCGAGCCTTTACCTCTACCATAGGACTGACATTGTTCAATGCCTTTTTCCAGGTTTCGATACCAGGCTCTTCCGTGATCTTCTTTTCCACCAGCTCAATAGCATCGTAAAAGATTCCGAATGCCACACTTTTCTTACCGTCATACATCATGTTATTAACGAAACGTGTTACCAACACATCGTTAAACTTTGGATCAGGTAATAAAACTCTGCGTTTTGCTTTTGCTTTTCTCATTGATTCTTATCCTTATTTTTTGCCTTTGGCTTTCGCATCGGCTGCGCCGGCTGCTTTGGCCTTAGGTTTTTTGGTGCCGTATTTACTTCTTCGTTGATTTCTACCTTCCACACCAGCAGTGTCCAATGCACCACGGACGATGTGATAACGTACACCTGGCAAGTCTTTTACCCTGCCGCCGCGCACTAAAACTATAGAGTGCTCTTGCAGGTTATGACCTTCACCGGGAATGTAGGCGTTCACTTCTTTTCCGTTAGTTAAACGAACACGCGCAACTTTGCGCATCGCTGAATTCGGTTTCTTAGGGGTGGTCGTGTAGACACGTGTGCAAACACCGCGCCTTTGCGGACATGAATCTAAAGCAGGAGATTTGCTTTTCAGATTTAAGGTTTGTCGCCCCTTTCTTACCAATTGTTGTATGGTCGGCATAATTTATTAAACGTACTTTTTTTGTAAAAAGGACTGCAAAAGTAGGTGTTTTTTTGAAATTCACAAACATAATATGGAAAAAATTCTAAATTATTTAAAAATGTGGCCTGAGTTCTGCATTTTTGCAGTGTTGATAAATGAATCCGCTCATTGAAAACTACCTCAGAACCTGGCTGAAAAGATGCCTGTTCGCCTTAATCTTCCTAAGTTGTAGCCGGATTATTTTTATTGTTTACCTTTTTCCCTATTTAAAAGGCTCTCCCACCACCGAATTGCCGATGGTTTTCCTAAGCGGTATACTATTTGATATTCAGGCAATTGCATATTTTCTCGCACCGTTCCATATACTGAGCCTTCTACCCTTCCGGCAGGATAATTCATATTATCAATCGGCTATGAAATGGCTCTTCGTTACAAGCCTTTCAATAATTATGCTCCTGAATTTCATTGACATGGAGTTTTACAAGATAAAAACCCGAAGGAGCGGCATCGAATTGTTCCAGTTGCTTTCCGATCGCTCAAACCCTGTGGCGTCCTATATTTATAACTATTGGTGGCTTACCCTTTCATGGATGTTTTCTGCATTCCTGATTTACCGTTTTTACCCTAAACAGAAACCATCCGCCCGGCAACCGCGCCCTGTCTATGCAGTTATAGCCTTTTTTATGGCCGCCGGCCTTATTTTCGTCGGCGCGCGCGGCGGTTTCCGGACCAAACCGCTCCGGAGCTTCGATGCGGCGCGTTTTGTCGACCCACGATGGGTTTCAGCCACCATCAACTCCCCTACCCAGATACTTACCTCCTACAGTTCTGCCGTACCGGCGCCGGTACAGTACATGAGCGACCTGGAATGCACGATCATCACCCAACCAGTTAAACGCGAAAACAACTCGCTTGGACTCCAGACAAAACCCAACCTGGTGCTGATTATCCTCGAGAGTTTCGGGCGAGACTATTGCGGTTTCCTGAACAAGGAAAAACGGCATACCCCTTTCCTCGACAGCCTGTCTAAAAGCTGCCTGGTGTTTTCCAACGCCTATAGTTGCGGCACCACATCCATGGAAAGCATCCCCTCTGTTTTTGCCTCCATCCCTTCACTGCTTGAAGTGCCTTATATCAACAGCAATTTTCAAAATAACACGGTAAAAGGTGCGCATTACTACCTTTCAAAGAATGGTTACGACTGCTCGTTTTATTACGGGGCGGCAAACGGTTCCATGGGATTTGACAATTTCCTTAAAATATCCGGCAATATCCGCTATTACGGAAAAAATGAATACCCTAACAGGGAAAAAGACTACGATGGCAGCTGGGGCATATGGGACGAGCCTTACCTGCAGTACTTTGCAGATGAACTCTCGAAAAAGAAAACCCCTTTCTTCAGTTCCGTATTTACCCTTACTTCACATGATCCCTACAGGATACCTCCTGCCTATGCGGATAAGTTCAAAGGTGGTGACCTGCCCATCCATAAAGCTGTCCGGTATGCCGATTATGCCCTGGGCCGCTTTTTCGAAAAGGCCAGCCGCATGCCTTGGTTTGACAATACCATTTTCATCATCACGGCCGACCATCCTTCGCACAGCAGGAATGAATATTTCTATTCACCCACAGGCAAATACGAAATACCGCTTATGATTTATTCGCCCCGTCACATAAAACCCGGTATAAACGACAGCGCAACAGTGTCCCACCTTGATATCATGCCCGCGCTTCTCGACCTCGGACAAGTGAAGGATGCTTATTTTTCGATGGGTTCCAATCCTTTCACAGTGGAAAAAGGTTTTGCCCTCAATAGCGATTACGGCGTCAATCAGATCATCCGGTACCCATATTGCCTGCGGTTATTCCCTGAAGGATTCAAGATGCACATGCACGGAAAATTCATGAGCAACAATGAAGCGCGTTATAAACTGACCGAGGAGGAAAAGCTGTTGCAGAAACAACTCGAGCGCGAATTGATGGCAAGGATACAGCTGTACACGAATGCACTGCTTAACAACCGGTTTTACACAAACTGAGCTTTACCTTTTGATTTTAAACCTTCCTGTAAACTTCCCGTAATAATCGTGATCTTCTTCCGCAGCACTGCAATCAATTATAAGCAGGTCATATTCGTCATTCAATTTCTGGTACCTGAAAATATCTCCCGAGCCCTGCGTTTCAGATTCCATGACAGTTTCCTTATAACCATATTCTGTCCACCTGTTCAATTGCACATGAACCTTGTTCCCTATAACATTTATATTGCTCCATAACAGGTGATTCTGATAATCATCCAGGTCGCCGTCAGAATTTATCACCAAATGATAATCTTCATCTCCTTTTTCATCCACCAGGAAAAAGTATGTCTGTTTGGTTGAACCATAATATTTGACAGTCGTATTATAAGCAGTAAACTTAAAGGAATCGTTTTCCGGGGCATATCTCTGAACACTAAAGCTCCGGTCGGCCTTTGCTTCATCTTCTATGGTATAACCTTTTTTTACTGCCTTCACCAAAGGTTCATCTTTGGCACAGGAAAAAAAAGCAGATCCGAAAAGGACAAAAATGATATGTTTAAAATGCATAGTTTATTCCTAATTTTATCCTGAATAATTGATGGTTCAATACGTAATCCGATGATTTCTTAACCCACTCATCGTTCTGGTCAATAGAATAATGGGTAGTCCTGATCTTCACCCCAATTCCCCATGACAGGTCCCACAGCCACCTGGATCCGAATAAGGGTCTTGTACGCCCGAAATTGAGCCCAAGTACCAGCTGTTTGAATTTAAATGCTGTCCCTTCAGCCGGAGAATAGGCAACGCCCATGTCATCATACACCCTGAAGTCATCTCCAAAACCCATTTTGCTGCTGACTATCCCTCCGTCAATTACAACATACCCGCCCACCGGGGCCATGGCGCGTTCACTAAAGTATTGTTTAATATGGAAAAGATAAGTATTTGACCTTACCTTCAGCGTACCATGTCCATAATATGTTATGATCAACCGCTCATTATAGGTGATGGGATAAATGTCTCTGAAATCATGCAGAGGGTCATTCAACTCAAATTTATTATGCGCGAAGGAAAAACCCAGTGTCGTATTACGCCCAGTTATGCGTTCTATCTTTAAAATGGGACCAAAGCCTTGTTTTACTGCTTTGGAATTTTTGTCGGCCAATATATACCAGCCGATATTCTTTTCGAAACTGAGCAGATTCTTTTTCCCGAAATATCCCGGGCGATTTTGTGACATCGCCTCAAAAGTTATTATACCCGGCATAAGTATTAACAGACAAAACCGGATTATCTTTCCGGTGAATTTTTCATGTATCATTTTATCAATCAGCCTAGAATGCATATGCCAATCCGCAATTAATTTTTAACAGGTTCCTTATCCAGAAATAATCATTCAAGGTTTTAAAAGTTTTCATGATATCCGGTGCGTGTGGATTATTTTCTTCCGAACCCAACAACCTGAGACGTGTGCCTAAAGAATAATTGAGAAGTATCCTTTTGGAGATAAAAGGTACAGATTTACCGTATTCCAACTGCAGGCTCAGGTCCCCGAATTTACGATAGACCAGATCAGGCCTGTGAGCATGATTCTCAGTGAGTATAAGGCTCCATTGCCAGTATTTGCCCACAGGAGCGATAGATTTGAATGCACGGAATTTCTTAACCGTTATGGCATAAGCATCAGAGTTGATATAATATTGCGGCATTTTATTCACCCTGAAAACCTGGCGCTGGAAATTGACACCGATAAGCCTGTTCTTTTTTGTAAGCTTCTCCAGTTTTATGCGACCAACTTTCCTGTTAACGAGTGTATAACGTTCGTCATACCCCGTGACCGAAATACTTTCCTCGATACCAAAGAAGAAAGTCTTGCCAAATAAACCTGCCCTGTTCTGGGCCTGCAAATTCATCCCCGTTAAACAGATGATCACTGCCAGTAAATTATTCTTCATCTATTTTGTGTTTGCGTTTTAATTTATTTATCCTGTGTGGTTTCTGCTTTATCTGGTGCAGGATATCGTAAACGATCATCCGTGAAAACACCCCGTCAGGTTTGGCCTTTTTCAGGTCTTTTTCATATACCATCCGGCTCCCGCCTGTCTCCAGATCAAACAACATGAACACAACCTCCATTGACTTATCGACATTAATGACATAACACAAAGCCATATACCCGTATTCATTCGCATATTTCTTTATGTATTGGTCGTTGTAAATGTAGGCTCCCATCTTCCCGATAGCAAGCCTTTCCGAAAACCAGTTGATGAGCTGCTGATAATCGTTGAACTGTTCGGTTTCGAGATTGCTTTGCTGGCTCATTCCAACGATATCCAGGTCTATTTCAAGTTGTTTGGCATAATCCCTGAAATAGCTCTGCAGCTTCTGTTCTATGGCAGTTTCCATCAGCGGTGTCACTTTCGGGTTTTTTGTCCGGTAGCTATGATAAAAATAGTATTTCAGGATATAGCTTGAATAGAACGGATTGAGCATGACAAATTTTTTAATGTCCAGCGCTTCACCATATTTCTCAACAATATCCTCCCTTTCACGTTGATATCTCCGGTAAGCTGGAGAAGATTCGCGGTCTTTCTCTCTCTCGTATCTGGCAGATGAATTTGTAAAAGCATCAATGAAAAGACTGTCATTGAGATGCCCTCCAAAGGCATATTTATAATAATGAGTTGACTTATCGCCCTCTGAGCCCGACTTTTCAGCTTTGCTCTTTTTGATCTTGGATATTTTTGACAGTTTGGCGGGAGCCGCAACTGTATCTTCAACCTCAACCTTTTTTACTGTATCTGAGGCAGGAGGCTCTTCTATGAAAGAACTCCTTTCCAGTTCGTGAATGCTCACCAGTTCATATACCAGGCTCCTGAACCTCTCTTCAAAAAAATCGTCATTGTATTGCCTGTAAGATTCCAGCATGGTCTTTGCCCCGAGAATTGTCAGTTCTTTACTGGGCATTTTCCTGAACATGTGATATACGGCCTGGGATTCACCTTCAACCAGTTCCCAGGATTCTTTAGATTCATCGTCGGAAGAACTCCTGTTGCCTATATAGCGCCTGATACTCCTTTGATGATCATGATTTTTTTGCTTGGCAACCCCATACAATGCTGAAGCCCGGATCTTAGTACTGAACAAATCTTTGCCATATATTTTTTCGAGCAGAAAACCGCAGTAAAAAGCTTCTTCAAACTCTGCTTCCTGCAGGTAAATGACAGAAAGTTCGCAACGCGCCGCCCTTTGCACCATGGTAAACTCTTCCTTTGTCAATATAAATGAGCTGCCGGATGGCTTATTGTCAGTCTCCAGCAATTTGCGGATGGCTTCCCTCCGTCTCTTAATGTTGGGATGCGTGCTCATCGAGTCGGCTACATCTTCTTCGGCCGTAATGTCAGAAACCTCTTTAGGAAAATATTTTCCGGGCAATACATACCTGGTGCCTGAGTTAAAATAGGCAGAATCGAGTTTGATCTCATCGAACGGGAGGTATGAATACAGCATGACATCAAACAGGTTATTGAGTTCATTCGTGCTGTATGGGGTCTTTAAAAACAATTCGAGCCCCTCGCGGTCGGCCTCCAGTTCATGTTCCTTGCCATAGTTGAGTATGCGGCTAAGCCTTTCACTGACGTTGATGTCGTTCTCTTCCCCGATATCCTGCCTTTTTTTATATGATTCAAGGTTGTGGTTATTTCTGAAATGCACCAGCTCATGGCAAAGAATGAATGCCAGCTGGGCCTCACTTTCAATTTCGGCAAGCAGGCCGACACTCACGAATATGATACCCCGTTGGGTTGAATAGGCATTCAGGTCGGTGGTCTTCAGCACGTAAAAGCGGATTTTGTTGCGGAGCTCAGGTTCTTCTTTCAATATCACATCAGCTACTTTATTGACATAACCCGTCAGTATATCCCCGTAAAGGACCTTGCCACTGAAAAGGATGTTGTTGAGCTGGTAATTGGAAAGTTCGGCAAACTCCACCTCCTGCTTCTTTTCTTTTCTGCCTTCTGTATTCCTTTCATTCTTTGCCTGCTCCACCAGTTTCGACAACTCGGTCTTAAAATCCTGGGGAATAGGTCCCTGGCATTTGAGAGGAGTGTAATTACTGAAATCTATTTTGTCCTGGGCATATACGGTATAGATAGGGCATAAGAACAGGAGAATACGTAAGACGATAACTTTCATTCCATACAAAAATAAAGATTTGTTCAAGTTTTCAAAATTTTTTTAAAAATTTGTTCCCGGGCCGCAGATCTTTCGGAACACCTGTCTTCCTGTCCCGGCCCCGATCCTGTATGAAAGTCATCTGTCGTCGTATAAAAGCAGTCTGCTATCGAATACTTATCCTATTGAAATAAATATTAAGTTTGTATTGCACTCACATTCTGACTATGGATCAACCACTGCTGCAAATACGAAACGTTTCCAAATTCTATACGGATAAAACCGCCCTGAAAAATATATCCATCGATATTCCCAAAGGCAGTATTTACGGCCTGCTGGGGCCTAACGGGGCCGGCAAGACCTCTTTAATACGGATTATCAACCAGATCACCCAGGCCGATGAAGGGGATGTATTGCTGAATGGTGAGAAACTGAGCCTTTCACATATTCGCCATATCGGTTACCTCCCTGAAGAAAGGGGCCTGTATAAAAAGATCAGGGTAATGAAACAGCTGGAATATTTTGCCCGCCTCAGAGGTTTGAGTTATCTGGAAGCTAATGAAAAAGCGACCTGGTGGCTTAAGAAAATGGGGCTTTTTGATGTCAAAAACAAAAAGGTGGAGGAGCTCAGCAAAGGTATGCAGCAAAAGATACAGTTCATTGTGTCTGCTATTCATTCCCCCGGCCTGCTGATACTTGACGAGCCTTTCAGCGGTTTTGACCCGGTTAATGCAGAACTCCTTACCGAGGTGATTCTTGAGCTTAAACAGAAAGGCACTACCATCATATTCTCGACCCATCGCATGGAAAGCGTTGAAAAACTCTGCGACTACATGGCCTTAATTCATCTTTCGGAAAAGATCATCGATGGCAAAGTATCAGACATCAGGCGCTCATATAGTTCAGACAGGTTTGAGCTTGTTACGGAAAAAGCCGTAAACTTCGGACCCGGAATCAATTCCCTGGAATCTGACGTCGACGAATACGGGCATTTCCGGTACAGGCTGGCCCTTGGTTCTGTAACACCCAATGAATGCATAGGCTACGTTATGCAGCAGTCTGGACTGATCAGTTTCAACCGTTTTATTCCCAGCATTCACGATATTTTCATACAGCTTGTCACCAAACAGAACTAACACCAAATGAAAAACATCATACTCATCTTAAGGCATGAATTCATAACCCGGGCCAGCAAAAAATCGTTCATAGTGATGACCCTCCTCGGGCCAATCATCATTGGATTGTTTTATGGCACAATATTTCTCATATCCTATTCACAGTTTAACGATAGCAAAAAAGTGAAGGTGGCGATTCACGATCCGCATCATTCCCTCAATTTTCAGATGCGGAGCGACTCGTCATTTGAATTCCATTTTGTAGAAGATGTCGCGCAGGCAAAAAAGCAGATCGGGGAAGAAACCACAGATGTTCTCCTGGATATTAAGAATAAAACGGGCGACAGTGTTGACGTAGTGGCGAAGAAAAGCCTGTCATTGACCGAGAAACAGGAGCTGAAAGGACTGCTGGCCAACCAGTACTTCAACAACAGGCTGGGTGAAAGGGGGCTTTCCAAGGCGAGCCTCGACAGCCTGAGGCCCAGGATCAGGATGACCGATCAATTACTGACCGGCAAGAGCAGTGGCACGGAAATGAAATCAGGGGTCGGCTATTTCGGAGCCTTCATCATTTACCTGTTCATTTTCATGTATGGTGTAATGATCATGCGGGGTGTTACAGAAGAAAAGAACAACAGGATCGTGGAGATCATCATTTCGGCCGTTAAACCTTTTGAACTGATGATGGGAAAAATCCTGGGTGTTGCATTGGTTGGTCTGACCCAGTTCATCGCCTGGATTGTTTTGTCGGGACTGCTGATCATGGTGCTGAGCGTGGCGTTTGGGGCCGAACATATTGACAGCCAGACGGTAATGCAGACACAACAGCAGATCAAACACGTAGCTGACAGCCCGTTTGCAGACATCATGGGGCAGCTGCAAAGTCTGAACTTCGTCAAGATCCTCACCGGTTTTGTGATATTCTTTTTTGGCGGATTCCTTTTATACAGCTCTCTTTTTGCCGCGATCGGCAGTGCAGTGGACAGCGACACAGAAACCCAGCAATTCATGTTTCCGGTCTCCATGCCCCTGATCTTTGGCCTGATCATAGCCCAGATAGCTGTTTTTAAAGACCCTGACAGCAGCCTGGCCGTATGGTGCAGCATGATCCCCTTCACATCCCCGGTAGTGATGATGGTTCGCCTGCCGTTTGATATTTCATGGTTTGAGATCATCTGTTCAAGTGTCATTCTTTTCGGCACATTTATCCTTGTCGTCTGGCTGGCCGGAAAGATCTACCGCATCGGTATATTGAGTTACGGGCAAAAGGCGAGTTATAAGCAGCTGTTCAAATGGATGGTGAGCAAGAGTTGAAAGCAGGAAAGTTGAGAACCTGGCACTGCGTTCTCACAAGCCCCTGCGGGTAATTAAGAGAATAAATAACCTTTTGGGCGCCTTATCCGTGCCCTCCGGGTCCGCTGTCGCTCCCGTGCTCCGCGTGCCGCTGAAGTTTCAGCGGAGGCGCTGCGCACCGTTCCGCCTGAGGCGAAACGCCTCCGGTCGCCGGGGCGCGTT